>NZ_JBFTPW010000010.1:0-155438 GCF_056398685.1 Arthrobacter sp. 01T428 | reverse complement strand
CCGGTCATACCGGCGGCGGCATGACCGGCCGGATCCGCACCAAGTCACCGCCGGCCAAGGCGCGAACATCCCAGCCCGGACGACGTCGGTCAGCGCCCCGGCGTATTCTTGCCCCCACGACCGGTCGGTGCTGCGGGAAGACCAAAGCGTCCCGCAGGGTGCCCTTGGAAGAGGGCAGGGCGCTTTTGGAAAACCGGGATGGCCCACCACCGGCTGGCCGCGGCTTCCGGGCGTTAGTGGTTTCGAAGGGCTTCAATCAGTTCTGACTTCTTCTTTCCACCGTGCAGGCCCAGTTCCTTGGCCCGGGCCTTCAGTTCCGAAACGGTGCGTTCGTCGTAGTCTTCCGCGTTGGCCCCGCGGCTGCCGACGGTTCCACGTCCTTCCTTGGCGGCAGCGTTGGAAATGCGGGCAGCCTTCTCCTTGGATGCACCGTCTTTCCTGAGTTCTTCGTACAACTCCGGGTCCTTCAGGCCCGGATTCTTCTTGTTCGGCATGCTTTCTCACTCCTTCGGGGGGGAAATCGTCATAGACCGGCATCGCCGGTTCACCCCACCGCAGCCGAACGCGGCAGTTCAGGATCGGCATCGGGATCCGGCACAGCAGGGTCGGCAACCGGTACCGGATCCGGTGATGGAAATGGTCCGGGGCTTCCCGGGATCCGGGACGGACTGGTGCCCGGGATCCGGGAAAGGAGGCACAGGGCCCGGGAGCGGGACCGGTTCAGGCTTGCGGTCAGGAGCAGAAGCTGCTCAAACCCCGGACGGGACAGTTCAATTTCGAGTCAGTCCGGGGGGAATTGGGGGGAAAAGTAGCCTTCCATCCAGTAGGGCGTGTAGTTGTAGTGGCCATAGACCTCTTCCTGGAAGGCCTGGTTACTGCTTAGTTCGGGGTCGTACTCAGGTGCCACGGCAACGTGTTCGCGCGTAAGGTCCACGGTAACTTCCTCGGCGCCAATGCCGGTTACGGCATCCACCGGGATGAAAGAGTGCTCCTTCCCGATGCCGAGGAACCCTCCGGAGGCGACCAACAGGAAGCGCACCGTGCCGCCCTCGGGGTCGATCAGAAGGTCATCGACCTTGCCGAGATCCTCCCCGTCGCGGTCTTTGACCACGAACCCGCGAATGTCTTCCTCCCCCAACGCCACGGTCCTGTCCGTCTCGCTCAGTTTCACCAGCTGACGGGCCTCATGTGCAGTCATCGCAATCCCTTCCGCTCTTCGTTTTGCTGCTTCACCCGGGATGTCTCCATCGTAGAAACTCCGGCAGAAAGCAGGCAATGCCCGCCGACCGGTCATATGCGCCGGCGTCTCGATGACCGGCTTTGCCGCAACCGGCTATTACTGCAGACCATCACATTGCCGGCCTTATCACCCAAGGGCACTGGTCAGCGGGCCGGCCGCATAGCCTAAGGTCACATGTGTATCTCGCGTCACCGCCGCGCGACTGGATCCCTTGCCCGAGCAGAGTTTCCGGAACGCAACGCCGCGTCCGGACCCGAAGAGAAGCCGGCGCAGTCATTTCCGCGTCCAGAAAGATAAACCATGAAAGGTGCGTTCGAACTCTTCAACGACGAAGACAAGCACTTCAGGTTCCGGCCACTTCAGATCCGGCTCACAGGCCCCGACGGGACCCTGACGGTCCTCTCCGGGCCGTTTCCGGACAAGGCCGCCGCCGTGGCGGGCATCACCGCGGTCCGCGAATCCGCCGGGACGGGCCTGATCACCCTCCACCGGCCATCGGATCACTCCCGGACTGCTGCCCGGACCGCTACCGCTCTGTCCACGGCACCGCCCGTCCGGCCCGGGGTCTGCCGCTCTGGAGCGCCACCGAAACGCCGGCAAGTCCCGGGCAAAGCAAGCGTGACCCCGCCCGGACAAGGCCGCTTGAGCTCAAGAGCGGTTCAGGCCAGGCGCGAACGCCGCCAAGGTCGACAACACACGATGGCCGGCGGGTCCGCTGACGACCCCGCCGGCCGATATTCGGCTCTCCCGGCTGGTCAGTGCGAAGGGCTGACCATGTGGTGCCGGTGTTCCTCGGTGCTGGGCTTGATCGCCGTCGCGGTGACGACGAGCGCCACCAGGCCGGTGATCCAGGATGTCCAGGCCACGCCGGTTTGCGTGGCGTAGGAACCCAGCCAAGGAGACAGGAACAGCAAGGCGCCCAGAACTGCCTGCGCCCACTCCATGACCGGTGTCCCGGGCAGGGCCAGATTGATGACACCGCTGATGACCAGCAAAGCGCCGAACACAACCATCAGCGCGGCTGATGAACCGGCCGCCATGGTCCAGATGACCGACAGGGCAGCATAGAGACCGGCAATGACCGTGACCCAATCCTGCCATCGCGTCCACTTCTTCATTGAAACCACCTCCGTGATTCGCACCATCCCCGGGCCTGAAATGCTCCCGGAGCCTTTTTCCGACGGATGCCGCGCCGCGCGGTACCGTCCACGGCCCGGCGGGGTGAGGACCCTGCACGGCTCACCGCGCATGCAGCATCTGCAGCCGGACCGTTATTGGATTAACAAAAACCACCCGCTGGCTCTTCCCGCCACGCACCGCCCGTGCACAGTTCCGGCGACGCGACGACCGCCGGCGGAGGCGTGCAGCTGGACCGGTCGGCCAGGACAACAACCCGGCGGCCATCAAAACCGTCGTGGATGCCCGGGATGCGCATGCTGTTCCCTGCCTCAGGAAGGGGGAATCCTGTGCGCGAGGTGCCCGCAAGCACCGCCGAACATCAGCAGAAACCCCAGGAAGCCCAGACCCGGAAGCTGCGCGGAAATTCCCAGAACCATCACTGCGAAACCCACCAGGACCAGGACGAGACCCGCGGACCAGCGAAGCCGCCATCCGGGAGGTCTCCCCGTCGCCAGTTCTCTGGCCAGGACCGGGTCATCATCAGCCAGATCCCTTTCGAGGTCCCGAAGTCGCCTGCGCTCAGATTCCGACAGCGGCATCGCCAACCGTTCCTTCCCGTCCCGGCCTTGAGATATCGCACCAACAAGCCACCGGGAGCTTGCTTTCATTATCGGCCGGCAACCGAACAGGTTCCAGACCGGGCCCCGGTGTGCATCCCGGCCGCGGCAAGGCCCCCCGCCGGGCCGGGATTGTCAGTTTCCTGCACAACTCTGGGTTGGGGGCTGGGTGCCGACGGGCGTACCTAGCTTTCCGCCCAGATCACTACGAGTTGTCAGCCACAGGCAACCACTATGAATGCACAGTGCAACCATATCGCTCAGGAATTCATCGCATCCGCCCCCACTCCCCTACTTGTCGAGAGCCGGCAAGTAGATCTTGTCGAAGACCCTCTGGATGCTCCGATCCTCAGCCGCGGCGGCGCTTCTGAGCTTTCCAAAGTTTCATTCGCCATGCGAAACATGTAGGCACCGTTTTTGGGCTCCTTTCAACAGTGGCAGCGGCAGCCTGCAAAGAACGCCAGGACGCGCGGATTTGCCGTGGACCCGCCGCAGCGCAGCTTTGAAGCCCGGCGGCGGACGGTGAACTCCGCGTGGCCGGAATATCTCACCGACTTCAAGAAAACACTTGCCAAACCCGTTACCCGCATGAAAGGAGGGCTTGGCGCCGGCTCGGTTAGGGCACGGTGTAGGAGTTCAGCGGTCTGCCGGTGGTGCCGTAGGTGAGGTCCAGGATGAGGAGGCCTTTGCGTTCGAGTGCGCTGAGGTAGCGTTGGGCGGTCGGGCGGCTGACTCCGAGCTGTTCGGCGATCTCAGCGGCGGTGACGGGAGCGCCGGCGGCGCGGACGGCGTCGAGGGTTTTTTGCATGGTGGGTTGCAGGCGCGGTGCCGGGGCGGCGGCCCTGAGCCCGGCCGTGCGGGCGTTGTAGAGGCTGTCGATGGTTGCCTGGTTGGCGGTCGATGCGGATTCCAGTTCCTGGCGCCAGGTCCGGTAGGCCTCCAGCTGTGTGCGGAGCCGCTCGAAGCTGAAGGGCTTGACCAGGTAGTAGACGGCGCCGCTGGCCATGGCTGACTTGACGGTGGCCAGATCCTGGGCGGCGGTGATGATGATGCAATCCACCGGGGTTCCGGCTGCCTGCAGGGACCGCAGCAGGGAGAGCCCGTCCTCGTCGGGAAGGTGCACGTCCAGCAGGAGCAGGTCCGGGTTGAGGCGCTCGATTGCCTCCCGTGCGGCTGCGGCGTTGTAGACCTGGCCTATGGATTCGAAGCCCTCGACCCTGGCGACACGGGCGGCGTGGATTCCGGCGACCCGGAAGTCGTCGTCAACCACCAATGTCCTGATCATCGCCTGCCCTCCTGTCCGTCGCCGCGAGGTGTGGGTTTGCCGGAAGCCACACCTCAAAGTTGCCGCCGGGACCCGGGAACACGTCCAGGGTCCCCCCTGCCCGGTGCACGATCCTGCTCACCAGGGCCAGCCCGATGCCGCGCCGCATGCCCGGCCGCGGGTCCTTGGTGGAATAGCCGTCCACCACCACCTGGTCGATCTTGTCCGCCGGGACGCCGGGGCCGTTGTCCCGCACGGCGATGAAAACGCCGTCGGCGTCGTCGAACTGTACGGTCACCGTGCGTGGCCGGGGCGTATTGGCCAGGGCGTCCACGGCGTTGTCCAGGAGGTTGCCGACGATGGTCAGGAGTTCCGCCTGGTCAACCTGCGGGCGTTCCAGCCGGGACTCGGCGGTCACTGACATTTGCACGTCCTGTTCGGCGGCGACGGTGACCTTGGCCAGCAGCAGGGCTGCCAGCTCCGGCGGCGCGATCCTTGAGCGCAGCCCTTCCCCGAGCGACCTGGACATCGTGGACACTTGCGAGACGAATGTCCTGGCTTGGTCCACCTCCCCCATCTCCAGCAGGCCGTCGACGATGTGCAGCCGGTTGGCGTATTCGTGCTCCAGGGCGCGCATCGCCTCCATCAGGCCCCGGACGGAATGCAGGTCCCGGACGAGACCTTCGATCTCCGTTCGGTCCCGCAGGGTCACCACCGAGCCGACGCTCCGCCCGGCAGTCGAGACGGGCATGCGGTTGACCACCAGCAGGGCGTCCTCGGTCAGCGCCACCTGGTCCGCGCCGGGGAGTTCGCCGGTGAGCAGGTCCCGGAGCCGGCCTTCCGGAACCAGTTCGGCGACCGGTTTTCCCAGGGCCGGCTCCTCGATCCGGAGCAGCCGCCGGGCCTCGCCGTTGATCACCGTCACCTTCCCGTCGTCATCGAGCCCGAGGACGGCCTCGCGGATCCCGTGCAGCAAGGCCTCGCGCTCCTGCAACAAGGATGAGATCTCGGCCGGCTCAAGATCGAAGGTGACACGCTTGATCCTGCGGGAGAGCAACAGCGAACCGCCGACCCCCAAGGCCAGGACCAGTGCCGAAAACCCGACGATCAACCAGATGTTCTGGATCTGGTTGCTGAAGACGTGGGTCTCCTCGATGCCCACCGACACCTGGCCTATTACGGAGCCGTCCGATCCGAAGATCGGAGCCTTGGCGTTGGCCGACGTACCCAGGCTGCCGGGATCGAACCCCACATGAGTCTGGCCGTCAAGGACCGCCACGGGTTCCTCCAGCCTCTGGCCGATCAGTGCCGGGTCCGGGTGGGAGAACCGGATTCCGGCGCGATCGGTGACCACCACGTAGTCAGGCTGCGCGGCCTCCGTGATCTTCTGGGCGAGTCCGGCTATGACGTGATTGGGATCTTTTGCGACCAAAGCCGAGCGGATCTCCGGCATTTGTGCCGTGGTAGTCGCTATGCCGAGGGCACGCAGTTGGTACTGCTGGTCCAAGGTTTGGTTGCTGATCATCGTGAAGAGGACACCGCCCAGGACGACGGTGAGGACAAGCAGCGAGAGCGAGGCCAGGAGGATCTGGGCGGTCAGGGTCGAGAAATGGCCGCCGGCCCGCAGCCGCTGTGCCATTGACACACGGCTCATCGGAATCCGCCTTCCGGCACTGCATTTACCGCCCTGCAGAAAACGCACAAAACGTGCACTTTTGCGGCTAAAGCGCACATGTTACTGAAGTCTTCTTGCACGAATGATCACTTTCTAAGCTTTACATAGTTCCAGTGATCCAGATCACGAAATCGAAGAACCTGCGCAACACCTAAGACAGAGAGGTCTTGGAGTATGAATACCACCCATCCCAGCCGGCCGCCCCTGGCCCCCGAGAGGGCCGAGGTCGCGGCCGGTATCGACATCGTCGGGTTGACCAAGCGTTACCTCACTCCCAAGCACGAGACATTCACTGCCATCCGCGATGTGACGCTGAGGGTCGAACCCGGCCAGTTCTGCGCGATCGTCGGACCGACGGGCTGCGGCAAGTCCACCACCCTGGCTCAGGTTTCCGGGCTGGAACGGCCAAGCGCCGGCTCGGTGAGGGTCCACGACCAGCTCGTTGACGGCATCACCAACGGCGTCAGCTACATGTTCCAAGCAGACGCGCTCTTCCCCTGGAAGACCGTTCTCGGGAACGTCCTGATCGGACCGGTCCTGCTCGGGACGCCCAAGAAGGAAGCCACCTTGCTCGCAAGGGACTGGCTGCGCCGCGTGGGCCTGGCCGGCTTCGAGGACCGCTACCCGCACCAGTTGTCCGGCGGCATGCGCAAGCGCGTCGCCATGGCCGCGGCGCTCATCAACAACCCGCGGATCCTCTTGATGGATGAACCGTTCGGCGCACTCGACGTGCAGACCAAGGCCATCATGCAGAACGAGCTGCTGCAGCTCTGGGAGGAACTGCGCCCCTCTGTCCTGTTCATCACCCACGACCTCGACGAAGCCGTGGCCCTGGCCGACAAGGTGGTCATCATGACCAGCAGCCCGGGAACCATCAAGGATGTCTTCGACATCGATCTCCCCAGGCCGCGTGGAGATGTCCAGAAAATCCGGCACGAGGAACGATTCCTGGAGCTGCAGGGCCAGATCTGGGAGTCCCTCAAGGACGAAGTCACCCGCGCCTACAAGCAATCGGCAGGTGCAGCAGCATGACAACCACAATCAATAGAGGTGCTCCCGTGCAAGAGCAAGATCAAGCACAAGCGCAAGCGCAACGTCAAGCGAGTGAGCTAAAGGCTTCCGCCCGGCGTTCCCTAACCCGCCGCACCACGTGGGTCTGGGCCGGACGTGCCATCCTCGCCGTCGTCGTGATCGGGGGCTGGCAGTGGTTCACCACCGAGGGCTGGGTGGACAAGTTCTTCTTCGGCCAGCCGACCGAAATCTGGAACAGCCTGGTCAAGCTCTTCACCGAGGGCACGGCATTCGGCACTATCTGGGAGAACCTCTGGGTCACCATGCAGGAAGCGTTCATGGGCTTCGCGCTCGGAACGCTCGTCGGCGTGGTCCTGGGCCTGCTCCTGGGCTCGAACAAGTACCTCTCAGCCGTGGTCGGCCCGTACATCCGGATCGTGAACTCCATCCCCCGCATCGTGTTGGGCTCGATCTTCATCGTCGCGTTCGGCCTGGGCACCTTCCCTAAGGTGCTGCTCGCAGCGGTCCTGGTCTTCTTCGTCGTGTTCTTCAACGCCTTCCAGGGCGTCCGTGAAGTGGACCAGAACCTGGTCGGAAACGTGCGGGTCCTGGGTGCCTCGCCGCTTCAGGTAGCGATCCACGTGACAATCCCCTCGGCCATGACCTGGATCATCGCCAGCCTGCACACGGCATTCGGTTTCGCGATCATCGGCGCGCTTGTCGCTGAAGTGCTCGGCGCCCAGCAGGGAATCGGCCTGATCATCAGCCAGGCACAGGGGACCTTCGATCCCAACACGGTCTTCGCCTGCATGGTGATCATCGCAGTCATCACCCTCGGCGCCGAAGCCCTCCTCACCTTGCTCGAACACAAGCTGCTCAAATGGCGGCCGCCGAACCGTTCCGAAGCCCAGGCCATCTGATACCCGCCGGCTTCCATTCCCCTTACCCAACGCTCGAATCCTCACAATAGAAGGAAAAGCACAACCATGATGAAGAACAAGATCTACGCCGTCGGCGCTGCCGGAGTGATCGCCCTGAGCCTCGCTGCTTGCGGCACCAGCACCGCAAGCAGCAACGGCACGGCAAGCGGCGGTGCTTCCGCGGACACCGCCTCGATGCCCACCGTGAAGATGATGGTCGGCGGCATCGACAAGCAGATCTACCTGCCCTACCAGCTCGCAGAGCAGCTGGGCTACTACCAGAAGTACGGCGTGAAGGTGGAGCTTTCCACCGAGTCCCAGGGCGGCGTCGGCGCCGAAGACGCTATGGCATCCGGGCAGGTGGACATGGCCGGTGCATGGTACGTCCACACCGTCGACTTCCAGTCCAAGGGCAAGAACGTCATCAACCTCGTGCAGCTCTCCAGTGCCCCGGGCGAACGCATCATGTGCAGCCCCAAGGCGAACGTGAAAACGGGTGCTGACCTCAAGGGCAAGACCGTCGGCGTCACCGACCTCGGCTCGGGAACCGATGAGCTCACCCAGTTCATCGCTGCGAAGGCCGGCCTCGCGAAGAGCGATTACCACACGATCGCCGTCGGCGCCGGTGCAACCGCCATCGCGGCCATCCAGCGCGGGTCCGCTGACTGCGTCATGACCACCCAGCCGACCGTTGGCGCCCTTGAGAACAAGAACCTCGCCGTTTCCTCGATCGACCTCGCCACCTCTGACGGAGCCAAGGCAGCACTTGGCGGCACCCTGCCGTCGGCCGGTCTCCTTGCCCAGTCGGACTGGGTCAAGACCCACGAGGACGCAGCCCAGAAGGTCGTCAACGCCCTCGTCGACACGATGCACTGGATCAGCACCCACTCCGCCCAGGACATCGCCGATAAGCTGCCCCAGTCCTACGTCCAGAACAGCACCATCTCCAAGGACCAGTACGTCGCCGCCCTGAACCAGGACAAGGGCCAGTTCCTCCCGGACGGCCTCATGCCTGCAGGCGGCCCCAAGACGATCTTCGACGAGGAAAAGACCATCGGCGTTGACACCTCCAAGGTCAACATCCCCGACACCTTCACCCAGAAGTACGCCCAGGCCGCGCTCAAGCTCGAGGGCTACACCAGCACCACCACCCCCGCCGGCAACGACGGCTGACGTAATCTCCACACAGAAGGCATAGGCGGCACGACACCCGGCAAATGACGCCTCACGGCCGGCCGGCGTGGTCCTCCACGCAGGCCGGCCGCACCTCTCAACGCAGCCGCGCGCAAATCAACGCGGCCGCACAAAACAGAACCCGAGACCCGCACCATGTGCGGCCGGCAGAAAGAGGACCGTGACAATCGAGGAATACCTGCGCGACTGGACAAGGATCCGGACCCGCGACGAGATCAAGCTCAGCAAGGATGGCCAGGAAGTCGCCCGCGGACGCGCCGACGGCGTCACCGACGACGGGAACACCCTCTGGCTGATCCAACCCGCCGGAAAAGGACGGTCCATGTTCACCCGCCAGGACGATATCCTCGCCTTCCGCATCAAGGCCTCAAGACCCTCCCGGCAGATCTGACCCGCGGCCCGCCAAGCCCGCTCCGACAAGGACATCCCCATGCACGAAACCGCGACGCTCCGCCTGGACATCACCGTCAGCCAGACCCGCAGCAGAGACGACCAGCTCACCGAGGCCGTCAACGAACTGATACCCGCCGCCCTGGAACACCGGCACGGAATACTCGTCACCCAACACGACACCGCCAGATACACCCTCGAGATACACCCGTCCGTCCCCTGCGGAACCATCCACGAAAAAAGCCGCCCGGAAACATAAAAACGAACCGAAATATCCCCGGTGCGGCAACAGGCCCGAGAATTCCCCACCTTCCTGACCATCCCGCCCTACGCCCGCTACCCCACGGAAGCTTTCGAAGAAGCCACCAAGGAAGAACCCGCAGCCGCGTGGAACAAACGTCAGCCAGGTCCCGGCAATCCATCGCAACAGGAAACCCGAAGGTCGGGTGCATGGGCCGGCTGCGGTTCCAGTGATGCGCCAGCCTCTGCAGCGGCGCATGACCGGGCCCTAGCTCCGCGTGCCGTTCGACAGGGCGGTACGCGGAGTGTCGGTGCTGAGAATTCCTGGAATCTGCCCGGTTCCAAACCTTGGAAAGCAATGCGACATGATCTCCGAGGCCGCAGCGCCGCCGTAACGCTGAAGAGAAGTCGCAGCCCCTTTGAGGAGGCACTCCCTTCCCCGTGCGGGCAGGGGTTTCTTTGGCCGAGCGTCCAGGTGCTGGTCAGGCGAGGAACGGACCCGGGCCGGCTGCGCCGGCAGATCATGCGGATGCTCCCGGGCTCCACGGGCGCGCGCACCGCCCGTGGGGACGCCGGTCCCGGACCGGCGCCGCAGGCATGGGTACCCGCGGTCTCGGCCGTGTTGGACCAGTTCGGCCGCAACCTCACCCAGGCTGCGGCCGAGAACAAGCTCGATCCCGTGATAGGGCGGGAAGGGAAATCCAGACCCCCGGCAGCGGAGACCTTGACGAGAATCTCACCCGAATTGTCCAGCAGCTCATGGAATTCTTCGTGCAGACCTTTCCCATGGCAGCCTCCGGTGTTGGGCGATAAGTTCCGGGGATCCGAAGATGCGCACCGGAGTAACGAACCGCGGATACGGGCCAGCCGGACCGATTCTCAGCCTCAAGGCCTACCTGGACGCAGAACGAGACACCGGACGCGTCGCCGCAGCGAGCAACATCGCCTCAGTGTCCCAGATCCTCATCGGAGTTGCTTTCCATCAAGGATTCCTCGCCGCATTCGAAGGTCGCGACGACGTGCCCAACCCCCCGATCAAAGCCGAAGAAGCCGTCGCCGCCGTCCTCCCCGCTCTCACGCAGGAACCCTTGCGATAAGGACGAAGGTCATAGCTAACTGTGTGTTGCGGAAAGGCCGACGAGAAAGGAAAGCGCTGCTGAAGCGCCCGGTCGGCGGAGTGTTCATCCGAGGCCAACGCCGGGACCTTCGACAAGGTGTGTTCGCCTGCGGCTAATCTACCCCTCGCCACCCTTTGGCCTCTATGTTGCCCCTATAGTTCACAAGAGAGAAACATAGGTTGCACACCACGGTTACATACGGTGCGCCCGCCTAGACGCCGGGCAGCCCGTCCGTGCAAACGCACATATTCAGGTTGATCACGGTCCCCTAGTCTCTATTCGAATGTTGTGCAGATCACAATATCCGGGGCTGCCATCACTGGCGGCGGTCGGCTCCCAGAGGGGTCGACTCGAGTTCAAGGAAAGATGGATTTTGACCACCTCAACGACGGGCCCAGCCCAAAGCGGCGGACTTGAAGTCCGCTCTATCGACTACGTCCCGTTGGACGAGCGCCACGGGAAAGTCTCCAGCATCGGGCCCTTGTGGTTCATGAGCAACGCGCAGATCGCCACGCTGGCGGTGGGCCTCATCGGCGTCACCACGGGCGGGAACCTGGTCTGGTCCCTGATCGCGATCGCCGTCGGTGTGCTCCTCGGGACGCTCTTCATGGCGGCCCACTCCTCTCAGGGGCCTCAACTGGGCCTGCCTCAAATGATCCAGTCCCGCCCGCAGTTCGGATACGTCGGCGCCCTGCTGGTCTGGCTTTTCGCCTACCTCCAGTACGCCGGCTTCAACATCTTCAACACGGTGCTGGCCGGGCAGGCCATTGCAGGCTCCGTTCACGTCGGTTCAGACAACCTCTGGTTCTGGGTCGTGACGGTCGTCGCCGTCGTCGTCGCCCTTTTCGGGTACGACTTGATCCACCGCTTCGAGCGCTACCTGACCTACCTCACGATCGCGATGCTGGCGCTGCTGACCATAGCGGCACTCACCAAGCTCGACTTACCTGCCGGTGCGCTTAACCTCGGCGACTTCCAGCCGGTGCCTTTCCTCGCCCAGTTGGGTGTTGCCGCCGGATACCAGATTTCCTGGGCCATCTACGTTTCCGACTACTCGCGGTACCTGCCCCCGAGCGCCGCGCGCCGAACCTTCAGCTACACCTTCTGGGGCAGCGCGCTCGGCGGAATCTGGGTGATGTTCCTCGGAGCGTTCATCGCTTCCTCCGCGGGCAAGGACTTCGACACCATAGGGTCTATCCAGGCGACGGCGGACAAGCTCTTCGGCGGCTTCGGCTCGATCGCGCTCTTCATCGCCGCTCTGGGCCTCGTCTCCGTCACAGCGCTGAACATGTACGGCGGCTCGCTGACACTCATCTCCTCAATCGACAGCCTCAAGAAGATCAAGCCGACCCTCAAGCTGCGGATCGTCACCATCGCGATCACCGCCGCCATCTCCGTGGTCCTCGCCAACATCGCCTCCGACGACTTCCTGGCCAACTTCAACGACTTCCTGCTGCTGGTGCTGTACTTCTTCATCCCCTGGACCGCAGTGAACCTCATGGACTACTTCGTCGTCAGGAAGGGCCACTACGCCATCGCCGAGATCTTCAAGCCCAACGGCATCTACGGCCGCTGGGGATGGCCCGGCATCATCTCCTACCTCGTCGGCTTCGCGGTAATGGTTCCCTTCTTCTCCGCAGGAAAGCTCTTCGTCGGTCCCGTGGCCCAGGCGATGAGCGGAGCAGACATTTCCCTGTTCATCGGGCTTCCCGTCGCGGCCGTCCTCTACTGGCTTCTCGCGCACAAGACAAATGTCGCTGCTGAGACCGAGCTTTCAGAAGCTGAAGAAGCAGACCTCGACATCGCCGCGCACGAGCACGTGACGCCCTAGCACGACGGCCCGCTGACGGACGACGGCGCCGTGCCTCACCAAGGCGAGCGGCGCCGTCGTGCAAAAACCGCCGCCTGACTTGCAGTAGGCGTGGCCGTCGCATTCGCGGGCCATCTGGGAGCGGTGCCGGACCAGGAAGCAGGAGTAGCAGGTGAATTCGTCCTCGCGTTGCGGAACGACCTGGACGACGAGTTCCTCGGCGATGATTCCCCGCCGGGGACCCCTGTACTATCCATATCGTCGGTTTCGTCCAGTTCGCGGACCACGCTTTGCGGGTCGGGTGCGTTGGCTGACTTGAGGGCCTCGAGGGAGTCGTTCTGTGATTCCCTGACCTCGGTGCGCAGTTCGTCGTAATCAGTTGCCACGTGGATGCATCCCTTTCCTGCTCGGGACGGTCGGACATCAAACGTACGGGGCGCCGGCATAATTCCCGAGCAGAGAGGGTTCAGAGCTTTGCGCGGGGCGGCAAGGAAGGCTTCCTTCTCCGCATTC
Source organism: Arthrobacter sp. 01T428 (assembly GCF_056398685.1). NCBI lineage: Bacteria > Bacillati > Actinomycetota > Actinomycetes > Micrococcales > Micrococcaceae > Arthrobacter > Arthrobacter sp. 01T428. The sequence goes on along the minus strand of NZ_JBFTPW010000010.1, from coordinate 142,327 downwards.
GCAGCGATCAACTTTTGCTCCGCTGCGGCAATGCGCCACCGGCTTTCTTCCACCCGTACCACTGCTGCTCCGCAGTCGAACGCCCAGCCCGTATGGCGATGGTTCCAGACCCGCCAGGATCGACACGCTCGTTCAGGGTATCGATGACACCCCGGCCTGCCTTAATCTCGCCACAAATACGCCGTTCGGTTGTACGGGCAATTGTCCAGGTCTGCCGTCAGCTGCCGCTGTCCGGGTCAGGTGTCTGGGGTCGGACCGTTGCTTTGCGCAGGGGACCGACCGTTCCGTCGGTTCCGTAGTCTCCCTCGGCGTACTGGCCTATCTCGGACTCCGCGGTGCGTCCCGGAACGCTTCCGGCGTCTCCCAAGTCGGACTTCGCATAGCGCCCGGCTTCCCGGGCCTTCCCGCCCAGGGGCTCGGGCAGACCGCCCTGGCTACCGGCGGTGCCGTAGTCACCTTCGCTGTACTGGCCTTCCTCGTCAGCTGGGTGCCGTCCGGGCTGCCTGCCCGTCTTCCCGTAGTTGCCCTCGACGTACCGGCCCCGGAGCTCCAGTTCCTCGGAAGCTCCGTCACTCGTCTCTTCAGTGGGTTCTGCTGCGTCGTTGATGTCGGCCATGATCTTGCCTTTCCCGCGACCAACTGATGCGTCTCCTTGGGCGCGTTTCAAGTCTAGCGAGCGGCATCGCGGCGCGACAGGCAGCTTCTGTCACTGTCGCGCCGCACCCCAGCAGGCCCCCGGTTCGCAGACCCGCCCGGCGTTGCAGAAGACTGCCGTGCAATGTTGCAGTGCCGGGTCCCGCTAGCCTAGGCGGCTCGGGTACGCACCGGCGTCTTGAGAATATCCAACGTCCTCAAGCCCGTGTCGTCCGGATGCTGCCGGCTAGTGCGGCCCTCCTGCGCCGCCCGGCATGCCGGCCTTGATCAGGTCCATGACTGACGAGTCCGCCAGGGTGGTGACATCCCCGATCGGCCGGTCCTGTGCGACGTCTTTGAGTAGCCGTCGCATGATCTTCCCGGACCGGGTCTTGGGCAGTTCCGCGACCACCATGATCTGCCGGGGCCGGGCGATCTTGCCGATTTCCTTGGCCACATGTTCACGAAGCTCCTGCACGACTTCCGGGCCGCCGTCGCCCGCCTCGCTACGGAGGATGACGAAGGCAACGATGCCTTGCCCGGTGGTTTCGTCCGCGGCGCCGACGACGGCGGCTTCGGCGACTTTCGCATGGGAGACGAGGGCCGATTCGATTTCCGTGGTCGAAAGCCGGTGCCCTGCCACGTTCATCACATCGTCCACCCGGCCCATGAGCCAGATATCCCCGTCCTCGTCCTTTTTCGAGCCGTCTCCTGTGAAGTAGAGTCCCGGGAACCGTGACCAGTACGTCTCCACGTATCGCTCGTCGTCGCCCCAAATGGTGCGCAGCATGGATGGCCAGGGTTCCCTCAGCACCAGGTAGCCGCCTGAACCATTAGCAACAGGTGCGCCCGCATCATCGACGACGTCGGCCACGACCCCGGGCAGTGCCTTCATGGCGGCGCCCGGCTTACCTGCCGTCACTCCCGGGAGCGGACTGATCATGATGGCTCCGGTCTCGGTCTGCCACCAGGTGTCCACCACCGGGGTTCGGTTGTGCCCGATGTTCTCCCGGTACCAAATGTAAGCTGCCGGGTTGATCGGCTCTCCCACGGTGCCGATCACACGCAGGCTCTCAAGGCTGTACTTGGCCGGTATCTGGGCGCCCCACTTCATGAACGTCCGGATGGCGGTCGGAGCACAGTAAAGAATCGAGACCTTGTATTTGTCGATAATTTCCCACCAGCGGCCCTGATGGGGGGTGTCGGGGGTGCCTTCGTAGAGCACGGAGGTGGCGCCGTTGGCCAAGGGACCGTACACGATGTAGCTGTGCCCGGTCACCCAGCCAATGTCCGCGGCTGTCCAGAAGATATCGGACTCAGCCTTCAGATCGAACACGGCCCAGTGGGTATAGGCGCAGGCGGTCAGGTAGCCGCCGGTGGTGTGCAGAATGCCTTTGGGCTTGCCGGTGGTTCCCGAGGTGTACATCACGTACAGCGGATGCTCGGCATCGAATGCCTGGGCCTGGTGATCGGCGGAAGCCAGCTCAACTGATTCGTGCCACCAGATATCGCGCCCCGGTGTCCAGTTGACCTCCTGGCCTGTGCGGCGGACCACCAGGACGTTGCGGACGTCCGGGCAGTCCAGCAGGGCCTCGTCGACGGCGGACTTCAGCCCGGTGGCCTTGCCGCGGCGGTAGGCGCCGTCGGACGTTATCACGATCCGGGCATCGCAGTCGTGGATCCGCGTCCGGAGGGCGTCCGCAGAGAACCCGCCGAACACGACGGTGTGCGGAGCCCCAATGCGGGCGCAGGCCAGCATTGACACCACGGTTTCCGGAATCATCGGCATGTAGATGGCCACCCGGTCTCCGGCCTTGACGCCCAAACCGCTCAGCGTGTTCGCCGCCTGGCAGACCATGTCCGTGAGTTGGGCATAGGTGATGGTGCGGGTGTCTCCGGCTTCTCCTTCAAAGTAGTAGGCGACTTTGTCTCCGCGGCCGGCGGCTACATGCCGGTCCAGGCAGTTGTATGCGGCATTGAGCCTGCCCCCGATGAACCATTTGGCGAATGGCGGGTTGGACCAGTCCAGGACCTCCGCCCATTTTTGCGACCAGTCCAGCCGCTCCGCCTGCCGCGCCCAGAACGCCAGCCTGTCGTCGTCGGACTGGTCATAGTCCGACGCCGTGGCGTTGGCTTGAGCGGAAAAGCTGGCTTCCGGGGGGAAGCGCCGTTGTTCGTGCAGCAGGTTCGCGAGGGTTTCATCCGATTCTGTCGGGTAGTCGACCATCTCTGGTCACCGTCGTCCTACCGGGAGCACGGTCCGCTTGAAGGTGGAGTTCGCGACCACCGCGAGGGAGCAGTACCACGCGATGAGCGCCGTTACGAGGCCCAGCCAGCCGCCCAGCATCGTCATGCCGCTTGCCCCCGCGAAGGCGCCGATAAACAACGCGATGAAGGTGAGGGTCAAGAAGACGAAGACGGCAAAGACGCCCAGGCTGACGCGCCACGAGGCAATGGTCATGTAGGCCGTAAAGATTGCCCAGGCCAGCAGGTAGAGGCCCACTGCCTTGCCAGCTTCAGCGGCGGGAAGGCTGGCTGCACTGAACTGGCTCAAGAACCAGAACGAGAGCCAAAACGCGCCGTACGAGCAGAAGGCGGTTGCGCCGAAGACGTTTCGGTTGGCAAACTCCCAGATCCCTGCGCCGAATTGTGCCAGCCCGCCATAGAACAATGCCAGTCCGAGGACGACGGGTTCGTCGGCTTTGACGATCAGGCCGGCGTTAATGGCACTCAGGACGAAGGTGGTCATTGCGAAAGCGCCCAAACCCAAGGCTGCCGGATCGGCAAAAGGAGGACTGCTGCTCGCCTGTGGGGAGATTGCAGGTCCCTTGGCTGAAAGGGGATCTTCAGTCCTGCGACCACTTCCGGCCGGGGCGGTTCCCGCGGCAGAACTTGATTCGATACTCATGGTACGACTCCTTGGTCAGCACCAGCACCATCGCTGGTGACTTATACCAGACTACACCTGAGTATGCAAGGCAAAACTGGAAAAGCGTTGTGGTTCAGCTCACAATACGTTGTGGCGCAGATCACATTTCAGCTGCTGGCTGAGTCATTGACTCGAGCCGCGAAAACCCTGTCGAAATTCTTCGAATTTGCACCGCTACCGGTTGCCTGCTGGTTTAGCTGACCAGGACCTGTGTGGAGGATTCCTTGATCTTGCCGTTGGCCCATTTCATCTGCCGGAGGGTTTGGGGGTGGCAGCGCTGTGCGACGTTGAGGAGCTTGGTGTGCTGGATTCCTTGGGCTGCTTGGGCGAGCATTTCCCAATCAGATGAAACACCGCAGGCGCGAATGTAGACCCCGCGCAGGTCCCGAAGGAGCAGAAGTCCTGTCTCACTCTCCCGGCCAACAATTTCGCTGCCTTTCTCACGAATTTTGGCCAGCAGAGCGTTCTCGCTGGGCGGTTCCGGGTCAAGGACTTGTCCGTATTCCTTTGCGATATCTGCTATTTCGCGCAGATGCTGCTGGGACCACGCGGCCAGGTCGTGTCCCAGATGGAAGATTTCATGGTCCACTTTGTAGTGCTCGGAGATATGGAGCAGGTGTTGGGCCAGTTCATATTCATCCTTGTGAAGGCCCTCAAGTACGAGTCCGATTTTCACCCTTTCACCTCCGTAGGTGTTAGCCCTTCGTTTGCAAAAGCAGACGGTATACCTTTGGTTTTGGCGTTGTCGGGGAAGTCGCCAACAGGCGCTGATGCGGTGTTGGTCGGTGCCGGCGAAGGTCCGCTCCCGTTATGAATGCGACTGATGCGGGCGGCAGCGGTTTTGAAGATCGGTTGCTTGGAGGCAGCGTCCCAGTCGGTGATGGTCAGTTCGTTGGCTGCACGTCCGGCGTCGATTGGTTCGTGCCCGCCGTCGGTATCCCAGTAACCGTAGTGGAACGGCAGAAACACGACCCCCTCGCGGATACCGCCGACCCGCACTTGCGCCCTGACGGCCCCTCGGGGGGTTTGGACTTCTGAGAAGTCTCCTTCGGCCAGCGTGTACCGTTCGGCGTCCTGGGCGGAGATTTCCACCCAGACTTCGGGGGCAGCTGCCTGCAGCTCAGGGCTCCGCGCTGTTTTGGTGCGGGTGTGGAAATGGAACAGAGTGCGGCCGGTGATGAGCTGAAGCGGATACTGCTCGGTGGGAATCTCGTGGGGCGGCATGTACTCGGCCGCCTTGATCATGGCTTTTCCTTCAGGGTTCATGGCCTTGTATTCACTCGGTTCCACCGGGGCTCCAGTGATCAGGTCCCGGCCATACGTCTCGCAATACTCAGGGTGGGCCCAAAATTTCCCGTCCTGATAGATGCGTTCAGTGCCCTCGGGGTTCTCGTCGTTGCACGGCCACTGGATACCGGAACCGCCACGTAACTTCTCGTAGGTGATTCCTGTGTAATCACACGGTCGTCCGCGGGTACATTCCTTCCATGCTTCAAAAGCAGACTCGGAGTCATTCCACTTGATCAGCGGTCCACCGTCCTTGTCATTCAGGCCCATACGATGCGCGTAGTCGATGAAGATGTCCAGGTCCGGGCGGGCATCACCCGGCGGGTTCACTGCTTTCTCGGACAAGTGCACAGTCCTGTCTACGTTGGTGAATGTCCCGGTTTTCTCTCCCCAGGTGGCAGCAGGCAGGATCAGGTCGGCCAACTGGGCCGTCTCGGAAAGGAAGACGTCCTGTACCACCAGGAAGAGACGGTCTTGGGCCAGGATCGAGCGGATCCGCGCCAGTTCGGGCAAGGATACGGCCGGATTCGTACCAGTGACCCACAGCATGCGGATGGACCCTTCTTCGACGTAGCGCATAATCTGCATGGCATGAGTCGGGGGTGAGTAGTGGGGAATCGACTTCGGGTTAACGTTCCAGACCTGTGCCAAGTCGTGCACATGAGCATCGTTTGACCAGTTCCGGAATCCCGCCAAGTCGCCGTCTGCACCGCACTCACGGGTGTTTTCAGCCGTGGGTTGGCCATTCATCTGTAAGATCCCGCACCCGGGTTTGCCCAGCATTCCCCGGATGATGTTGACGTTGTTGACCTGGACCGCCGCGGCTGTTGCCTGATTTGACTGGTAGAAGCCCTGCAAAACCGTGGACAACAGTCGCTCGGCGTGGCCGATAATGCTGGCTGCCTCCTTGATCTGCTCTGCCGCTACCCCGCAGATGTCCGCTACCAACGCCGGCGGGTACTTCCTGACCTCTTGCTCCAGGTCCTTATAGCCCACAGTGTGGGACTGGATGTACGTGTGGTCCACCCACCCATTGGCGATGACTTCGTGCAGGATCCCGTTCATGAGGGCCAGGTTTGTCCCGGGCCTCGGAGCGAGATGTACATCTGCTACAGCGGCGACCGGGGTACGCCTTGGATCAACACAGATGATCTTCGGGGGGTTGGGTCCGGCCAGGCGGTCCAGCATTCTGGTCCACAACACCGTCTGGGTCTCCGCCACATTGTGCCCGTATAGAGCGATCACGTCGGCGTGGTCCACATCAGTGTAGGAACCTGGCTGCCCGTCGCAACCGAAGGACTCTTTCAATGCCTCGGCCGCAGTGGCGGTGCACAACCGGGTGTTGCCGTCTACGTGGTTTGTGCCGATACCGCCGTGGGCCAGCATGCCCAGCGTGTAATACTCCTCTGCGAACAGCTGTCCTGTGGTGTAGAACGCAATCGCGCTGGCACCCTGTTCTGCCAGAAGTTCCTTGGAACGGGAAACCACCCTGGTCATGGCCGTGTCCCAGTCTGTTTCGACCAACTTTCCACCGTCGCGGATCAGCGGCCGCGTAAGGCGGTCCGGAGCGGCATTCGCCTGCCAGGCATAAAGGTCCTTCGGACCGAGGCGTCCGTGATTGACCCGGTCCCCCGGGCGGCCCCGCACCCCTACGATGCGATCATTTTTGACCGCAATGTCCATCGCGTCTCCGTTGGAGTGCAGTATGGAAGCGCTTTGAACCCAACGCTCTACATCGTCAGGAACCACACCCTCAGCAAAGTGCGAATCCACCCTGACCGGCCATTTCTCGCCACTGCCGTAGGGCGTGCGGGTCCCCCACGGTTCAGCAATCCGATCAATCCGAACCATCAGTCCATCTCCTGTCCGAAACCGTAGCCATAGTGCCTACGTACACCTTGAACGGTGTTTCGGTCAACGACCTCGTGAAATTCCCCGGCATGGCGCCTTTGGTCGGGATCCTCGTGTGCGGGTCGAAACACGACCCCACCGTCCGCTACGTCCTCGATGGCTCATCGCAGCCTATCGCCGTCGCCTCGTACACGTACGAGACACTCCCGGACAAGGAGCGTGAGGCACTCCCTCCCCCGCCGCCATCACGGCTGCTTTGGAACAAGGGACTGTCGGGAACCGGGAATCCATCGACGACGAACGAATGATCGCGGCGGAGTCGCTGTCTCGTCATACTGACGGCTTACGACGCTGCCCGGTCCACGCAGGGCGTTGAAGCATAAGAAAGTATGCGCGGATATAAGAAGACTCCTTACGGATACAGAGTGGCCAGGATACGAATCGTGAACTTTTTCAGCTCCTTGAGCAGCATGGACCTCGACCTGGCGCCAGCAGGGCCGCCAATCAGGTTTTCGTGAGTGGGAGAAGGAACCGTCCTGCCTGCGCTTGACGCTGAGTAAGCGGACCTGCTGCGTACAACTCGACGCGCCGCGGATTCGGCGACAACGGATGCTGGGCAATGTTTCTGTAGGTGGAGTGTTGGTCAGCACGATCGATGAAATCAATGACGTGGACCGGACCGAAATCTCCCAGGTCGCAGCCTATGTGCAGCACTTCATTCGCGAGGGGTGCCCATCGGTCTGATCTTCGCCGGCCTGCCGCGGGCAGTGTCAGACCTTCTTAACGAGGGCGCAAGTGAGACCCTCCGCGCCAGGTGGGCCGCGTAAAAGGAACGCACCTCGCCTCCTCTTCGAAACCAGCAACGCGGACGGCAGCGGTTGGGACTGGAGACAGCGGTGGCCAGCCGAGAGTAGGGCTGGAGAGGAGAGTGTAAAAGGGCTGGGCTTGCAGCCTCCCTTGGTCCTAAAGGGGGAGGTGGTACAGCCTTGCGGGCCATGGATTATTAAAGGGAGGTGCCTCGCGTAGACCTAGTGCGACACGGCGGGCTCACCTTCGATGGCGTCGGGGTCGAAGTGGTCAAACTTGTTGGCGGGCGCTCCGATGTCCCGGTTCGGCCGGAAGCATTCGAGGAGTTTGGGCACCTTGCCGGTTGTGATTTCCTCGGCGGCCAGGCGCCCGGTCACGGCACCCAAAGTCACGCCGGTGGGTACGATGGCGACATACAGGCCCGGGCGGGCGTCCCAGGAACCGACAACGGGGAGTCCGTCGAAGGGGTATGGGCGGTGGGCGATCCGGATCCGTTCCGCTCGGACCGCGGCCGGGTCGACGTCGGTCAGCCCGTCTCCCAGCTGCGCGAACAACTTCCGTACGGCGGGCTCGGGCAGAGTCCAGGTTTGGCGGTTGATCTCCGCGTCGATGGCAGAGGAGCGGACGACAACGCGCCCGCTGGTATCCGGCCTCACGCTAAGCCCCTGGAGGTGCAGCACGGTGGTCAGCTTTGACGTACCGGGCGAGGTGGTGACGGTGACTCCAGGGGTGCCCTCCGTGCGCACGCTTACCCCTTGCGTTTCCAGAAGTCCCCCGATGCCGGCGCCTGCCGAGACTACGACGACATCGCTCTCGATCCTCTCGCCGCCCTCGAGGATGACCCCTTTGATGCTTTCGGCGTCCCGTAGGAGTTCGGCAACTTTGGTCGAGTGGCGTACGGCTGCGCCGTAACCGGTTGCAGCGGCGAGCAGGTCGTGGATGAGCAAAGGAACGGTGATATGCCCTTCGCCGGGGAAGAATATGCCCAACTCGTACTCGTCGCGTACGCGGATCACCGGGTCGAGGCGCGGGATATCCTGGGGGGACACGGGGATTGCGGCGTAGCCGGAGGACTCGAGGAGTTCTGCCCGCGCTAGGAGCTTCTCGGCTTCGGCCGCGGTTCCGGCCACGTGGAGATGACCATCCCGGTGAAGCCATGCAGAGTTGCCCACCTCCCGCGCAACGAGCGCCCATTCGGCGATCGAGATGACGTTCAGGTGGTGATGGGCCCGGATCTCCTTGGCGTTGGAGTTAAGCCAGGCGAAGCTGGCTGCGCTGGCTGCTTCCCCCGGGATCCCCTTGTCAAGGAGGGTTACGTCAACGCCGCGTTTGGCGAGTTGGTAGGTGATGGATGTGCCAAGGACTCCGGCACCGACGACGATGGCTTTCATTGTTTGATTCTCCTTTTCTGTTCCCCGTTATTTGATGCTCGCGCATCGTGTGGGCAGTCGTCCGACCCCGCGTGGAAACGGTCTTGGAATAGGTCTCGTTGCGCACGTTCGTGCAATCTAACGCCCCGTGCCTCTCGCCGAGGCCTTTCGGTTACGGGACTCGTTTTCTCATAGTCCCGTCAGGCACGGCCTACTTTGTGCCGGCTGGCAGTATAGCCGTGAGCACTTCCTCGGCGTTGTTGTGGTTGGCGGTCGGGACGGCGTATTGGTCAGCCTGGCTCGGCCAGCCGGTGAACCGGTCGGTCCGCCACATTCCTACACCCGAGATGTGGAAGAGTGGGATGATCGGGGCTTGGTCGACCATGAGCTTCTCGAGTCCGGCGAGGGCGGTCTTCTCCCCGGCGCTGTTGGGCGCGGACGCCGCGAAGTCCGAGAGAAGCTGGCCTGCCTGCGGATTCGCGTAGCGCTGATAGTTCACGTTGGCCGATTTACCCAGGGGCGTGAGGTTGTCTTGGCTGAAGATCCGCGAGTAGAGGTCGTAGACGGGGAGGATGCCGCCGAGTGCTCTGAGTGTCAGTTGGTAGTTGCCATTTGACGTGTCGGTGTGCCAAGCCGGCTGTGCCTCGGTCTTGATTGTCGTGGGGATGCCGGCTGCGACGAGGTCAGCGGCAATGGCTTGGCCTGCGCGCACCCAGTCTCCATAGGGGTTGGTGGTCGGCACGGTCAGCGTCAGCTGGAGCGGCTTGCCGTCAGGGGTGGAGAAGACACCCGACGTCCCTGCCGTGTATCCCGCGGATATCAGCGTCTGCTTGGCAGCCTCAGGCCCCGTATCGGAGAAGGTCAGGTCCTTGTATTCGGGGGCGATGGATTTGGTCCTGCTCCTGGGGTCCAACCCTGTCGGCGACTCGGCCGGTGCGTTCTTGTCCCCGAAGGCCAGCTTCGAAACATTGGCCCGGTCAATGGCTTGGCTGATCGCCAGCCGCAGCTTTGGGTCGTTTGTGGGTGCTTTGGCATCGTTGGTGTAGAGGAAGATCATGGCCGGGCTCGGGTTGGTCACCCAGTAGCCGATTTTGGACGGTGCCTGTTTCGCGATGGCCGCAGGGTCTGCTGTTCCGGTGGTGATCCAGTCGACTTGGCCCGCCTGCAGGGCGGCGAGCATGCTGCTCTCCGAGTCGAAAGAGATGTATTGGGCCGTGTTGACTTTTGGCTGTTCGCCCCAGTAATGGTTGTTGCGATCCAGGGTGATTGATTGTGGGCTGAAGGACTTCAGGGCGAACGGGCCGGTGCCGACCGGGTGCGGGTTGGTGAACTTGACCGGGTCGGCGACGTCCTTCCAGAGGTGCTCGGGTACAGGTGTGGTGTTTGACCACAGATATTGGAACGCCGGCCTGGTGAACGTCACCACCGTGGTATCGGGAGCGGGAGAGGAGGACGAGGCAATCGGCAGCCCGTAGAAGTTGAGGGCAGGGAACTTGCCCATCAATTCGAAGGTGAACGCGACGTCTTCCCCTGTCATCGGCTGCCCATCGGACCACTTGACGTCATCTCGCAGCTTGATGGTCAGCGTTTTGCCTCCGTTGGACCAGTCACCTGATCTGGCGAGCCAAGGCTTGCTTTGGGAGTTTGCGACGTCATCGATCATCAGCGGTTCGAAGATCACGTAGGACGAGTTGCCGCTCGCATCCTTCGACGCGTTGAGGAGCGGGTTGAACTGACTCGTGAACGGGCCGGTCGCGCCTGCGGCTATCCGGACCGCCGGTTCGTCGGTCCCCGGAGTCTTTGCTGTGTTGCTGCAGGCCGCCAAGAGCATCGAGGCTGCCGTAAGGAGCGCCAGCACCCCCCTTGTTCTATAGCCGGACTTCCTTGTTCTGTTCCCGGACTTCATTGTCACGAACTCCCTTTCTGGAACACGAGTGGAGGCTGGCCGCTACCGAGGGCACGAATCGACCTGCTCCTGGCTAAGGGACGGTGTGCGGGAGGCCGTCCCGCACACCGCTTTTGCGCTACTGTCCCTGAATGAGGCGCGCGAGCAGGGCGCGGTCACTGCGCAGCACGCGTTCGGGCAGCGGCAGGAAGAGACCGTCTTGCGCGACCGCGGCCTGCCCCTCTCTACTGAGTGCGTAGCGCAGGATCTCGGCGACGGCCGGCGAAATCGGCTCGCTGTCAGCGTCGGGGAGGAAGAGATAGAGCCGGCGGCTGAAGGGATACTCCTGTGAGAGCACGGTTTCACGGGTGCACTCGACTGCGGGGTCGCCTACCCTTGTCGACAGTGCGAGGGCCTTCGCCCCGGCGGCGTTTTGACCGTGGCCGAATCCGGCGTATCCGATCGAGAAGCGGTCTTCGGCAATACGGTGGGGGATCGTGTCGACCTGGTGCAGGAGTTCGATGTCCTCGCGGTAGTCGCCGCCAAGGAGCGAGCGTTCCTGGACGAATCTGTCGAAGCCGACGTCCGGTGTCTGCCCCCAGAGTTTGATCGGCTGGTCTGCCCATTCGCCCTCGAGGCCGAGGTCGCCCCATGTGCGGATGGTGTTTAGGCCTTGGTTGCGGGTTGTCGAGTAGACTGCGTCGAGCTGGTCGAGGGAGATCTGGGTCAGGGGGTTGTCCTTGTGGACGAAGACCGCGACGGCGTGGGTGGTGCCCGGAATGTCGAGGTTGCCGCCGCAGCCGGCGAAGCGACGCGGGAGCCCGCCGAAGTGTGCTGCGAAGAGGTCGCGTTCGCCCCAGAGCATCTCGCGCCCGATGAACGCCAAATCGGCGTCACCGTCAACGAATGTCTGGGCGGCGACACTCGAGGCGACGATCAGAGTTTCGATTTTCAGGTCCGGGTGGTACTGGCCCAAGGACTCGACCCAGCGGGGGACGATTCCGATTGTGCGGTCGGAGTGGACGAATCGCACTGTCCCGCTGAGTGCAGGACGGTGCGGTTCGAACGCGGGCAGGGCCGGGTCGACCTCGGGTGTGGGGGCGCTCAGGGTGGGCATCTCGCGGGGAACTTTGGTGATGACTGGCATTCGATCTCCCAATATCTATCGGATGGGTCCGCGTAGGGATGGCATCTCATAGAGTGAGGAATTAACAACTGTTACATGGGGAAAATATCACTGGCGACGACGGAGTGTCAATGAATTCGGCGCCGGCGCCGTGAAAGCCTGATTGGCCGCCATCCCTGCCCGGCAGATGGCCGAGGATGCGGCGGCGATGACCCGCAGGAACGAAGGGCCGGTGGCGGTCAGCCAATGGGGTTCGTCGGGATTGTCGATCTCGAACAACGGGTCCAGGGTCAGCTCTGCGCTCTGCGCTCAGCGCTCAGCGCCGAGTTGGAGTCGAGCTGGCGGGCATCGAGAAAGAGGGTCCCTGGCCCGTCGAACCTCCGGAGCGCTTCGATGAGACGAGCGTCGATGTCGCTCCGTCCCGCAGCCATCAATGTAGGGACACCGGGACGATGAAATGCGCGGGGGATCGCGTCGGAGACATCAAGTCCCCCTGGATCGGCAAACCTCCCATGAGGTGGGACCGGATAGCAGCGCCCGCCTCCGTATCGACCTCCGTGGAGTCGCCGTCGCCATACAGAGGGTAAACCCGGAGCGTCACCGGGGTCGAGGGTGGATGCTGGGGTCGGAGGGGTGGGTTTCCGTGATCGGGCACGACTATTCGTCGGCGTTGAGATTCACGCCGCCTCCGGAAGCGTAGCAAGCGCGGGCCGTGCCCCACTTTGGACCGAAGAGAAGCACCAGCCCGGCAGCTCGTGGCCGGTGCCCGTCTGTGTAGCTGGAGCGGGACGACTGGACGAGTTCTATCCTGCAGCGATGTGCCATACGGCGGTCCGGCCGTCCGGGTGGACGAGCACGCGGCACTTGCAGTTGGTCGAGCCATACCCAAAAGAGGGCCGCCTCGGCCATGATGTGGTCAACTGTTCCTGAGTCCCAGGAATCGTCCGGGCGCCAGAGTCGTACACGGGCGGTTCATCGGCTGGAGGGGGTGCCCTTCATGCTCGTTCGGTGGGAGGAATTCATCTGTTCAGTGATGGGAATTGCGTTCTGTGCTCATGATTCCTACGTCGTCGGACCTCTTGGGGGTGCGGTCACCGGGAGCTGGCTGGCCGGGTGCCTGGACGTTAGCCGAAGAGGAGCCTGGCTTCGTCCCATCGCTCCTGGGTTACGGTCTTTAGGCGTCCGAGGGCCTCATTGAAAGGAACGGATTCGATTTCCGTGCCTTTGAGAGAGACCATGGTTCCCCAGCGTCGGCGGGCGACCGATTCTACGGCGGCCATGCCTAGCCGCGTGGCCAGGACACGGTCAAACGCGGTGGGCACTCCCCCTCGTTGGATGTGGCCAAGGACAGTTGTGCGGGTTTCAATCCCGGTCAGCGCCTCGATTTCGGGGGCGAGTTTGTCGGCGATTCCGTCTAGGCGTCGACGTCCGAAGGCGTCGAGGCCGCGTTCGGAGTGTGCCGAGGTGTGACCTTGTTCGATATACCCTTCTGCAACGACGACAAGGGGTGCGCGTCCGCGGTTTTGTGCCTCCCGTACCCAGGTTGCGATCTGGTCTGCGTGCAGCGGCTGCTCGGGTATGAGGATTGCGTGTGCGCCTGAGGCCATTCCGGCGTGAAGCGCGATCCAGCCGGTGTGTCTTCCCATGACTTCGGCGACCATGCATCGGTGGTGTGATTCGCCGGTGGTCCGCAGTCTGTCGATGGCTTCCGTGGCGATCTGGACGGCGGTGTCGAAACCGAAGGTGTAGTCCGTGGCTTCCAGGTCGTTGTCCACGGTTTTGGGGACGCCAACGATGGTGAGCCCGTCGTGGGACAGTCGTTCGGCGGCCGTTAGCGTTCCTTCTCCGCCGATGGCGATGAGGGCGTCAACGCCCATGGCCTTTAGCGTGGACTTTATGTTGTGGACGCCGCCGTTGGGACCGTCGAAGGGGTTGGTGCGCGACGTACCGAGGATCGTGCCTCCTTGTTTGGAGATTCCCCGGACGCTTTCCCTTGGGAGCTCGATCACGTCCCCGTCCACAACTCCCCGCCATCCGTCGCGGAAGCCGACAAAACTGTGACCATAGGCTTTGATGCCTTTCAAGACGGATCCGCGGATGACTGCATTCAGTCCTGGGCAGTCACCGCCGCTGGTGAGAATACCTATTTTCATCCTGTGCAGCTTTCCTTTGCGCGGGGCAGGGCCGGAGTGGGCGAGCTGATGCCGCTAGGTTCGCTGGGAAGGACAGCGCGCGGCGTTTGGCCCGGCGGCAAACCGGGCAGCGCTCTTGACGATCAGCGGACGGAAACATCGGCCAGAAAGCCACAGTGGGGAACACCTTTAGGGCAAGCCCAATGTGGTGTCCAGGTACCGAACGTGGCGCCCCACGGCGGCCTATCAGGGGGTTCCGGCGCCGGCCCCCGGCTGTCGGGGTGTCTGTTGCGAAGGTACATGCCGGCGCCGGAAGATGTGGTTGCTGCGCCATTCGCATCGATGAACCACTTCAGCTCGGCGTCGGGGCGGTCCGTGACGACTGAGCCGCGGAGCGCCGCTACAAACTCCGGTCGACCCTGTGTGAACATGATGCTCCCCGGCGAGTCGGCGTTGAAGTGGGACTGACGGGTTCGTGTCAGCTCAGTTTTGCCCTCTCTCTGAGCAAAATTTCCTTGGGAAGGGGGAAGTAGACGCCTTGGTCAAGGATGGCTCGCTGACCCTCACGGCTGAGCACGTAACGCAGGTATTCGCGCGCTCCCTCAGCCTGGGGTCCCTCTGCTCCCGGGTCGATGACGAGGTAGACGTTGCGGGCCAGCGGGTACTTGCGCGTCCCGAAGGAACCAACGTCTGCGGCGTAGAACTTGTCGCTGCCTCGCGGCGCGAGCGGCAGCGGCTTGACTTGCTCGACCCCCTCCGCGTGGTAGAGGCCTGCAAGCGCGATTCCGAAGGGATCCTGGGACAGCTCCGTCATCATGTCCTTCGTTGTCAGGGACCCTGGGGACACCTGCTTCGATCCAGCCTCCACGTATTCCCGATAGTTCGGGTTCCACTTGCGGCCGCCGCCGAAGACCACCCGTTCGAAGAAGGTGGTCATCCCCGTCTGGGCGAAGCCGTAGGTCTGGATCGGCGCATCGGCCCATTCGCCCCCCAAGCCGAGCTGGCCCCACGCGCGGATGTTCTGCTCCGCGCTGCGGGCAACCTCTGGATTCCAGCGGATCTCTTTGAAGCCGCCCGTCCGCTCGGCACCGAAGATACCGTCCAGTTGGTCCATCGTCAATCCCTCGATGGGATTGCTTGTGTGCACGAAGGCAGCGAGTCCGTAGCTTCCTCCTGCGACATCGAGCGCACCGGTGGCCACTGCTATCTCGGCTGGCATGCGTCGAAGCTTCTCCCCGAACGAGAGGAACTCGGTGAGGACCAGCTCCCGCCCGTTCGCGCCGAGGTCCGCGCTCCCAGCCATGACGCCGACGACGCCGGATGCCTTGCAGAGGTCGTCTTCGAACTGCGCGTCCGGGTGGAATCGACGAAAGCCTTCCTCCCACCGAGGAACCATGTCGGCGAGCGAAACACCGTAATGCCGCAGCACACCGGAGAATCGGGTTTTGGGCACATAGGGCGGCAAATCCTCGACCGACCGCACGATTTCTTCACTGTATTCCACGGTTTTTCAGCCACCAATCACTGTTCTGAGTCGAGACCCGGGGTTGTTCGGGGTGGTATTCATTCGTTTTGGTCGCGCAGCACTGTGACGGTGCTGTCGTTGTTCAGGATGAAAAGGCTCCCGGCGGAGGTGTGGATGAGTCCGCTGATGGCTCCGGGCGCCGGGTCGTGTCCAAGCTCCGTAAGCCCGACCGGGGCGTCGGACACGAAGTCGTAGACCATCAGTTGACGGCAGGATGAACCGACGATGAAGAGTCGCTTCTGGGGGTTCACGACCCAGTTCGCCGGCTCATCGATCACATCGATCGTCCGGGTGACGATGTGTTCTGTTCCGGAGACCGCAGCCACGGTGCCGGCACCCGTTTTTGCCTCGCCAGCGCCCAGAACCCACATCTCGTCCCGACCATTGATGGCCTGGATCGGCAGCATCCGGAATGGGCGGTGATTCACCGGAACGGTAGCGAGCACTTGATCATCGGCGATGCGAATGACCGTCACGGTATCGTCGGCTTCATTGGAGATGTAGATATTTCCATGCTCGCGGAAGATCGCATTCCGGTTGGGCCGGTGCCCCACCGGAATCCTGCGGATGACCTCGTTGGTGCTGTCATCAAATACGGTTACATCATCGGATTCCGTGCTCACGACGTACGTCTTGCCGACGGGCTGGGTGATCGGTTTGTAGCTTGCCCCCCACGGCTGGCCCCACTTGGGCAGGCCGCCAACCGGGATCGACGCAGTGATCCGGGCAGAAGGCACCTCGACGGCAGTCACCGTGCCGTTTCCCTCGTTGAGGGTGTACACAATACCCCGGTCGAAAGCGGGCATGGTTCCGGTCGGGGCACATCCCGCCGGTAGCGCGACCCTCCTGACCACTTCACGGGTCTGCGGCCTGACAATCACCGCCTCATCCGCGGAACGGAGCGCAACCACCCCGACCGTGCATCCAGCATCGAAGGAGAAGTGCGCCGCTCCCCCGCCCAGGTGCCATCGATCAACCACACGACCGTCGGCGTGGTCGAGCACCGTGATGGTGTCTCCCCCGGTGTCCGAGACCCAGACGTGGCCGGACTCCTTCACGTATCCGATGTGGAGGTGCGGGCCACGGCCCACGTCCACGGTCGTGACCTCCCGATACCGTACGGCCGTGCCCACTGCCGGCGTCACCGGTTGACCTCTTGAATCATCGTCATTGTTCTTCGTTCCTCTCGTTCTGACCTTGAGTCCGCCGACTCCTTACACGATCGACCGCAAGAGACCAATCAAACGAAACTTATCCTTAAAATGCGCCGATTGCTAGATCTAATGAAAACAGCTGTTAGAAAATACCTGAGCAAACATAGCTAAGAGACTGACCAGGGTGTGAGAATGACAACATGACGGAAGATGAACAATGGACGATTGCTGAATTGCTCACCCTTGCGTCGGATGCCGCCTCGGTGGCCGGCGCGTGTTTTCTCCCCCAGGCCGGGGACCTGCAGCGTCCCGGAGAAGGCGCCGTCAAATGAGGACCATCCTTCCGAAGCACGCAGTCCTCGTCCCGCCGGAGGCGAGGCTCGCCTTTGAAGGCGTGATTTACCGCACGTACCAGTGGCGGCAAAGAACCTTCGACGGCACGTACCAGACCTTCGAGATGTTGAAACGTCCGGACACCGTTCAGATCCTCGCGGTGAAGAACGACGCAATCGTGCTTCTTCGTGAAAGGCAACCGGGAGGATTGCCGTACCTCTCAATCCCCGGCGGCAGGCATGACCGGGAGGGCGAGACAGAACTCGACGCGGCCCGCAGGGAACTTCGGGAAGAGACGGGCATGGTCTTTTCTGACTGGAGGCTACTGGAGGTGACTCAGCCACACGCCAAGATAGAGCACTTCGTCTACGTCTTCCTGGCCACCGGATTCGACTACGCGACAGCGCCAAGCCCTGACAGCGGCGAGCGGATCCAGGCACAACTCGTCGATCTGAACACCCTGAAAACGGTCGCAACGCAGCCTGACGCACGAGGAATCCCTGCCAGGGTCCTCAATCAGGCCGACACCATCGAAACTCTCCTCCAGCTTCCGGCTTATCACCCGTAGGACGTCGCCTGGACAACCTCACTTGGGCGACAGTTTCAGAAGGACCAGCTCGGCGTTGACGCTGCCCGGCACCGGGGCGGCGTACGGGTCCGACGCCGACGGCCAGCCAGTCGCCCGATCGGTCCGCCACATCCCGGCACCGCCCGAGAACACCAAGGGCATCCCGGGCAGGTCATCAACCATGACCTTCTGGATCGCCCCTACGGCGCTCTGCTCCTGCTTGCTGCCCGGTGCCGCCGCTGCATAGGCGCTAAGCAAAGCGGGCGCGTTCGAGTTCGGGTACCGCTCGTAGTTGAGCTGGGTCCCCGTTCCGGCGGGGGCGCTGATCGGCTGTTGGTTGATGATCCGGTTATAGAAGTCGTACACCGAGGGTGTTCCCCCGTTTGTACGCATGGTCAGCTCGTAGTTGCCCATCTCGACATCTTTTACATAGGCCTGCTGCTGCTCCGATTTCACCGTGACCTTGATCCCCGCGGCCGCCAGCTCGGGCACCATCACGCGGGTCATGCCGAAGAGGTCAGCCTGCGGGTAGGTCGTAGGCACCGTGAGCTTGAAGTCCAGCCGCTGGCCGTTCGGGGACACGAACACGTTGTCCGGGCCGAGCTGGTAACCCGCGGCGGCGAGAATCTTCTTTGCGGCCTCGGGATCAGCCTTGCCGTATTTCTGATCGGAGTAGTTTGCGGCGATCAGATCACCTCGCGTTTTGACGTCCATCCCGGTGGGTGATTCAACCGCTGCATTCAGACCGGCGGTGCCGATTTTGGAGATCTCGTCACGGTCGAGTGCGATATCGATCGCCTTGCGCACCGGGAGTTGGTCGAGCGGGGCGTGGGCGAAGTTCGGCAGGAGGAGCGCGACCGACGGGTTGATCGTGGTGTTCCAGTAGTCGATCGCGTTCGGGGCGAGCTTCTTGACCGTCGCGCCGTCGATGCCAGCCGTTCCGATCCAATCGGCGCCGCCGGACTGCAGGTTGGCGATCATGCTGCTGGACGAATCGGCCGCAAGGTACTGCACGGTGGAAAAGTTTCCCCCCGCCTGCCAGTAGTACGGGTTTTTCTGCAGCGTGATGGCCTGCGGAGTGAACGACTTGAGCATGTAGGGGCCAGTACCGACCGGGTTGGGGTTGGCGTACTTCACCGGATCCTGGACGTCCTTCCAGATGTGCTCGGGCACGGTCTCGGTGCGCCACCACATGACCTGGTAGGCGGGCTTACTGAAGTGGATGACGGCGGTCGTGTTGTCGGTAGCTTCGGCTCCAGTCAGCGGAAGGGACACTGCGTTGAACGCCGCGTTCGCCTTCATCAGATTGAAGGTGAAAGCCACGTCCTTAGCCGTGAACGTTTCGCCATCGGACCACTTCACCCCCTCCTTGGTCTTCAGCGTGAGGGTTTTGCCGTCCGGACCCCAAGTGTATGAGGATACGAGCCACGGCCGTGTCTTGCCGCTGCCGAAGTCCTCCTGCAGCAACGGCTCGAAGATCGCGTATGCCGCAAATCCGGATGCACTCGACGAACTGGCTATGAGCGCGTTGAAGTTGTCGGTAAATGGTCCGGAGGCGCCTGCGGTCACTTTGAGGGTACCGCCTGCCGTGTTGGTGGCGCTTGAGGTGGTGCCGGTGCATGCCGCCGTCGCAAGCACGCAACCCACCATGGCGGCAGCCATGGTCACCCTGGCCCGGAGCAGCGGACTCGTTGTCGTCAGGAACTTCATTGTTCTTCTTTCGTTGTGCGCGGCGACCGCGCAGAGCGTGATCGTGCCGCACGGTGGAAAGCCAGGCGGCCCGACGGCGACGCGAATCTAACGGAAGCTATATTCCTTAGAGACAAGATATTAGACCTTAATGCAACATCGTAGCAATAGATAAATTAACCGTCGTTATTTCAGAAATAGGATTAGAGTTTGAATGCAACGTAACCAAGAGCGAGGAAGACGCCGCCGAGGTGAGACGGCATCCTTCCTCATGAAAGGAAAACCATGTCGACAGTGCAGACGAGTGCCTCCTTATCCTGGAAGGCCCTGCCCGAGTATGAGCCGCGCGGCGAGTTGAGCGGCAGGCTCGTTGCCTGGGGCGACCCCGCCTTCCAGGAGCTCTGGGACGGATGGATCCGCCGTTTCGGGGAGTTCCATCCCAGGCTGGAGCCCGACTCCTTCCTCCGTGGCACGTCGACCGCCGTGGGAGGCCTTTACACGGGTGTCGCGGACATCGGTCTCTTCGGTCGGGAGATCCGCAAGCTGGAGCGCACATCGTGGAAGCGCATCTTCGATCACCAGCCGGAGGGGTTTGCGATCGCTACCGGGGCGTTCGACACATTCGCCAAAACCGTGGCGGTCGCAGTGCTGGTCAATGCCGAAAACCCGATCGCCGGGTTGAGTTTCTCCCAGCTGGACGCCATCTACTCGGCGGAGCGCCGGCGCGGCTGTCCCGAGCCCATCACCCGCTGGGGTCAGCTCGGTCTCACCGGAGAGTGGACCGACGCGCCGATCCACGCTTACGGCCTGGACCGCGATACCGGGACGGCCCAGCACATATGGCTGCGGGTGTTGCAGGAGGGACCATGGTCCGATCGGGCGATGCTTCCCGAGGGTGCGCCGACCCGGATGTACGCAGGGTCCGGGGGGCACGCCGCCGAGGCTCTTGTCACCACTCTGGAGAATGATCGCTATGGAATCGGATTGGCGGGATTCCGGAACCTGACCGGGGCTTTGAAAGCCGTTCCGATTGCCGAGGACTCCGGTCCTGCGGTCGCGGGGACGCGGGAAACGACAGCAAGTCGTGAGTATCCGCTCAGCAGGTCGGTGTACGCGTTCGTCCGCGAGGCACCCCATTCCCGGTGGGATCCGAAGGTCAAGGAGTTCATGCGATTCGTGTTCAGCCGCGAGGGGCAATCCGTGGTCGCCGCGGAAGGCGACTACCTGCCACTCCCCGAATCGATCGCAGGCCCGGAACTCGAGCGGCTGATGAACCTGTCGTCGCCCTCGGAGTAGATCGGCGTCGTGCTGCCCGGGGCCGGGTCACGGACGGGCCCCGGCAGCACCGTCATGCGTTTTGCTTCTCGATCCGACGCGCCAGTTGGCCCGGTGTTGTGGCCGGCCGGTAGCCGATGTCGAGGTGCGGAGTGTCCACCGCCTCGCCCCCGGACTGGCGTGAGGTTATCGCGGCGTCCAGGATACCGCTGGTGAGTACGGTCCGCTCGATCGGGAAGGGCGAGTGCCCGGTGAACAGGAATCGGTCGAGGAATCCAGCCAGATGGTCGAAGTTCCAGGTCGGTGGCTTCTTCTGTCCGGGCGTCGCGACGCTGGCCCCGATCATCGGTACATCGGTGAGCTTGGAGCCGGTGGGCGTCCAGGTGACCAGGGGGTCGCGCGTCCCGTCCACTCGGACGGCGACGGCGCGGCGCAGCATGAACCCTGTCAGCAGCAGCACACTGACCCGGGTCCCGTCGTTATAGTCCACGACGACGGCCTCCTCTCGTCCGCGCGGGGAGCTCGCCGGCCCGTCGGCAATTGAAGAAGGATACCTCCTGTAGTACTCGCGGGCGCCGCCGGCATAGTGGGGCACGGCTTCGATCGCCGCATCGGCGAGCTCCCGGGACCATAGCCCGCCGTTCGTGAACGCATCCCAGAACCGGTCACCGGAGACGAACCGCACCGACGCTACGCCGGTCTCGAACCCTGCCCGCCGTTCGATCATCGACTGGACCAGTTCGAGCGGGTGGAAGATGGGCGGCTCTCCCGAACCGGTAGCGACGGCCACGACTTCCTTCACCCGTGATCCGACCGGGATCTCGACGGGAGGGCAGCGCACGGTCACAGGAACCGAGGAGCCGGCCATGACCGGAATCGACAAGCGCCGTGAAGTCTCGTAGATCTCGCTGATCTCCTCCCACGTGTTCCCCAGGTGCTTGTCGAGAAATATTGGAACCGGTCGCGCCGACAGCTCGCACTCCCGCGCGACCTGCATGAACATCTCGTGGCGACGGTCCCTCGGCCTGCCTCGCTCGTCGAACTCCGCGGGCCGCCCCGAGCGCGGGTTGCGTTCAGCGATCAGGACGACACCGTCGACGTCGATTCCTCCGCCGGTCCCGGACAGCGCGTCGCGCAATCTCCCGGCCGGGCGGACGTCCCATTCCCTTATACGACTCGCTCCGAGGTCGCTTGGCCCGGGGTCGAGCACGTGGAGCGACGCCAGCTCGCAGAGCGGTTCCGTCGGCGTCCACAGCACTTCATAGCCGTCGTGAAGGCGACCCACGAGGAGGTCGGCGTGCGATCCAGGCCAGAACTCGTTCACCACCGCCGCGAACTTCGGCCGCTTCCCGCGCGAGCCAATGGTCGTCATAGCTTCATTTGCCAACATGTTTCGATTCGCCTCTCTTTCGGGCGCGTCCATCGCGCCACAGAACCGGAAGGAGCACCAGCCCGAGGACCATCGTCGGGATGCCGCCCGCCAGCAGCCCCCACCGGCTCCCGAACTCCTGCGCGATCCAGCCAACCAGTGGGGCCCCGATGACCGCACTTCCGCCCCAGCACATGGCCCACAACGCCATCACGCGGCCCCTCATGTCGGGCCGCGAGGTCAACTGCAGATTGGTCTTTGCACCCGCGTTGAAGGCAATGCTGGCAATTCCCACGAGTGCCAGGGCTGCCAGCGCCAGGGCAAGCGTGGGGGCTAACGCCGCGAAAATCATGGTTGCCCCCCAGGCGATTGCTGTCAGCGACAGCATGATGGGGCGGGACGCGGCGCGCCGTCCGGCCGCAAACAGTCCACCGACGATGGAGCCGATGGACAACGCCATGACCAAGGCACTGTACGTGGCCGCGTTCCCCGCGAACGCATCAGTCGCCAACAGGGGCAGCGTTGTCGGGAACTCCCATGCAAGGGTGCCGGTCACGGTGATCATCAGGAGCGTGACCGCTAGTCCGGGCGTCCTGAATACGTACCGTATCCCCTCGCGCACCTGTCCGGGTGCGCGTGGGGCCCGGGCCGACCGGAACATCTCGGATGGACGCATCATCACGAGGCTCACAATGACCGAGCCGAAGGACGCGGCGTTGCAGAAGAAGCACGCTGGAATGCCAATGATTGCGACCAACGCACCACCCATGCCCGAGCCCAGCACGCGGGCCAGGTTGACCATGACGGAACTCAGGATGATGGCGTTGGACAGCTCGGACTCGCCGACCAGTTCGGAGATAATGCTCTGGCGTGCAGGGTTGTCGAACACCGTCAGACATCCAAGCCCGAAGCTCAGCCCGAGCAGGAGCGGATACGTCATCAACCCTGTCATGGCGAGCACACCGAATACCACTGAACAGAAAGCGCATGCGGTCTGCGTGAACAGCAGCATGCGGCGCTTGTCGTGCCTGTCCGCTATCACTCCGCTGATCGGCCCTGCAACAAGATACGGCAGAAGCCGGACCCCCACAGCCAACCCGAGCGCGCTCCCACTACCTGTCAGATGAAGAGTGAGGAACGCGATCGCCAAAGTCTGCATGAAATTGCCCGCAATGGACACGGACTGCCCCACGGCATACAGCCGGTAGTTGCGGACGCGTAGCGAACTACCCGCGGCCACAAGCCTGAGACGCATGGCCTCGCGCGTGAAAGTCACGAGGCGGGAAAGTTCGAGATGCGTTCCAGCAGGTTTCCGGCCGCCACTAGCTCGCCCTGCTCGCGGTCATCGAGTGTCGCCTCGATCGCGTGCTGCAGGTGGGTGGATCTTGTTGCCCGGCGGTGGGCCATCGCAGTCCTACCCTTGTCTGTGAGCATGATGTTGACCCGGCGGCCATCGTTTGCATCGCGTCCGCGCGTGACATACCCGCCTGCGTCCAGCTCGCGCAATGCGGACGCGGTATTCGAAGTGGTCATGCCCAGCTCCCGTGCGAGTTCGCCTGGCCGAGAGGCCCGGCTCCCGGCGCGGACGATCGCAGCGAGCACTGAAATCGCCGTTCGGGACAGTCCCTCGATGGGTGGATGGGCTGAGCGGTTCCACCGGATGAACCGCTTGAGTTGGTCCTCTAGTCGCATTGCCTCCACACTATCCATATAGCTATCTTACATAGCTATATGGCATAGCAATATTCAGGGAAGCCACCGAGTAACGGCACTGGAAGACCACCGGACCCCGCCAGTGGCCTCCGGCAGCACTGCAACCGCCCTGTGACGCACCCGCATCGGAGCAAGAAACACCATCCAGCCTTGCTGCCCGGTCTGCTGCCTTCGCCGGCTCTTAGGCGGGCGAAGGCGAGCAGCCCGAACCCGACGGCAGCGGCGATCGATGCGTCACGAGTGCACTGTTCCCGCCCGGCTGACCCCGTGTTACGGGCAGGTTCTGTCCTGGTTTGCCGGTGCGCGGTTTAGTCATCCGATTCTGGGTTGGCCTGGGACGGGAATTCTGGTGCGGGACAGGGTTGTGAAGTCCATGCCCTGGTCGATCATCGCTGGCAAGGCCGTCGCGTAGCCCGCTGATGTTCCTGACCCGGGCTGGTTCATGTGGCCGATCACGATGTCTCCGTGCTGGGCCCCGGCCAGTTGCGCGGCGACGGTGCCGGGCGGGAAGGTTGCTCCGCCGTCGGAGTTGATCGAGAAGTTGACGGGAGTGAAGCCTATGGCGCGCACGACTTGAACAGCGGTTTCGTCGTAGAACGCGGTCCCGGCGCGGAACCACGACGACCGCTTCCGGGTCAGGGCGACGATTCGACTTGCGCCGCCTGAGACCTCGTCTATCACTCCATCGATCGTTCTTGTCCCGGCGATTCCGTAGGCGCTTCGACCGGTCGTGGAGAGCGGCACGTGGGCGAGGCCGTGGTTTCCGATCTCGAACAGGCTGTCGGAGGCGAGTTCTCCGCTCAGCGATGGGTTGGTGTTGATCCAACGTGCATTCAGGAAGAGGGTTGCGGGCACTCGCAGACGGCGGAGGGTATCAATTAGCTGGGCGTCGTAGCCCGATCCTCCGGGACCCCCGCAGGCATCGAACGTTAGGGCGACGGCCCGGGAACCCGTGTGGGTGACGATCCCAGGGAGATCGATACCCCATTGGCCCGGCGGGCGGCCGGCGAAGCGCTTCTCGATCTCGGCCCTGATGGCCGGGATCGGTGCAGCCGACGCGGCGGATGTCTTCGGACTCGGAACGGCCGCTGCCTTCGCGGTCGGGGTCGCTCGTGACGTCGGGGTAGTCGTCGGGGCTGACGAGGCCGGTGCCACGAGTCCGCATCCCGTCGCTCCCGCGGCTGCTGCGCCGACAGCTGCGAGAAGGGATCGACGGGAAAGCCGCACCGCACCGGGTCGCGCAGCGGTCCGGTGCGTTTCCGGGTGCCCTTGGGATGGGGACGCTGGGTGCTGGTCATGCGGGGGTTCTCCAAGGCCGGCCGTCCTCCGTGTAGGCCGCGTGATGTCCGCGTCGTATGGATTCAACTGTTCTCCTGATTCCCGCCGTTTCGGGCGATCCCACGGCCGGGTGCAGTGCGCTTGGGAGGCGCAGGGGTTTGACTGGCGTTTGGTGGGTGGTGTGGTGACGAAGGTTGGGTCCGGCGCCGGGCATTGGTTTTCGAGGGCGGCGCTTCCGTGCCCGTGGGCTAGAAGTGCTCTCGAAAGGAAGAAGCGGCTACCTCCCCTCGGGGAGGCAGCCGCTTCCTTGTCTGTTCAGCGGTCACTGATGATGACATCGGGCCTGGCGGCTGCGGCGGATCCGGCCGGGATCAGTTCGCGGATCCAGGTCCGCAGCATGAGCCGGTCGCGGTCTTGGGGGTCGTCTCCGAAGGTGGTTCGACCGTGCAGAAGTCGGCGGTTGTCGATCACTGCCAGCTGGCCCGGTGCCAGTTTGACCTCAATGCGGTCGGGGTTGGCCACTGCTGAGGCCACTTCCTGGTCGAAGCGGTCAAGTGCGTGGACCTGCCGATCGGTCAATGGTGTGCCGAGGGGGTGTCTGTGCCCGAGTTCGATGTACTCGCGCAGGTAGTTCACGTGCCATTGGCGATCGGGCTGCTGGACGAGGACGGGCCGCGGCACGGGCGGCACGCCGTCCTCGCGCTGGTCGAAGAGGAACGGCTCCTGGAGCACGGCAAGGGCGTCGGGATCGAGCTTCCGGATGATTTCGCCGGTAGGGACAAGGATGAGGCCGCCTCCGACCCTGGCCTGTCGGATACACAGCAGGGCGAACCAGTCCGGCGCCGTGTCGGGCCGGTGCGGGCCGTCGGTGTGGAATTGCCCTCCTTCCCGGCTGTCCGAGTACCGTCCCGTGGCGCCCTCGCCGAGTTTGACGCCGCGGTATTTCACCTCGCGCACCAGCTGGCCGGCGCCGTCCTGGGGAAGCAGGCGCCCGAGCGCGGAGGAGACCGCAGTGGCGCACCGGGCCGCCAGCGCCGGATCCTCCACCGGGATGCCCTCGACGATTGCCAGGCCGTGTTCGCTCCAGCCCGGGCTCGTGAAGACTTCCTCCCGGAAGGCATGGACAGAAGGGTCCTCGAAGCGCCCCTCCGGGGTGGCATCGAGGACGGACTGCGGGAATGTCAGGTGTTCCATGGGCGGGCTCCTTACAGGGCGGGTTCTTCGCGGCGGTGCCGCGCTACGGATACAGCTCCGGCGAAGGCCCGCGGCTGGGGCCTTCGCCGGAGGGAGGACAATCCGGGGGTCAGGAGGCGACGGGACTCTGCTCCTGGACGAAGGCGTTCGCGTAGAGGGTGGAGGCGTCGATGTCGACGGTCTTGACCTTTGCGCGGATCTGTCCGCTGAGGGTGTCATCGAACGGTGCGGACTTGATCGCATCGATGACGAGCTGCGCGGATCCGGGGGAGATCGTGTAGTCGCCTTGGGACAAGGTGGGCCATCTCTTGGCGATGGCCTGGACGGCATCAGCGGTTTCCTTGCCCGCGAGGTAGGTGGAGGACAGGAGTTCGGCGATCTGTTCGGGGGTACTTGAGCGGACGTACTCGAGGGTGCGGCGCATCGCGTTGACCAGACGCTGGACGATGTCCGGGTGGTCCTTTGCGAATTCCGGGGTGACGAGCAAGGATTCCGCCGGCCAGACCGCGCCGAGCTCGGCGACCGTGCTCTCGCGGGTAGCCAGGTCATACAGCGTGGAGACGAGCCCGGTTTCCTTCATGTAGGTCGTCATGGGTTCCATGAAGGTCAGCACATCGACGGTGCCTTCCTGCAGCCCCTGCGTGACGGCCTCACGCCGGCCGTCGACCGCCGCCATCACCGGAGTGTAGCTTCCGCTGGGCAACCCGGCCCTGCTGGCGAGGTAGCTTGTCACGATCCCCTTGGCCGAGTGGCTGGCACCCTCGGCGATCCGGCGTCCGGCAAAGTCTGCGGCGGAGCGGATCTCGCCCTTGGACACCTCCGACACCATTACCGTGATGCCGGGCGCGTCGTGCAGGACCATGACCGCGACCTGCGGCTTGCCGTTGACCACGCCGAAGACTGCGTGCTGGAACCAGTTCACCTGGGCGTCGAGGCGGCCACCGCCGGCCTCGAGGTCCTTGATTTCCTGCTTGTTCAACAGGGTGACGGCGAGATTCTCGTCATTGAAGTACCCGAGCTGCTGGGCGACGTAGGCGAGCCACGATGCCTTGGAGCCGAGCCGCAGCGGAAGCTGCGGTTCCTGGGATTCAGTCATTGAACCCTCCTTCTGGAGTGGGTTCCGGTGTCGCGGGATGCGGACCGGCCCGCTCGCGTTCGCTAATGCACTACAACGTATCACTAACGAAATGCGATGCATAGATCTATCAGCTGTTACTTTTTAAAAATTGCGACTGCAATAGGCCGGAGAATTGAAGCGAGGGGTTGTCTTCCTCCACCCGGTCGGGCGCAAGAAGAGCGGCGCCGGGAGTCCTTGACTCCGGGCGCCGCTCATCCGCCGTTCCGGTGAGCGGACCCGCTGTCAGAGTCCGGCGCTGTCAGCCTCGTAGACACGGGCGGCAAAGTCCTCCAGGGTGGCGGCGCAGTCCGTCAACGCGTCCGCAACCTTGTCCGCCAGGGGTGCACCGAGCATGTCGCGTGCCTTGACCTTCTGGTACCACCCCTTGAGCTTGACGAGGTCCTCCTCGTTTTCTTCGAGCTCGCCGTAGGTGAAGTGTTCCTCCCTGACTTCCTTCTCAACCCCGGCATGGAAGTCCCCGCACTTGTCGAGGATCTCTTCATACTCATCATTGCGGGCCGCATTGAACATCTCGACCAGATCCGTTTCGCCGATGATCGACGTCGAATTGATGAGAAATGCCTTTCCGGACATCGCTTCGACGATTTCATTCCGGAGAGCCCTCATGGCCCGCTCACTCTGTGCGGTGCGGGGCACCGCAGCGGCGGAGTTCTGCATGTAGATCGCTCCCAGGTTGCGCAGCTTGCGCCAGACGGCGGCGCGCAGGCGTGTTGGCTCACTTGGCACGCGGTACACAAGGAGCAGCCACGTGGGCGAACCTTGGGCCCTGGCCCCCGCCTGCCGCTCGGGCGCCGCAGCTGCGGTATCCGGGATCGCGGCCTCAAGATCCAATGGGGCCTCTTTGTTCGTATTGACGCTCATCTGGTCTCCTCACTCGAGCTAGTCAATCGTACCCCGCGCACGCTCGAAAGTACCGTGACAACCGACCCCTTGAATCCTTGACGACCGCCAAGTCCTGAATGCTCGATAGATTCCCCCATGGAGTGATCAGCCGTTCCGTTCCCCGCATAACCCATCAATTAAATATCCGACTCTCTGTTGCTTAACAGATCTAACGGCCGTTAGTATGTTCAACGAACGCACATTCTTAGAGATACAGAAAGGTGGTTGTCATGGGTTCAAGTACCGACTGGGGCTTGGCCATCTCCGTGTTCGTGGCCGCGATCGTGGAAATGGTCGAGGCCCTGACGATCGTGCTCGCCATGGGCATGACAAGGAGTTGGAAGTCCACGTTGTACGGTGTCGGGACAGCGCTCGTAGCACTGACCGGCTTCACCGCGGTGACTGGGTATGCGTTGGCGAACTGGCTGCCGCGCTCTAGCCTGCAGCTGATCATCGGCGTCCTGCTGCTGATCTTCGGACTGCAGTGGCTCAAGAAGGCCATCCTGCGCTCTGCTGGCCGAAAGGCCATGCACGATGAGGCTCGGATCTACCAGAACAAGGTCAACGCGGCGGCCGCGGCAGGTAACAAGGTCCGCTTCGGGCTTGACTGGTTCTCCTTCGTCGTCAGCTTCAAAGGCACCTTCCTCGAGGGCGTGGAGGTCGTCTTCATCGTCATCACCTTTGGCCTCAACGCCAACAACATGCCGGTTGCCATCATGGGTGCAGTCGCGGCCGTCGTGGTTGTCCTGCTCGCTGCAATCGTCATCCACGCACCGTTGACCAAGGTCCCGGAAAACACGCTCAAATTCGGCGTCGGGCTGCTCTTGACCACCTTCGGCACCTTCTGGGCCACGGAGGGCCTGGGCGCCCTGACACCCTCCCACACCAGCCTGGAGTGGGTGCTCTCGGACATGGTCCTCCTGCCGATCCTCGCCGGCTGGGTGCTGCTCTCGGCGATCCTCGTCAAGATCCTGAAGGTACCGGCAGACCAAGTCCCGGTCATCGAAATCGTCCAGCCTGTCAGTGTGCGAGAGGAAGTCTAGGCCATGAAATTCATCAAGGGATTCTTCGAATTCTGGTACGACTTCATCATCGGCGACGACTGGAAGATTGCAGTGTCGGTCCTCATCCCGCTCGTTGTCGGAGCAGGGTTCGTCCTGAACGGATTCGAGGCGTCGCTGCTTTTGCCCCCGGTCCTGGCCGTCGCGCTGGCGGCATCCTTCGTCGTGGCCCTGGCCATCGACGTGAAGCAGCACCCGAGCGACTAGCCGCCCGGAGCGCTTCTGCCCTGAACGTGGCCCGGTGCCAGCGCTTGTCCTGGTACCGGGCCGCTTCCATATCCGTTGTAGAAAAAGGAGTCGTCGTGACCAAAGCCGCACACTTACGCAGCCTCATCCGAGAGGGCAGGGGCCCTGTACTGACGGCGGGAGCCCACGACGGGCTCGGCGCGGTCCTTGCCGAACGGGCCGGGTACCGTGCGGTCTGGGCGTCCGGGCTGGAGGTATCGGCGGCCCACGGTGTTCCGGACATCGGGCTCCTGGGTATCAGCGACTATCTGGCCGCGGCCCGGACCATGAACCAGGCCTGTGGACTGCCCGTCATCGCCGACTGCGATACAGGATTCGGCAACGAGCTCAATGCCGCGTACACCGTCCAGCAGTACGAGGCGGCCGGCATCGCCGCGATCTGCATCGAGGACAAGGTCTTCCCGAAGGTCAACAGCTTCGCCGGCCACCGCCAGATGCTCGCCCCCACAGGTGAGTTCGCGCACAAGATCAGCGTGGCCAAGGCCTCCCAGAAGGACCCGGACTTCATGGTGATCGCACGGACCGAGGCCCTCATCGCGGGAGCCGGCATGGACGAGGCCATGGACCGGGCGCACGCCTACGCCGACGCCGGGGCGGACGCCATCCTCATCCACTCCAAAGCCAAGACCCACGCCGAGGTCGAGGAGTTCATGTCCCGCTGGAGCGGGCGGCTTCCCGTGGTCATTGTGCCCACGACCTACTACGAGTGGAGCGCGAGCGACGCCGGCCGCGCGGGAGCCTCGATTGTCATCCACGCCAACCAGGGACTCAGGGCCACTGTCACGGCGATGATGTCCGCTTTCAGCATCATGCTCAATGACGGCTGCTCGAGCGCCCTTGAAGGACAGATCGCCAGTGTGAAGGAGATCTTCGACCTGCAGCGCATGGACCAATGGCTGGAGTTGGAAGCATGATCGCCTGCTGTGACCTCGTCTCCGGCCTCGCGGTCCGGGGCTGGAACCAGGGGTCCGGCGTGCCTTGCAGTACCTTCGCAGGGCCCATCGCCCACCTGAGTGCATACGGACGCTACCGGGCAGCGGCCAACGAGGGCCTTGCTCTTTCCGGGGCCGCTGGCGCCCAGCTCGCCGGCCGCCGGGAGGCGGTCTTCCTCCAGAACAGCGGGATCGGGAACCTCATCAATCCCCTGACATCCCTTTGCCAACCGTACGCTGTTCCCGTGCTTGCCCTCGTGAGTATGCGGGGCTGGCCGGACACCGGCGCAGACGAGCCCCAGCACGCGCTGATGGGCCAGACGACGGAAACGATACTGTCGGCCCTCGGCGTCTGGCACACCGTGCTTACCGCCGAATCCCTCGAACCCGCCCTTGATCAGGCAAACGAGGTAATCTCCGGCGGGAAAAGCGCGTTCCTCCTGCTTCCCCACCGGTCCATCGGCCAGCACCCGGGCGCCTCGCCGGCCATCGGTACGGCCGGCCCCGACACTGCAGAGGTAGCCTCCGCAGTCGTGGCCGCGTGCCCGCCCGGCGCGGCGATCTTCGCAACGACCGGCTACACCTCGCGCTACCTCCACGATGCCGGGGACCGGCCGGGGCATTTCTACATGCAAGGATCGATGGGGCATGTCTCATCCCTGGCGCTCGGCTATGCTTCCGCCGTGCCGGAGAAGACCGTCATCGTGCTCGACGGCGACGGTGCCGCGCTCATGCACCTGGGGAGCTTCTCTACTATCGGCGCCGAGCAGCCGGCCAATCTTGTCCACGTAGTCATCGACAACGGCGGATACGAGTCGACCGGATCACAACAGAGCACGTCCGGAACCACCGACCTCGCCGCCGTCGCCAGAGCCAGCGGGTATCACGCCACCTCCACGGTGGACACCCTGGAGTCCCTGCAGCAACGGCTCGCCTCCGCCGCCTTGACCCCCGGCCCGCATTTCATCCGCGTCCGCGCCGGGCGAACGGTCAGGGAAACCCCGCAACGCGCCGGCGCATCCCTGTCCCTGCCGCACATCGCGGAGCGGATGCGCAGCGCGACAATTCCAGATACGGCAGTCGTCAGCCATGCATGACCTCCAGAGACTTCTGTTCACCGCGTCGAAGCTTGGACGCGCACCGCAGCTGCTCGAGGGTAGCGGGGCGTCCTCGGCGCTGAGCAAGATCGTTGGCCGCTCCCCCCGCCGGGTACTTGTCGTCGCAAGCCGGCGGACCATCGAAGACATCCCGGACATTGCTTCCCTGATACGTCACGGCGCGCACCAATATGGACTGATACGGCCCAATCCTTCCGTCGATGACGCCCTGGACCTCTCACAGGTGATCGAGGAGCTCCGTCCGAACACGGTTCTTGCCGTCGGCGGCGGCTCTGCCATCGACCAGGCGAAAGCAGCCCGCCTGCTCAAACCCGATCCCCGCTTCCTGGACTCCGGGCTGCAGGGGAACACCTCCTCGCTGCGGGCCGAACCACCGCTCCTTGTCGCTGTACCAACGACGGCAGGAACCGGGGCGGAGATCACCCCTTTCGCCACCCTGTACCGCGGATCGGCCAAAGTCTCCCTCGACCTCCCGCAATGCCGCCCCGACCTTGCCGTCCTTGACGGCGAGCTCACCCTGACATGCCCGGACCGGCATAGCCTCGCTGCGGCCCTGGATGCCGTATGCCATGCGATCGAATCCGGTTGGAGCCTGGCCAGCACACCTTCCAGCCGCGTATACGCCAACGCCGCCCGGGACCACCTCCTCCGCCACCTCACCCACAGCGCCCCACCTTCCCCGGGGATCCGCTGGGCGGACGATTCGCCGGCCTCCGACTCCCCCCGGCACCTGCTCCTCCTGGCGGCAGCAGTTGCCGGCGTGGCGATCTCCCAGACCCGCACAACCGGGGCCCATGCCTTCGCCTACCATCTCACCGCCGAATACGGTGTTCCCCACGGCTTCGCGTGCGCGGCAAGCATGTCGTGGATCGAGGCCCACGCCAGCGCCCGTCAGCCAGAGACCGTGGACGAGGCGACCCGCGCCGTGGTGGAGTCGCTCAGGAGGCACCTCGACGGAGCCCGGAGCGCCCGCCTTGTCACGCTGCCCTCCCTCGACGGCTCAGCCCTTGAGGAGTACGTCGACGCCGGACTCAACGTCCGGTCACGGATGGCGACACACCCGCTCCCCATCGAACCGGCGGAAGCAATCCGCCACATCGGGTGGGACGGGCGCCTCGGCGGGAAATCCACCGACAATCTTCAGCACAAAATGCCACGAAGCGCTTGACCGACCCTTCAAGAAGAAGTTAGGTTAGGTTAGGCTTAAAAACTAACAGCTGATAGATCCGCCTCGTATAAGAGGGTATTCGGCTTGTTGGAAACGTCAAAGGTCATCAGAGTCGAGGCCAGCGTCAACGGTCGCGACCGCGAACGAAAGAGGGCAGCACATGCGCTTCCTCGCACGACGCCTAGCGTTCTATCTCGTCACGGCGTGGGCTGCCATCACTATCAACTTCATCCTCCCCAGGCTCATGCCCGGGGACCCGGTGCAAGCTGTCATGGAGCGGTTCAACGGCCAGCTCTCCCCGCAGGCCAGCGAAGCACTCGCCGCCGCCTTCGGCCTCAATAAGAACCAGAGTCTCTTCGAGCAATACGTGGTGTACATCGAGAACCTCTTCCACGGAGACTTCGGGCTTTCTTTCACTTACTTTCCGACCCCTGTTTCCTCGGTGGTTGCAGACAGCCTGCCGTGGACGATCGGCCTGCTCGGCGTCTCCACCCTCGTGGCCACTCTGCTCGGGACGCTCCTGGGCTGCATCGCCGGATGGCGCCGCGGAACGTGGATGGATTCGGTCCTGCCTATCGGAGCATTTCTGCGCGGGATCCCGCATTTCTGGGTCGGTCTGCTGTTGGTTGCGGTCTTCGCCGTCGGGTTCGGGTGGTTTCCGGTGAGCGGCGGGTACGACCCGTCAATTCCGCCCAGCTTGAGCCTGGACTTCATCGGCACGCTCCTTTACCACTCGATCCTGCCGGCCCTGACCATCGTCATCGGCTCACTCGCCGGCCACATGCTGATGCAGCGCAACATGATGGTGACAACCCTTTCCGAGGACTACGTCGTCGTAGCGCAGGCCAAGGGCCTCTCTTCGAAACGGGTCATGCTCAACTACGCGGCCCGGAACGCCATCCTCCCCGCAGTCGCGGGTTTTGCCATGGAACTTGGCCTCGTCGTCAGCGGATCCCTGCTTGTGGAGAAGGTCTTCTCCTTCCCGGGCATCGGCTACGTCATGTTCCAGGCCGTGAGCAACCAGGACTTCCCGCTGCTGCAGGCGATCCTACTCGTCACGACGTTCGCCGTCCTGGCCGCGAACCTGTTCGCGGATGTGGCGTTCTTCGTCCTAGACCCCCGTACCCGGAACGCGTGAGGCACAAATGACATCCGCAGTCGAAATCACAAAAGTCGTTACGAGCACCCGCCCACGCCGCAAAAAGCGCCACTGGCTCCGCTCCCGCAAAGTTCTGGTCGGCGCAGCGATCCTCGCTGTATTTGGTGTGCTCGCGGTCATCGGGCCTTGGATCGCCCCCTACGACCCCTCCGCCACAAGCCCGGACGTCCTCGTGCCGCCCTCCTCCCAGCATTTGCTCGGTACCACGGCATTGGGAGAGGACGTTTTCTCGCAGGTCCTCGCCGGCACCAGGCTCAGCCTTGAGGTGGGCTTCCTCGCCGCGCTCATCAGCGAGACGGTCGCCATTCTTGTCGGAATCACTTCCGGATACCTCGGGGGCTCTGCCGACGAGCTCCTGTCCTTGGGCACTAACATCTTCCTCGTCATACCCGTGCTTCCCTTGCAGATTCTGATCATCGCCTATCTCGGGAATGTCAGCTGGGTCGTCACGGCGGCCGTCATCGCGCTCACGGCCTGGTCCCACGGCGCCCGCAAGCTACGCGCACAGACGATGTCCATCCGCAAGCGTGACTACGTCGAAGCCGCCCGCGCTGCCGGGGAGCCGGCCTGGCGCATCGTTTGGTTCGAGATCCTGCCAAACGAGACAGCCATCATCGCCACGGGATTCCTCTTCAGCGTCCTTTCCGGCATCATCGTCCAGACGGGCCTGGCGTTCCTGGGACTCGGCGACGTCGCCAGCTGGAGCTGGGGATCGGTGCTGCGCTGGTCGGAAGCAAGCAACGCCTTCCTGACCGGCGCCTGGTGGTGGTTCGTGCCGCCTGGACTCTGTCTCGCCGTTGTCGGCATGGGGCTTGCCTTGATCAACCTGGGAATCGACGAGGTCGTCAACCCCCGGCTGCGCGGCGTCGGGCGGGTCAAGACGGCACGCGAACGGTCGCGCCTAACGCGCCGGCTCATCCAACTGGACCACGACGCAGAGAAGACCGCAGCCCCTTCCCGCAGCGGGAACTCCGTCCTGGAAATCACCGGGCTCCGCGTTGACTACCAGACCGCGCACGGAGCGCTTCCGGCCGTGCGGGGCGTGGATCTGACCCTGCGCCGGGGAGAGGTCCTCGGCATCGCGGGTGAGTCCGGATCGGGCAAATCGACCCTGGCCTTCGCCGTGACCCGCCTGCTCCGGGCACCGGGTGAAGTTGTCGGCGGTTCCGTAAAGTACTTCGGACGCGCCACGGACGGATCCTCCCTCCCCCCGCTGGATGTCCTCTCCGCGAGCCAGGCACAACTTCGCCGCTATCGCTGGGAAGAGACAGCCGTCGTGTTCCAGGCCGCCATGAACTCCCTGAACCCGGTGCTCACCGTGCGCACCCAACTTGAGGACACCATCCGGGCCCACCGGCCGAAGATGGCGGCCGCTGACCAGGAAGCACGCGTCGGAGAACTCCTTGAGCTCGTCGGAATTGACCGGTCCCGTCTCGGTTCCTACCCGCACCAACTCTCGGGCGGGCAGCGCCAGCGCGTCATGATCGCCATGGCACTCGCACTCGATCCCGCTGTCGTCATCATGGACGAGCCCACCACATCTCTGGACGTCGTCGTCCAACGCGACATCATCCGCTGCATCATGGACCTACGCACCCGCTTGGACAGCTCATTCATCTTCATTACCCACGATCTGTCCCTGCTGCTCGAGATCGCAGACAGGATCGCTGTTATGTATGCGGGCGAGCTCGTCGAGCTTGGTGACGCAGCCCAGATCCAACACCAGCCACGACACCCTTACACCCGCCGCCTGCTGCTCTCGTTCCCGGTCCTTCGCGGTCCACGGAGGAAGCTCGCCGCGATCGACGGCGCCGCACCAAACCTGCGCAGCATCCCGACCGGGTGCGCATTCCACCCCCGGTGCCCGCTCGCCACAGACATCTGCCGGCAGGAAGATCCGCCATTGCTTTCCCTGCCTGATCAGGCCGGCCAACCCGCAACCAGCGATACCGGCGGCGAGGCGAGGCTTGTTGCCTGCCACCACGTTGATGAGACCCTACAGCTGCGTCCAGTCGACGCTCTCGTCCAAGAGGAGTTGCCCAGATGAACGCCGGAATCGACGTGCTTCCCATGACCGAGAACAGCAAGAAACCCGTGCTCGAGGCGACCGGTCTCGGCAAGACCTTCAATCTCAGCAGAGCCGTCGGCGGGCAACGGAAGGTCGTGGCCGTCGACGCCGTCAACCTCACCCTCTGTGCCGGGTCAACCGTCGCGCTCGTCGGAGAAAGCGGCTCCGGAAAGTCCACCGTCGCCCGGCTCCTGGCGCAGCTGCTCCCGGCATCCTCCGGAGAAGTGCGACTGCATGGGAAACCCGTGCACCCCCGCACGGGGCGCCAGCGGCGCCGCTATGTCGGCGAAGTCCAGCTCCTCCTGCAGGATCCGTTCGCGTCCCTGAACCCGGTCCACACCATCCGCTATCAGCTCACCCGGGTGCTCCGATTACACGGAGTCCGCTCCGGCCGCCAGCGCATCGAAGAGCAACTGGACGAACTTCTTTCCACGGTCCAGCTCCATCCGGCTTCCCAATTCCTGGACAAGTATCCGCACGAACTCTCCGGAGGGCAGTTGCAGCGTATCGCGATCGCACGGACACTCGCAGCGTCGCCCTCCGTCCTGCTCTTGGACGAACCGGTCTCAATGCTTGACGTGTCAATCAGACTTGGCATCCTGAACCTGCTCGCAACGCTCAAGGAACAGCAGGAGCTCGCCATCCTCTACATCACCCATGACATTGCCTCTGCCAGGTACTTCGCTGACGAGATCCTGGTGATGTACCGCGGACACGTCGTGGAGCGGGGCCCGAGCGAAAGCGTGACCCAGCATCCGGCCCACCCCTACACCCAGCTGCTCATCGAGTCAGCGCCTGACCCTGCCAGGCGCGGCCGCAACGCGGCGGAAGTGGCAGGGATCGGCCAAGGCGGAGGCGCCGCATCGGCAGCCACGCCGACAGGCTGCCCCTTCGCCCGGCGCTGTCCCTACGCGATGCCGGTCTGCTCGACCGAGATGCCGGCCGTCTCCACGGTGGACGCCGAGGGTCACGACGTGCGCTGCTGGCTCAACACCCCGGAAACGGCCACCGAGCCACGGGTTCCTTTGCACTGACTGAGCTTTAGAACCAGCATGGGGACCAGAAGCTGACGCTCAGAAGCTGTCTTTCGTGCTCAGGCCGCCCGTGGCCTCCGGTTCCGGCGAGTCCGCCACCTTCGGATCCGGTTTCTGGGCCCTTCGGACAGCGATTGCCGCGGCACAGGTCACGAGAACCGACGCCGAGCCTCCGAAGGCGAGTGCGGAAGCAGGCCCGAACCGTTCGGAGAGGTACCCCAGGATCGGTCCTCCGAGAGGTGTTCCTCCCGCGGTGGCCATCACGAATGCGGACATCACCCGGCCCCGGAGTTCGTAGGGTGTGACCACCTGGATCAGCGAATTCGCAGTTGTGTTGACGCTAAGGGCGAGAAAACCCAGAGGGACCAAGGTGGCGACAAACCAGCCGTAGCTCGGCATGAAAGCGGACGCGATTTCGGTGAGCGCGAATGCTGCTGTCACCAGCACGAGGTAGGAGAACCGGGGTCTTCCCCGCCAGGCGGAGACCAGCGCACCGGCCATGGACCCGGCTGCGAGGGCCGTGAGGAGGACCCCGTAGCCCTGGGCTCCGGTGTCGTACCGGGTTCTCGCACTCAGAGCGAGCAGCACCGGCCAGTTCATGGCGAAGGTCGAGGTGACAAAGACGAGCCCGAGCGTGGCCCCGACCCGCCGGTCCTGGAAGATGTATGCCCACCCGGCCCGGATTTGCCTTCGGGCCTTAACCGTGGGGGGCTCGACAAACAGCGACTCGCGTCGCATCAGCGCCACGGATGCGATGACTGCCAGGAAGGATGCGGCATTGACAAGGAAAGCGGGACCGGCACCGACCAGCACAATCAGGGCCCCGCCGATGGCGGGCCCGATCATGCGTGAGACGTTAAACGTGGCTGAGTTCAGTCCCACCGCTGCCGGAAGATGGTCACGGCCGACCAATTCGATGAGGAACGACTGACGCGTAGGGTTGTCCAACGCGGTTGCAATGCCCATGACTCCGGCAAGGACGTAGACGTGCATGAGCGCGAGTTGCCCGGTGAGAGCGAGAAGGCCGAGTGCCGCGGCCGTAAGGGCGAGCAGCGACTGCGTGATGACAAGGAGCAGCCGTTTGGAATAACGGTCCGCAAGGAGTCCTCCCCAGGAGCTCAGCAACATCATGGGTGTGTACTGAATCGCCGAGACAAGACCGAGGGCCACGCCCGAACCGTTGCTCAGATCCAGGACGAGCCAGTCCTGGGCGACGCGCTGAGTCCAGGTTCCCGAAACCGACAGGAGCTGGCCTGCGAGAAAAAGACGGTAGTTCCCGAAGCGAAGGGCCACGAACGGGCCGCCCGCTGCCGACGGGCGCCTCCCCGGTGGGCGGCTGGCTCCTCGAGGAGGTCGTGGCGTTAACAGTCGAACTCAACTCCCTATCCTCAACCCGCAGCACGCAGTCGCGCCGAAAACCATCAGTCATAGATGTGGGCGTAGTTGATGCAGGCAAAGCATCTGGGGCCCGTGCCGTCGTGCCGGCACTGCGCCTCGCGCGCTTCCCGATCCGCCCTCTGCTTCTCCAAATAGACATGCAGCCGAACCCGCAACCGAACCAGCATCGATGTCACATCCTCCTCCTTCGCCTCGACCCGGACCACCCCCACCCAACGAGCCAGAGACACCTGCCTAGCGAAGGCCGCCGCCACTACATGAATAACAATGGACACGGATGGAACAAACGATTGATACATCTGAAGTTCGATTTCTGCTACATCTAGCTTATCATTGGTGTTACAACCAAGGTAGTAGTAGGAGTCTCGAATGGATCAGCAACAACTACTCGGCGGTACTACCGTACGGCTCGCCCGGGCCGAGGACCTCCCTCGTATCATCGAACTCCTCGAATCCGACGCACTCGGACCAGCGGAAAGCCTGCCGGGCGCGACCGAAGAAAGCTACCTGCGGGCGTTCGAGGCTATTACCGGGGAGCCCTGCAACGAGCTTTGGGTTGCCACCGACGAGAGCGGGGAGGTGATCGGCACCCTCCAACTCGTCTTCTTTACGACTTTGAGCTGGAACGCTGCTCTCAGGGCCCAATTGTCGGGAGTGCGGGTTGCGACGAGCCAACGCGGCCGCGGAACGGGTTCGGCGCTGGTGAGGTGGGCCGTGGAGCGGGCGAGGTTCAAAGGCTGCAGCGTCGTCCAGCTCTCATCCGACAAGAGGCGAGTCGATGCCCACCGCTTCTACGCGCGGCTGGGCTTCATTCGCAGCCACGAGGGACTGCGGCTGGTCCTGCCATGAAACCCGTCCGCGTGCTCGTCGCACCCGATGCGTTCAAGTCATCTCTTTCGGCCACCGATGCCGCCCGCCTCCTCGCCGCCGGCATCGCCGCGGCACCCGCGGATTGCACGACGGTCGAGTGCCCCATCGCCGACGGCGGCGAGGGGACCATCGCTGTCCTGGAACGCTTGGGCGCCCACATACACCACACCATCGTCACCGGCGCGCTGGGATATCCGGTCCCGGCATCGTGGGCTGCGCACAACGGCACCGCATATGTCGAGGTGGCCCAGGGGGCGGGCGCGCACCACGTACCCATCCACACCGGGGAGACCTGCCTGCGGGCGACGAGCACCGGAGTCGGAGAGCTGATCGCAGGCGCCCTCGACGCCGGGCACCGCAAAATCATCCTCACCACGGGCGGCAGCGCCGTCAGCGACGGCGGAGCAGGCATGCTCCACGCGCTAGGCGCGGAATTCTCCCCGCCCGACGCGGGAAGTGCCGGCGGCGGATCACTCTCCCGGATACTCGGCGTAGACCTGTCGACCCTGGATCCGCGGCTGCAGGAGGTCGACATCTCCGTGGCCATCGACGTCCGCAATCCGCTCCTCGGAGCTACGGGAACAGCAAAGACGTTCGCCCCGCAGAAGGGGGCAGGGGCCCGG
This sequence comes from Arthrobacter sp. 01T428, assembly GCF_056398685.1. Taxonomy (NCBI): domain Bacteria; kingdom Bacillati; phylum Actinomycetota; class Actinomycetes; order Micrococcales; family Micrococcaceae; genus Arthrobacter; species Arthrobacter sp. 01T428. The sequence continues at coordinate 102,512 of NZ_JBFTPW010000010.1, read as the reverse complement.
GAAGTGGAGCTCCTCGAGGCCGGACTCACCCGATGGGCGGATCTCATCGATCGCTCCGGACACAACACGGCCGTTGAAGCGGGCGCAGGAGCCAGCGGCGGCATCGGCTTCGCGGCAATGACGGCGTTGGGGGCTCGACGCATTGACGGTGCCGAATTGGTACTGGATCTCCTGCAGATCGACATACTGCTGGACGAAGCCGACCTCGTCGTGACCGGCGAAGGATCCCTCGACACGCAGAGCCTCTTCGGCAAGGCCCCCCTCGCCCTCGCGGCCCGCGCCGCTGCCCATCGGATTCCAACCGTTGTGGTCGCCGGCCGCATTGAGCTGACACCGTCAGAGCTTGCCAGGCACGGCATCATCGCATCGTGGAGCCTGGTCGAGCTGGCCGGGTCAACCGCCGCCGCGCTCGACGATCCTGGCCGATGGCTTCAAGAAGCGGGCCGCCTCTTGGCAACCCGGGCATCGAAGCTGACCTAGCCCATCCGGCCATGCGTCGGCGGCTGGACGCTGCAAGCCGTCCAGCCGCCGGAACACGGGGCACCACCGTCAGCGACGCCGTATCAGTGACGGGCAGGGGCCAACCGCGCCGCGATGTCGACCACGGAAGGCTTGTTCGCCGTCGGAAGCCCATACGGATCCTGCTCGGAGGGCCAACCGGTGAACGCGTCGGTCCTCCAAACCCCAGCTGCCGATGGGTTGCCGAGCGGAATGACCGGTGCCTCATCCACCAAGAGCGACTGGAGGCCGTCCAGAGCCTGCTTGAAGGCCGGGCTCGAACTCTCCGAGGAAGCCATGGCGTTCAGAAGCTCCCCCGCCCTGGGGCTGCTGTAGCGCTCCCAGTTGACCACCGCTTGTTTTCCCGGGGCAGGCACCGGCTGGGAGATGAGCCTGCTGAGGTTGTCATAGAGGGAACCGGCGCCGCCGGCGGCCCGCATGGAGAGCTGGAAGTTGCCCAGGGCCACATCCGAACGCCAGGATTGCTGCGATTCGGGTTTGACGGTCAGCTTGATGCCGGCAGCCTTGAGGCTCTCGGTCATCAGGGTCCCGGCGCGGACCCAGTCCCCATACGGGTTCGTCGTCGGAACGGTCAGCGTCAGTGCCAGCTGTTTGCCATCGGGCGAGACGAAGTATCCGTCCGAACCCAGGGTGTACCCGTCGGCCTGGAGCGTCTGCTTCGCAGCCGAGGCGTCGCCGCTGCCCAGCGAGACGTTCTTGTACTGGTCCGCGATCATGCCCGAGGCCCCGGCGCCGTCGAGCCCCGTCGGAGACTGGACGGGTTGTGCGCCCGGACCAAATGCCAGCTTCGCAAGGTTAGGCCGGTCAATAGCCTGGCTGATCGCTTTCCGGACCGCCGCGTCATTGGTCGGAGCCGTGGTCGCGTTGGGCAGGAGGTAGATGGAAACCCCGAACGTCGATGCCCATGAAGCCAAGGTCGAAGGCGAGTGCTGTGTGATCTGCTTGGGATCGGTATTCGACGACACGATCCAATCCACCTGACCTCCCTGCATGGCGGCGACCATGCTGCTCTCCGAGTCGTAGGCAAGGTACTGGACGCTGTCCACCGCCGGCTTGCCGGCATCCCAGTAGGAAGGATTCTTGTCGAGAGTGATCACCTGGGGAGTGAAACTCTTGAGCATGAAAGGCCCAGTGCCGACAGGCTTCGGGTTCGCGTAGGTCACAGGATCCGGGACGGAAGACCACTGCTTTTTCTGGACCGGTTCCGTGACGTACCAAAGGGTTTGGAAAGCCGGAGCAGAGAAGGTCACCACGGCCTGCGTCGGACTCGCCGCCGTGGCCGACTTGACGGGCAAGCCGTTGAAGTTCAGCGCTTTGAACTTGGTCATCAGCTCAAAGGTGAACGCCACATCATCAGCCGTGAACGGGGTGCCGTCCGACCATTTCACCCCCGGACGCACGTCAATCGTCAGCTGCGTGCCGTCCTTGTTCCACTTGGCGCTCTGCGCCAACCAGGGCTTGGTGGCGTCCTTGACGTAGTCGACCAACATGAGCGGCTCATAGATCAAAAGCCCCGAATACCCGCTCGAACTTCCCGACGCCTGCAGAAACGGGTTGAACTGGGACGTGAACGGCCCCGTGGCACCCGCAGCCATCTTCAAAGTGTTCGAGCCGCCAGCTCCTTGGCCGGCACCTCCCCCGCCACATGCGCTCAGCGCCAGGAGTAAGAATACGCTCATGCCGACAACGAACTTCTTGGACAGCTTCATCAATCTCATCGCGCACCCCGTCGTGGCCTTGTCGCATCCCCACAAACGACTTGATTCGAATATGTCAGTCGCAAAATGTATCAACTGTTAGATTTGACAATATCAATCGCACAATGAATAGGTCAACGGATGGCAGGTGCAATCACTCAAACATGCTGCCTCCGCGTCATCCTGAGGACCTTCGAGCACCTTCGAGCACATCTTGGAAATCCCGCGTCTGAGTGAGCGCCCAGTGCAAGCAGCACCGACAGCGCGCTCCTGTTGTGCGTTCCTCTTGGTCAGCGGGCGTCCGCCGTCGTTTCCCACTCACCAGATGTAGTCGTCGTCGAAATCAAAATCGACCTGCTCAAGGTATCCGGCAGCCTCGAGCGAAGTGAACACAGCTCTGGCGTCGCCGAGTCCGTGGTCTTGGAGAAGGAGGTCGGCGGCGTCCTGGAACACTGGCCGGCCCTGAAGAGCCGGACGAGACTGCGGGCTACGGGTGCCGGCAGTCCGGCGATGACGTCAGTCTTGGCTACCCTCATGCTCAAAGCCTATGCTCAGCTTGCTCAGCCAAGTGGACGTGCTGACTCGCAGAGCTGACTCGATTTCCGGTTCTGCTCGTCAGCCTCTGACCCCCGCGTCGTCGGTCGGGTCGTGTTCCAGGGCGGCAGTGATTGCTGCGGGAGACGGAAGGGTCGCTTGTTCATCGGCGGGTAGGGCTTCGTAGGTGTACGAAGTTACCGTGAGTGGCTGGGCGGAACCATCGAGTGCGTAGCGGACCGTTCGCTCGTTCCGGGAACCGCAGACAAGTATGCCGACCGTGGCAGCCTGCCGCGGAAGACGGAGCATGTCATTGACCGCTGCGACGTAAAAGTTCAGCTGCCCCAGGTGCTCAGGCTTAAATTTCCCGGCCTTAAGTTCGACCACCACGTAACGGTCTGACGGGACGTGATACAGCAGGAGATCGATGAAGAAGTCGTCCCCGTCAACATCGAGATGGTGTTGCCGGCCAACGAACGCGAACCCTGGACCGAACTCAGCCAAGGTCTGGGCCATCCGCAAGGTCATGGCTTCTTCCATGGCCTGTTCCTGGGATTCTTCGGTCAACCCCAGGAAATCGAGGACCAAGGGGTCCTTCGCCACGGCCCGGGCCAGGTCACTTCCCTCGCCCGGGAGGCGCGCTTCAAGATTGTTCGGTGCTGCTCCGGTGCGGGTATGGAGGCCCGTGAGGATCTGGTGTTCAAGGGCCGCGACGGACCAGCCGTTTTGGACGGCTTTGGAGGCATACCAGCGTCGCAGTTCGTGGTCGTTGATTTTGTTCAGGAGCGTGACGTTGTGGCTCCAGCTCAATTGTCCAGACGGTGTCTGGACAATTGGTTCAGGACCGGTCCATGCGGCCGCGAACGCACGCATGTTATAGACGTTCGTCCGAGAGAAGCCCCTCATGTGCGGGAACTCCGACCGCAAGTCACGCGCCAGCTTGTCAAGGATCTTGCTGCCCCACGCCTCGTTGGCCTGCCGGTCCAGGATCGTTCGTCCGATGTTCCAGTACAGCTCGATCATGGCGCTGTTCACCACACGCTGGGCCTTGAATTGCGCGTGGCGCACAAGGTCTTTGAGGGACATAAGTGCAGCCGTGTAGTCACGCGGCAGGTCCGGCTCGATCTGGGTCATGATTCCACCCTATCGGGGGCCACTGACAGCCCGGATTCAATTCCACTGACAGCCCGGATTCAATTGTCCAGACACTGTCTGGACAATTGCGCCCTTCGGTCACTCGGACCGCCCAAACCTTCATTCATCCCTTGCCCACCACCGGTGACGAATGGCAGGACCGGCAAATGTGCCACAGCCTGCGGCGCAATTGAGAGTTGATTCTCAATTGCCAGTCGGTTGACCCCAATGCCGCCCATCCCGAGGCCAGCGGCGCCCAACACAGCGCAGGCCTTGCAGCATCTTCATGCATCCTCCCCAATCAGCCACTTGGTTTCGTAATCCCGTCGTGACCGGCACCCTGGTACCCGGTGCCGACATTGCTTCTTCCGTGGTCAGCCACCGCGGTGGCGTTCGTGATGGATTCCTTTACTCTTCCTGTCCGAGGGCGTTGAGGAATTCGTCGAATCCGTTGTCGGTGGAGGGTGTTTGCTGGGGTCGGGGGTCTTTGTGGCCGTTGATGCAGTTCACCATCCCCCATTGTCTTTTGGTGATCCGGTCGAAGGTGGGCCAGAGGATCCGTTCGTGCCAGTACGCCGGGGCATCCAACGGAGTCGTGTGGCCGTAGTAGGCGGCACGCCAGGCGACCCAGACGCCGGTGAGTTCTTCCACGACGGGCGCGTGCCGGTACCAGCAGCCGGGGATCCTTGAATCGGCCGCGACGCCGTACCGGTCGTTGTACCAGTCCACCCATCCGCGCAGCTCGGTCAGGAGTTTCGCCGCGGCGGAACCGTTGAGGTGCTTCCAGTTCCACGGGGCCGGTTTGCCCTTGGGTGGGTTCGCCAGCAGGTCCGCCACGACCCCGGCGAGTTCGTTGACGTCCGTACGGAGAACGCCGATCCGCCCGTCGTGCTCCAGGAGCAGTTCTTCCGGGGACGGGAGCACCCCGTCAGCGTCGACGCCCGCCGGACCGTCCTCCAGAGGAAGACGGTCCGGCGGGGTTCCCGGCCCTGAGCCCGGGCCTTCGTCGTCGAACGGCGGTGTCGTCTCGTCCGGTGCCGGTTCGTCATCGGGCAGCGGAGGGCCGTCGTACGGGTCCTGGCTCACGCGCTGATCCTTCCGGTCATCCGCTCGACGGCCTTGCGGTCCTGGGCGATCTGCTCACCGTCCGGTCGGTCCCAGTACGGGATCAGGTCAACGACGGCGGGCCGGAGGTTGGAGTAATGCATGAACCCCTGGCCCCTGTCGAGCTGCTGGATCTGGTGGGCCAGGATCACCGGACGCTCTTCCTCGCTGATGGTCGTGGAGGTGCCGGTGCGGCCCCTGGACGTGGATGTACGGGTCTTTGTGGTGGGGCCTGCCGCTTTGGCGATGGATTCGAGCTCGTCGATTTCTTCCAGCCCGGGAAGGAATATCCGGATCGAGGAGGTGCCGCGGATGGCCTTCGCGCCTTCGACGCCCCAGCGCGCCCGGTTTTGTGCGAAGGATTGGCTGAAGCCCACGATCCGGATCCCGCGGCCGCCGGAGTCCGATAGGGCCGCTGCCATCTTCGGGAACGCGGCCACGTTCGGCGCTTCGTCCAGGACCATGGTGAACACCGGCCAGAGCCGGCCACCGGAACGGCCCTGGGAGATCTTCTGGGCCTTGCGGAAGATGTGGTCGGCGAACATGGTCACGAGCGGGGCCACCGGGGAGTCTTCCCCGTCGGTGACCAGGTGCAGGGTGTTCGCGCCGGCAAGGAACGTTTCCACGTCGAACCCTTCACCCTGTTCGGGTATGAGGAAGCGCAGCGCCTTGGGTGAGGACAACGGCTCCAGCAGCCCGGCCAGGGTTTCCTGGATCGAGTCCACGGTTTCCCCGGCCCGGGAAGACGTCAGTGCCTGCAAACGGGCGGCGAACGCGGCCGGTGCTCCGTGCTCGCGCAGGATCTCCATCGGCTCAGGGTCGGAGAAGTTGTTGGACCAGCGCACGACGTCTTCGATGTCTCCGCCGTCCAGTGCCGCAGCGTGCAGGAAACGGCCGAGCACGGCCGCGGCCTTGCTGTTGAACCAGTCGCCGTTCTTCACATCCCCCATGGGCTGCGCCCCGGCCCAGGCCTTGCCGCGGGCCAGGGCTTCATCAGGATCCTCGCAGCCGGCCACCGGATCCCAGCTGATCGACTGAGGCCACCCGGAAATGTCCTGCAGGTCGAACACTTCGACGGTGCCCTGCTCCCGGCGGCGCAGGGCCGTGAGCTGGAGCAGGTCGATCTTCGTCGAGGTGGTCAGCACCGGGCCGGGGGCATCGACGACGATGCCGACTGCCAGCCACAGGGTCTTGCCTGATCGCTGGGGCGCGTAGACCCACATCGAGTCTTCGTGCTGGACGTACAGGACTTCCCCGTCCAGTTTGCACAGGGCCACGATGATGTCTTCCCCGGAGGCGTCCTCGGGCAAGGTGAGGGCTTGCCGGGCCTGCTTCAGGGCTGCTTTGCGGCCCATCCGGTGCTCCAGGTCCTTGTACCGGGGAAGGCCGTTGTCTTCAGGCTTCGCGCCGAAGACTGTCATGGACAACCAGAGGGCCCCAAGGAACGCGGCCAGGAGCAGGACAACCAGGATCCAGGTGGACGCCGGAGGCCAGTGGAAGCGGCCGGCCCTGACGGTTGCCCCCAGCTCCGCCGGGTTCCAGGAGATCGTGCCGGTGGGGGTGAAGACCTCCCCGAGCTGCAAGGCCAGAAACGCGCAGAGCAGCAGCACGGCCGCACTGCCGGCCAGGATCCGGATCAGAATCGTTTCGGAGGAAACCGGCGTGCTCATGCGACGTTCTCCTCTTCCCGTTCGGTGAGGTCCTGGGCGAGGTCCAGGGTGGCTGCGGACTTCATGGCCTTGTCCGTGTCGGTCAGGGCCACCTCGAGGGGGCTGCGCAGGTGAATGGCCACGAACGGATCCAAGGAGCCGATCTTCATCAGGCACGTGGCCTTCGCCAGCTTGCCGATGTCGTCCGCGGACCCGGGCGGGAGGTTGAACAGCCTGGCACAGGCCACGGCGTCTTCACGTTTCCCCTGTTTGTAGAGGAACACCGTTCCGCATTCCTTGAGCATCGCGATCGCCGGGCTGTCCTGGGGGATGTCGGAGATGTGGTGGAACGCGAACTGGCAGGAGAGCGACAAGGCGCGGGAGAGCTTGGTGTTGCGGCGGGTGACCTTCGCGACCGAGCCCTGCACGGTGTGCCAGGCTTCCTCGATCAGCAAAGTGGTCGGTACCGGTGTCTTTTGCCGGTACAGGGTGTTCGCCAGCCAGGTGTTGATGATCGTCATGACCAGGGGCAGGGCCGGACCGTCCTCGGGGAGCAGGGACACGTCAAAGACCGTGAGCCCGCCGCTGAGTTCGATGTCCGGGCTGGTCGGCCCGTCGATCAGCCCGGCCAGGTCATCTTCGATCATGCGTTCGAGCTCGAACGCCGGATCAAGGCCCCACTCCTTGAGCTGCTCCACGGTCAGGTTCGCGTCCGCAGCCGCCGTCGCATCCGGAGCGTAGAGGGCCGCCAGCACATCCCGGATGTCAGCGTCCCGTCCCGTTCCGCGGACGGAGGCCAGCGCCTGCCGGTGCGCCATGCGCACAGCCTTGCCCTCCTTGGGCGTCAGGCGGCGTTCCAGGGCTTCCTCGGTGACGGCCCGCAGCAGCATCGACTGCCCGGCCGGGGTCTCGGCCGCCGTCCCGCTGTCGTGGTCCTCTTCATCCAGGCGGGCCGCGATCCTTGGATCCAGGATGTTGATCCGGGATCCGCCGCCGCCGATCCGGAACTTCACGGGCCTCACGCCCAGTGCCCTGGCCAGCGGAGTGTATTCACCGGCCCTGATGTCCAGCTGGTACTTCTTGTCGATGACCACGATGCGCCGGCCCAGGATCAGCTGGCGCAGCACGCCCCAGGTCTTCATCGCCGAGGACTTTCCCTGCCCCAGATCGCCGATGTAGCAGACGTTCGGGGACTCCAGGGTTTCGCCGTACGAGCTGAAGACGTCGTGGACGATCATCCATCCGGACCCGGCGTCCACCCCGAACAGCAGACCCCGGTGCGATGTCGGGGGCGAGGCAATGGCCATGTGCGCGAATTCCATCTGCCGGGTCGAGGACAGGATCCCCGGGGCGGCCGGATCGTAGTACCCGAGCGTGGAAGCGAACTTCCATGCCCGCTCATGGTGCCACCGCAGAGGATTGTTGGACGCGTCCAGCTCGGCCCGCTCCCTAGCGGCGGCCTCCTTCCGGGCACGCTTCTTCGCCGCCTTGCCGTTCCGTGTCGTTTTGGCGTTCTGTGTCGTCTTGCCGTTCTTGGCCCGTTCCAGACCCTCGGGCCTCACGTGCGCGGCACGGTTCTGTCCGGCCCGGGTTTCGGCCCTCGCGGCCGCGCGGATGCTGCGCCGGGACTTCCGGGCAACAGCCCACGGCAGCGGGAACCGCTTGACCGCGTCGGTGGTTCCCGCGTCCGGCTGGGGTGTGGTGTCGGTGGTGTTCATCGGATCCCCCTGGTGAAAGGCATGGTGGTGATCAGGGCCAGATCATTGCGTTGATCCAGCCAGTCGATTTGTTCGATCCCGGCATCGGCGGCCGCGGCCTCGATGATGTCGGCGGTGCCCAGGATCTCGTCCTCGTGCTCGACCGAGTAGGAGATGTACAGGGCGTAGGCGGCGCCGTGGTGCCCGGAGCCGGGTTTCAGGTCCAGCAGACGCTGGTGGGAAGCGTTGAGCAGGACCTCCTCGCTGCCGTCGGTCACGACACCGGATTTGGCGACCTGTTTGCCCCGGGCCCGGTCCATGGCCGCGTGTGAGCGGGCCTTTCCGCGGGCCGCGCGCGCATCCTGGAGTTCAATGACCACGGACACGCTGTGGACCACGGCCGGCTGGATTCCGCTGATCACGGCCTTCAACGCCTGGACGGGGATCGCCTCGGGACTGAACGCAGCGGCCGGGACATACCCGGTGCGGGTGTGCCAGGAACCGTTCACGATGACCGAATTGGGCGAGGATGCGCCGTCCAGGTGCTGCCAGCAGTCCATCAGGTCCGCGCCGGCGGTGTCGTCAATGTCGAAGCCCGGGTCCTGCAGGTGACGCAGCAACGCCGCCATGTTTTCAGGCGCCAAGGGCCGGAAGGCCTGAACGGAGCCCATCATCTCGGCCTGGGACATCGCCGAGCGGACTTCCTGGTAAATGGCCTTGCCGTATCCGAGATCTCCCGGGCCAAGGGCGCGGGCCTTGCGGGAGAGTTTCTCCGAGACCGGGATCCGGAACGTCTCGTAGCTGCGGTGCTGCTCGGCCCTGGACTGCACAAGATCGCACAACTCTCCATAGGACTTCAACAACACCTTCGGGACCCCGGCAGGGATGCGCCGGTGGATCCACAACAGGTGATCCGCGGAGTCCACCGGCACCGCCCGGGCAAGGGACTGGACATGGCTGACCAGGTGCTGCCGGCGTGCCAGCCGGGAGAGCATCAGCCCGTGCGCGATGTGCCCGGCATCTTCGCGGTGTTCTTCGCGGATCCCCGAGCTCGTGCCCAGCGTCTCCAAGGTCACCGTGTAGTAGGGCTTCTTGATCTTGCCCTGGTGACGGAAAATCACCATCGGCCCCTCCGGCGAGTCGTAGACGAAATGCCGCACGTTGCCGACCATCAACGGTGCGTTGTTCCGGTGCCGGAGAGGAACGTCGATCATGCCGTGCTCGTCGGCCTCTTCCTGCCGGGACTTCGGGGCCTTCACGCGCCGGGTCTGCGGGCGGTCCTTCACCGGGGTGAAGTTCACGGTGCCCTTGCGCCGGCGATGCTTCCGGTGCCGGGCCTCCACGAACAACGCCCCCAGGGACCGGTCCCCGGAGAACTTGTTCGGTGTTGTCAACACGACACCGGTCAGCAGCACCGCTGCCGCGCCCAGCAGCGAAAGCACCGAGATCGGCCCGGCCGAGAGCAACACCATGACCGTGACGAGGACAGCGACGCCCAGGCCCGCCCATTCCGGAGGCGTCCGCTTGCCGCCGAACAACCCGCGGCCGCCGACCTCACCGCCGATAACCACCATCCGTGCCATGACTTACCCGCTTCCCGCTCGAAAAAGAATCATTTTTGGCCGCTGTCAGCGGCCGCTGATGTGGTCGGTATCCGGGACCATCGAGCCCGTCGACCGCTTCCCGCGCAGCCCCGCCTGACGGGCCGTTTCCCGGCCTGCCAGCAGGAACGCCGCCGCCCCGCCGGCCGCGATCTTCCCGGACCCCCGGACCACAGCCCCGGCACCGGACCTCCGCCCCTGCCCGGCCCCTTCCTGCCCGGCACCGTCCTGTCCGGAGCCGCTCCTGCCGGTCCTGGCATCGCGCTGCAGCTGGCCGATGTTCCGACCGTCCGCGCCAGGCTCCGTTCCCTGCACAGAGCTGCCGGAGTTCCCGGAAGGGGTGGACGGCGTCGAAGTTCCCCTGTTGGTCCCAGGATCAGCGGAACGGTTGTGGGCGATCCGGCGGTTCCGGATCAGCGCATCAACACCGGCACCTGCCCCGGCAACCATCGCCGCGCCGGCCACGGACTCGCGGCCAGCGCCCAGACCCGTCGCAGACGAAGGCAGCAGCGGAACGAACTTGAACAGCAGCGCCGGCGAGAAAGCCAGAAGCAGCATCGCGGACCCGGCCATGAACACACTGGCCGCGTTGACCATCGCATCGTCGGTGCCGCCGCCCTGGAAGGCCGGGCGGGTGGAAATGAAGGTGAAGACCGCCCCCATCAGCAGCACCAGGACCGGTTTGGACAAGCCGACGGCAATCCACAAGGTGCCCGTCTTGGCCACCCGCTGCCGGTACTCGGGATGGATCATGAAGCCGATCATCACCGCGATACCCACCCCCATCAGGTACAGCGCAAAGGGCTGAAGGAAGAACATCGCCAGCAGCCCCCACGCGCCCAGGAACAACAGTCCATAGACGACGACCGCGACCAAGGGCCCGAACACGCCGTTGGACTGGTACGAAGCGAATCGGGCAATGACCTCCATGAAGGTGGCAATATGCCCTGCGGTCCAGCCGGTGACCGCCTCGGTCAACCCGCTGATCCAGGAATTGAGCTGGTACCCGATCGCCGGCCCGAACAGCACCAGGATGATCGACAAGGGCCCGTACCAGAACAACGATTTCCGGGCTTCCTCAAGGTCCACGTCCTCGTTCGAGACGTCTTTCCAGAGCTTGAAGTACATCAGTGCCAGAACGACGATGCCGACGGCCGCGAACGCTGCCCAGGTATTGCGGAACTCGTCGTCCATCGACAGTGCAGAGGTCTTCAGGAGGTTGTTCATCACCTCGTTCGTGGACTTCACCGCTTCGTCCTTGACCGTGTTCGAGAACTTCTCAAACCCGTCCTTCGCGTTCGCAATGAACGCCACCGTGTCCACCGTGCCCAACACGAACTGCCCGCCCGGAGACAACTGCAACGCCACCCGCGTCGCAGCACCCAACACTGGCAAAGCCTTGCTGAAGGCGGCACCGGCAGAGCACGATCCAACGGCCGTCATGGGAGCTTTGACCTGTGCCAGCCCGACACAGAACTTTTCACCATCGGTCTTGGTGTTGAAGGCCATGGCCTGCTCCGGGGTCGTCAGGAACGTCCCGTACGCGGCGGCCGCGACCTGCTCGCAATCCGCACCAATCATTGCCATCGAGATGGTCGGATTGGCGCACGCGCTTTTGGCGAGTTGCTTGTTCATGTCGTCGCGGATGGCGTTGCGCTGGTCGGCCGGCAGGCCGGCCAGTCTCTTCGCTTGGTCCGCGTTCAGCGTCTGGCCCACGGCAGGTTGGCCATCGTCGGCGTGGGCAGCCTGCGCGCCCACCACCCCGAAACACAAAAACACCACCAGGAAGGATGCGACGGCCCTGATGCGGCTAGCGCGTAGCATTCGCATACTCAACCCACCCCTCACGGCTGACTCCTCGGAACAGCACATCGACATCCTTAGCGGTCAGTACTGCCGGATTCTGGGTGATCCCGTCGTCCGGCAATCCGGGGCCGGCGTCTTTCAGTCGGCCGTTCATCGTTGGACCTTCGGAAGGCTGGAAGGCATTTGCGTACTTCCAGTCCCCGTCCCAGGCCAGCTCGACAGCCGCAGTCAGAAAGACCACTCTTGGTGCGGTCTTCGTTTGCGCAACCATGACTTCGGAGAAGACTTGGATCAGGGCAGTCATCCTTGCCTCGCAGGAGGCGACCCGGTAGAGACCGCCGGACTTCACATCGAAGCGCTGCAGCCAGCCGCCGTCGAAGCCGGCGGCTTGGTACGCCTTGTTCGCCGCATTCCCATCGTTCACCTGCATGACAAGGTCCTTCTGCGGGCCGGGGAGGCTGACCTGGAGGAGGGCTTTTTTCTGGGTCTCCCAGGTCTTCGCGTTGAAATCAGCCCGTAGGGGCAGGTAGTTGGCGGCTGCCTGGGCTGCGGACTCACAGGACCCGTCGTAGCCGATGGGGGTTTTCCCGTCGGCTGCGGTCTTCGTCCCGCCCTGGCCGACTGCGAGCTGGGAGACCGGGAAGCCAAGCTTCCCGGACGGCCCAAGACCGGACTGTGAGCCTCCCGGGGCCGGGGAGCCTGGGCGCAGGCTCATGATCAGCGCCGAGGCGACAGCGGCGACGATGACAACGGCCACGGCGATCAGGAGTTTCCAACGTCCGCGCATCGGCTATCCTCCGATCGCGCCGACGAGCGCCAGGATGAAGCCCAGGATCACGCCGGCCCCGGCCGTGCAGCCAAACGCGATCGCGGTCTTCTTGGCCCCGTCGGCACCATCGGCAATGTCATCGGTGTGCCCGCGCTTGCGGGCGATGCCCCACTTGGCCAGGTTCCACAGGAACGCTCCGGCGACCAGGACCAAGGCAAGGCCCCAGATGCCGCCGATTATGAGGGAAGCGGCGTTTTTGAACTTCACGCCGAATACGTCGAAGTTCGGCTTCGTCCAATCCAGGGGGTTGTCTACGAAGGGCACCGCGGAGCGGATGATGATTTCGGATTTCAAGGCAGTGAACATGGGCTTCTTTCCTAGCGGGCGGTGGGGGCGGCAGCGGCATCGACGGCAAGGAGGCCGTTGGCGATCTCGGCGGAGGCCCGCTCGAACGCGCGCCTGGCCGGGTCGCCGACCAGTTGCCAGTCGATGATGGACCCGGTATCCAGGGCCGTGTCGTAGGGGATGTCAACAACGGTCCGGACCGCAGCGCTGAGTGCTTCGCGCAGCTTCTTCTGTTCCGCGGTGGCTTCCTTCCAGCCCGCGCCCTGGGTGACCAGAACGACGGCGTTGGCCACGAGGTCCTTGTAACGGGGATTGCCGGTGTGGTCGGACATCGATTCCAGCTGCTCGATCATCCTCAGGGCCGAGACGACGGCGTTGCGTTTGAGTGTGGTCGGGATGACCAGCTGGTCCGTCACCTCGACGGCTGCCAGCCAGTTCGCTGAACGGGTGTTGTTGCCCGTGTCCACGATGATGGTGTCGTAGAACCTCGCCACCACCGTGTGGAGGCGGTTGAACTCTTCCACGCCGATGGACTTCATGCGGTCCGGGTCTTCGTCCGAGACCAGAACGTGGAAGCCGTTGTTGCCCTGGTGCCGGGTGTAGTAGCTCAGTTCGCCCTTGCGGGCCTGTACGGTCTCGAAGGACTCCAACACCCGCAGCAAATCCCAGACCGTGCGGGTCGAGTCGTTGGAATTCGTCCTGACACCGGCCGTTCCCATGGTCTCGTTGTTGTCCCACACCAGAGTCTGCAGCGCGGAATGGATCCCGAAGGTCGAGCCCAGGCCGATGCTGCACGTGGTCTTCCCGACACCGCCCAAGGGTTGGGCGACCATGATATTCATCGGGCGGGAGTAAATCCGCTGGATCGCGGCGATATCGGAACGGCGGGCCAGTTCCGCGGCTCCGACCTTCGGGCTGATCAATCCGAAGCTCACCGCCCGCAGGAATGCCTGCCAGCCGGTGGTGGGAGGCAGCTGGTCATCGACGTTCTCCTTGCGAAGGATCGCCGCACTCCGCCGGCCGCGCACCAGCGGTTCCGTCTCGGACCGGTCAACCATCATTGACGGGATTTCCTCAGCAGCGGGGGCTTGATGCTCCGCAGGCACAACAACCTTCAGCTCCGGCTCCGGAACAGCAGCAGCGGCCTCGCCCTCGGTTTCGGTGTAGGGCTCGGTCAGATTAATGGGAGAACGGCTGGACCGCTCACTCCCCTGCCAGTTCGTGCTCATCGAAATCGTTCCTTTCATGCATGAGTGATGGTGGGTTCCCGGCGCCGTGCTCATTTGGCACCTTCCGGGACGACGAAACGGACGACCTTGAACGGGGCGTCCTTGCCGGTGCGGTGCAACTGCACACCGTAGGTCCCGGCCGGGGATCCGAACCGTGCCAGGACGGCGTACCCGTTGCTTTCGTCGATCGATAGATCCCCGACGCCGAAGGTGCTGATCGGGATTAGCGAGGGGTCTACATAGGCGTAGTCCTCCGCCGCGGCCGGGGTGAACAGCGGCTTCAAATCGGCCAACCACTTCTCCTCCCCCACCGACGGGCGGGCGTACAGGGTCATGGCCTTGGTGGCCACGTCCAAAGCTGCGGCCTTGGACGACTGGTCCCAGGCAACCGAAGACGCCGCGGGGGCATCCGGGGCGACCTGCGGGTGTTCGCCCACCGTCGGAGCGGATGAAGCCTGGGCCTGTCGGGCAGGCGCCGGGTCGCTCGCCGGTGACGTGGAAGCGCAGCCGGCCAAAACGACGGCCACGGCGACCGCGGCAGCGACCCTGTAGGTGGTGTGCAGCATGGTGGTTACCTCTGATCTGCTTTGCTCGGGATGTACAGGTAGGCGCTGGCGAAGCCAGCGGGAACCTCGATCGTGGAATACCGGTGGTCATTGGGCGGGGCCATGCCGTTGTACTGCTCGATGATGATCCGGTCCCCCATGACTGCTTTCACCACGCCCACGTGCCCCATGGGCCCGGTGTAAAGATCCGGAGACTGGAAACCTGCATCGAACCAGGCAATCGCCCCGACGACGGGCGTCTTGCTCGTGGGCCAGCCCTGCCGGTCCCAGGCGGCCTTCCACGTCACCGCGTTCCCGGCCCCGATGGATCCCGGCGTGACCTTCGCACCCGGGCCCACCTGCTGCAGCAGCCGATACCAGGCAAAGTCCACGCACTCCCGGAAATAGAACGAGGTCGCAGTGTTCAGGCTGCCGTCAGGGCAGGTGTAACCGGCTTCGATGATGCAGTGAGGTTTACCCGCGTCCGGGTAGTCGTCGCCCTCCCCCACCGTGCCGGCATTGCTCGTGCAGCCGGATGGCGGGACGGTGCCCCCGGACCTTGCCGAATACACTTCGGTTGCCGGTCCCCAGAACGGGGCGTAGTGATACGGGTCCGCGTTGCGTTGGGTACGGTTCGCCGCGATTGTCGGAGGCAGCGACTCCCACCCGGAAACCCGTTGGAGTGCTTTGAAGAAGTTCGTTGCACTGATCGTCGGGTCCATGCGGTCCGCATACGAACCCCACGAGCCGTTGGCCCGCTGCTGGAACAATCCCCGCGAATCGGGACCCGGGCCATCCCCGTAGTCCAGGACCTTCAGGGAGGACTCGCCCATCGCGGTCATCACCCCAATGGTCTGGCCCGTCGCGGACAGGCCCAGCGCTTTGCCGGCGGCGATGATTTTGTCCGCGTTCTCCAGCTGCACTCCGGAATAGCCGGCGATGTTCCCATCCGGCGCCGGGGATCCCGACGCCCGTCCGGCTGCAGCAACGAGCGGTGAGCAGGCGCTGGCAGCAACAGGGGTGTCGGTGTTGTTGTCATCGAGCACGACAACAACACCAACGACAAGAACCAGAATCGCTCCGAGCGCAGCACCAGCGGCCTTAACCATTGCCGGCCCGTTCTCTTGCAAGCGCTCGTGTCAGCGGGATGGCGGCAACACTCCTCCGGGGCCAAGCGTCAGCGATCCACAGCTGACCAGCCGACTCGACCGTCAGGACCACATCAGGGCGGCGGAGCCGGAAAACGACACCAGGGCGCTTGTCTCCGAAGACCTCCGCCGCAGGATGCAGGGTCAGATTCCCGGTACTGACCAACTCCCCAAGAACCGCCTCAACATCACCCAGGGCACCGGCACGGCGCGCGACCTCGGCCGCGGACGTCACACCGGCGCAGCGGCCATACACCAGCTCGTTGTCATCGATCATCCCCAACATGACAGTCAGGACCTTCCGATGGTCTTCCGGGACGTCAAGGCTGTTGATCCATCCGGCGAACCCTTCACGTTCGGCGGCAGCACGGTCTGACAGGAACGGTGTTGCCGGCCACATCACCCCGAAAGGCAACAAACTTGCCATCTCCATCACTCCCCCTTTGCTCCGGACGATTACTCCCTACCAGTCGGTCCCGACAAAATCCATCGATTGGAACCGGGCAAAGTCTCTCCCATACCGCCGGTATGTTCTTGTCACATCCCCCAAACGAGACCCATCCCATCGGCTGTGCGAAACAAACCCGTCATAAAACAGGTCGATCGGTATGACAAGCTTAGCGCATAGTTTAACTATGCGCTAAGCTCTGCGTATGACCAAGTTCAAATGGTTGGGGCAAGATATAACTCATGCCTCGATATGTCCGACCGAAAGCGCCAGCATCCCTGGAGGCGGCAATTGACGCGTTCGGCGGCAATCACGCGAAGGTTGCCGTCCTTGGCTTCCTCACAGAAAAGGGCCCCGCCACGGCGGCCGAGGTTGCCGACGGAACAGGGCTGGGTCGTCCGACAGTCAAAGCCCACCTGTATCAGCTCGCGGACGCCGGGGTGGTCGTTGCCGACCCGGCGCGAGTGCTTCCCGTGGAAGACCGCACCGGGCGGCGGGTCAAATATTCGGTGGTCACGGATGAGCTCCGCCGCCACTACGAGGCCCTGGGCAGGTCCTTCGGGCTTGTCGATTAGCTGGGATTCACCGCATGATTTGAGTCGCGTAATTGAGCGCTCAGGCAAGATGGAGTACCGAAACCAGATGGGCTTCACCGAGACGTCCAGCCAACTTCAGCTTCCCCTACGGCCGGTACACGACCACGCCATCATTGTCCGTCGGCGCGCTCAGGCGGGGACGGAGTCGGAGTGACCGAACGGGGCTAACTCTCCACTGGAGGGAGGCAGGAGGACTTAGTGCGGCTGATGTTGATTTCGGCACGTGTTTCTGTTTCAACACGCCGAAAGCTGTTTCAGTTTCAATGCCGGGATAGATCACTCCTCGGTGATAGTTTCGGTTTCAGAGATGCCGAATTACCCAGCAATTCGACTCTCAGGGTCCACTAAGACATTCGGCCCGACCAATCTATTGAAGCAACGGCGGCTTTCAACTGCCGAGTTCAAAGGACAGGGATGATGGCACCAATAACCCGCACAGGCAGGCGCTCCAAAGGCGACCGCAAATTCGTCGGATTCCGCATCGCTACGCCGAAGGCAGACGCAATGGACCTCATTGCCAAAGCGGAGGGGTACCAGTACGTAAGCGACTGGCTGTCCGACTTGGTCGACCAACGCCTGGCCAACACCAACCTTCACGCAATAGTTCAGCAGGAGGAGTTGCCCCTTAGGCGCTTAGCCTCATAAAAGAAGAAGGCCCGCATTAAGCGGGCCTTCGACGAAGATTGAGACTTACTTTCTGGATTGCTGGCCGGCGAGACAGTAAGTAAGTCGAGTGGTTGACCCTCACGGGCCCACCTTTTTGCTGCTATAAAACCAGTCTGGCAGGACTGGCCCTTTGTCATTCCATTCGACAGGAACAAGGTTATCGTACCCCAGCACGCGATCGTGCTGCCAGCTGCCTTCGGCGTTGGCGTGTCGCGCGATTCAAATGACCCCGCACAACTGTGGGCTGCACTTGCACCCATGCTCGCCGGACAGCCGCGCGTCCGGCTCTCCAAGGACGCCGGAAAGACCTACCCGCAGAAGCACGAACGTGCCCTGACTGAGGCGCTCCCCGCCCTCCCTGCCGCGGTCCGGATCTTCGGCAAAGACGGTACTTGTGCCGCGATCTTCCTTGACTTCGACTCCGCCGTCGCAGGCACTGACTGGGTTCAGGCCGACGTCCGGGCTGTCCAGGCCTGGCTGCACCGCTGCGGAGCCCGCTGGATTGAGGACTACTCGCCCAACGGCGGACGCCACGTCTACATCCCGCTGGCTAAACGTGTGACTTTCTCTGAAGCACGCGATCTTGTCGAAGCTCTGGGCACCCGGTACCGGACTCTGGACAAGACCCCGCACCAGAACATCCTTCACGGCTGCATGCGCACCCCCGGTTCGCCGCACAAACACGGCGGCCACCAGCAGCTCGCCATGTCACTTTCCATGGCTTACGACGTTGCCCGCCGCCCCAATTCGATCTCCATCTGGTCTGCCATGAACGATGATCTGGCCAGTGAGATAGCCGCGGTACGTGCGCTGCGCCTTGAGCAGACGTACATGCCGACGGCCGTCGATGCACCAGGAGTCCAATACTTTGCAGGCCGGATGTCCCGGGCCATGCAGCAAATGGCACGTACCGGGCTCTACGACGCCAACCGGTACGCCTCCGACTCGGAAGCCCGCCAGGCAATTGTTGCCGGCGCTGCAGCAGCCGGCATGGAGCTGGTCGAGGTCGAGCGCCGGATTCTGCAGGGGAGCTGGCCCGGGCTGGCCTCTTTCTATGCCCGGTATACATCCCGCCACCGCATCCCCGCATTGCGACGGGACTGGATGAACGCTATCAGCTACCTCAGCAGAAACAAGGAATCGAGGAACGGAAAGAACAATGCCCGTATATCCCCCACAAGCCAGCCAAGTACACAGCCCCAAGGAATTGAAGGAAATCCGATTTCATCGAATCCCGATGCCGAACATCGGTTCATCAGAACCTGGCGCAATGCACTCCACCTAAAGGAACACGCTTACGCCGACTCCAGAACTGGACTTGCCCGCCGGATGGTACTGCGTTCTTTGGGGGAAGCTGCTCATAAGACAGCGTCAAGGTTTGTGGAATTCGGCGCTCGGTCCATCGCGGTGGCCACCGGTCTGGACCACACAACAGTCGGATCCCATTTGAGAGCCTTGCGCAGCGAGAAAGATCCCTTGGTAACACTGGTAGAAGAAGGCCGCGGTACCAAAGGGGATCTCTACATGCTGACGGTGCCGGAGGAGGTGAAGACAGCAGCCGAAGATCTGACCTGGCGGAAGGGGAAAATCCATGCCCTCCGTCCTGTCTTCAGGGAGTTGGGCTTGCCGGCGGCGTTCGTGTACGAAACACTCGAGCACTCCCCCGGCCTGGCAACGGCGGACGTCGTCCGGATCACCCGTCTCTCACGTACCGCTGTCAGTGAAGCGCTCGACGTGATGGCTGCTTGGAACATGATCGTTCGAAACAAGCAAGGGGCATGGTCAGTGGTGCCCACGACGTCGCTGAAGGAGCTTGCCGAACACTTCGGCGTCCTGGAGGCCGTCGCTGAGCAGCTTCAGAAATACAAGAACGACCGAATCCTCTGGAGGGAGTGGTTATCCAAGAACGTCAATACCGTCGCTGAGCTGCTCTCCCCTGGCGAAGACTATCCTTGGGAGACGTTTGAGGGCCCACCCGATGAGTGGGCCCTCACGGACCTTGCTTTCACAAGAGCCTCGTAGAGTTGGCAGCGCGAGGTCGATCTTCTTTCATGCATGAAAGATTTCATTCATTTCATTCATGTCCGTTAGAACCTCTTCAGCGCTTTTCCTTCATCAGCCCCAGCGGCTAAGAATCGCCTGTTCGGTTGCCTCGCGGACCGAGATGCCTTCTTCGTCAGCCGCAGCGTAAAGCACATCCACAACGTTCTGGGCCAGCCGCGTGCTGAACGGGTATGTCACTTCCCGGCGGCTAATCTTTGTATTGACTGCTTTCTTGGTGCTCGCCGAAGCCCTGGCCTGTTGGCGGACGGGAGCCGCCTGTTTGACAGACTGTGTCGCGGCCGGTGGGGCCACCGGCGTTTCGACCGTCACCGGTTGGGTCGCTGGAGCCGTGGTGTCTGGCTCCGACTTAACCACCGGCGCTACCCTACTGGCGTCAGGCTCGGCAGCCTGTGCGACGACCGGTGCCAAAGTGGCGTCGGATGCCTGGGCGGATGCCTGGGCGGGGGCCGCCGGCGAGTAGTCCACCGGATCGACCTTCTCATCGGCCGCCGGCCGGGGCCTGCGCTTGAGGACGGGCGGGCGTTCTTTCAAGTCATCGCTCACTTGACGATCTCTTTCATCAACTCGGTGTAGGCTTCCACGACGGGCAGGCCCTTTCGGTACTCGCCATACCATTCCTGTGTTACACGCATCTCCTGGACAATGGTCCGGTGTGGGACGAGTGGGGTGAGCAGCATCCCGGTTTGCCGAAGCTCATCGATGCTGGACACCGCGATGCGTGACATGACCGTAGAAGCGACGGCGCCGACGACGATGCCAGCCTCCTGCAGATTGTCCGGGGCGCCGATCCGCTTACGGGACATCCGGAACTGTTCGACGCTCTTGCGGGCGCCTGCAACACCATCCACTCCATCGACGGTGGCTCCTGCTGCGTACACAATTGTGTCGGCGGCGTTCAAGGCAGACAGCGTCAACGGGCCACCCTGGCGGTTCGGGCAATCGATGATGACGACGTCTGCGTTTATCCCGATGAGTGACGTGCGTAAGCGCAACTCCGCATGGTCAGCGCGGTCAGCCTCACGATTTGAGACGCTGCGGGCCGAGGGGACGACACGAAAGTTCGGAAACCACGAGCTCTCCACAGCGAGATCTTCAGCCCAGCCTTCCGGATCGGCGTCCCCCAGGATGGCGCCGACGTGCAGACCTTCCTCTTTGGGTTCAACGCCGATCCACTTGCTGGCCGCGGCCCGCGGGTCGAGGTCGACAAGTACAACTTTGCGCCCTGAAGCGGCGGTGACGGCCGCCAGTGATACAGCAGTCGTCGTCTTGGTGGCACCACCCGACTCGCTGTAAACCATGATTGTTTGCATGCTTGAAAGCATTCCTGACGCACGCATGCGTTACAAGCAGCCACGCCGCCTGCCCCCTACTGTGACAAAGATGTCATGCAAGCAAACTTTCCTTCCAGCATGATTTCGTTCTTTCATGCATGTTTACATTCCTCCAGAAATCCGCTGATTTTCGGTCATTTCAAGAGGCAGACGACCTCGGCGCCCCCCACCCCCGGTTGGGCGAGACTTCTCCCGCCGAGCATTCGAGTCACCGAGCATGCTTTCATGCATGAATGACTGCAATCCTTAACACGCCCCGGGTTAATTCCGCGCAGCCACCACCGGCTGGTCGCTGGCCGGGAGAGTTTCGTGCATGCTTGCAAGAATGTATGAACGAAATCATGCATGACAGCATGACCGATTTCTTGAATGAATGCAGGAAGGAAGGACCGAAAGAATGAATGAAACAATGCATTCATTCATACATCTCGGACCTGCGGCCCCTGCGGTCGTTCGACCAGCAAGCAAGCTTTCATGCATGCATGAAAGCGTGAATGGATGCAAGTCCATTGGGTCACGGTACTTCCTGGCTAAGCTCGACCGAGGCGGCCCTACTCGACGTTGCCGACGTTCCTGTACGGGGACCGCGGTGGTGGAGAGGGCGATGGGGAGCTCGACGGGGTCCGCAGGATGCACAACGAGCTCTAGGTGGTCACCTCGCTTTGCAGGCGCTAGAGGAGAAATGGCCAAGGTTCGGCGCCGGGCATGGTTCCCGGGCTTACTGCCGCCCAGGCGGACCGAGAACCACACCCAGGCCGAAGCCGGAGTCCTGGCCACCGTGCGGATGTCCGTGCGTCTGTGAAGGGCCGGGTGCGCTCGGCGCAGAGCGGTGAATACGGCCCATGCTGGAACTGTACTGGGGGATCGGGCGAACCATCCTGGATCGGCAGACCGCCCAGCCGTGGGGGAGCAAGGTATTGGATCGGCTGGCCACGCCACGGGGGAGATGTCCCCGGCAGCGGGGAGGTGTCGCTAGTGCAACGGCTACTCAGTGTGTGTCCGATTGAGGTATACCCGAAACTGACGTCAGGATGGGAATGGACAGTCATGTCAAAATAGGGTGGTCTTTCTTATTTATTGACACTTAGGCGACCGGGTCTTAGGGTTCAACCTGACACTCTTCGTTAGGAATGGAACATGGCTGGGCAGCGCATCGGATATATCAGGGTCAGTAGCCTGGACCAGAACACCCAGCGCCAGCTCGAGGGTGTTCAGCTGGACCGGGTTTTCGCGGACAAGGCGTCGGGCAAGGACACCAAACGCCCTGAGCTCGATGAGCTCGTGCGCTTCATCCGTGATGGAGACACTTTGGTCGTGCACAGCATGGACCGGCTCGCTCGGAACCTGGATGATCTCCGGTCCTTGGTGCAGCAGCTCACCAGGAAAGGTGTCCGGATCGAGTTCCTCAAGGAAAACCTGACCTTCACGGGAGAGGACTCACCTCTGGCAAATTTGATGCTCTCCGTTATGGGAGCCTTCGCCGAATTCGAACGGGCGCTGATCGGGGAACGCCAGCGCGAAGGCATCACCCTGGCCAAGGGGCGCGGAGCATACCGCGGTCGCCGGAAAGCACTCTCGCCCGAGCGGGCCCACGAGCTCCGGAAGCGGGTCGGCGCCGGCGAGCAGAAGACGGGCCTGGCCCGTGAATTCGGTATAAGCCGAGAAACGCTCTACCAGTACCTCAAGACTGAAGGCTGAAGGTCGGCGCGTTCCGTGCAGGCAACTGCGGACCAAAGTGCGCCAGATGCAGGGGACTTCAGACAAACCAATGTCAGCAGTCACGAATCTCATTCAGGATGCTGCCACAGCACGGCGTGCTCGTTTCGCATTGCGCGATTGGCTGTGGCGCATCCATACGGCGGCATCCAGCAGACGGACCGTTGAAATAGTGGGGGATGCAGCGGGCGGCCGGATCGCCTCTATCGCGTTAACGCGCGATGGGGTTGAAAGAGCCTCGCAGAATTCGTGCACTGGCTGGCTACCCAAGGCCAGGCCTCTGCGAATAACGCTGTCGATCACAGGTAGAAGGCGCGGTCGTTTGCGGGCAAGAAGTTTGCTTGCCTTTGTTTCACCTACGCCTGGATACGAGTCGACTGCCCGGAATAGCTTAGCGGCTGCATCGAGATGCCGCGTTTCGGCCGACCATATGTCTATGTTCGCCGGCACAGCGGTTAAGAGATCCGCGAGCAGTTCGGCGTCCGTTTCAAGCAGGGCCCGAATGGCTCTGGGCTCGAAGCGAACGTCAAGTAGACTCACCGCCACAATGTCGGCAGGGACGATGCGGTCAGGAGGATTGTCCCCGACATCATCGAATGTGTTCCCGGCAAAAGGTCCTTGGGGGTCAAAAAAGTGGACCAGTAAGGGACCTGCGGGCCATGAGACGGCTTCATCGACGCGTTGTTCCAAGGTCATGGAGTGAGCTTAACCTTGTGACTCCCGACTCAGAACGGGCCCGCGGGCCGTTCATTGCACGGCAGCGGGTCCCAGCTTGGGCTTGTGCCGTCGTCCGGGCTTGCAGCCTTTGAACGGTCTGTCTGTGGCGAGCAGGACGGAGCCAGACGGCTGATGGCCTCAGCGTGCTTCCACCACTGCGGGCACCAGGTTGTGCCGCCACCGGGATTGATCGAGCGCCGATAAGTAGTGGGCAGCTTCTCCCGCACGAAATCGGCGACTGTGGCATAAGGGGTGGGACCCCCAAAGTACGCCTGAACGCTGCCACGCTCCGTGACGGACGATTAATGTCGCCTGTCTTCCGCCCTAACGGACGTCAGCTTGCGCCGCATGACTGTTCACCATGTCCACGTATAACCAGATGAGCGTCAGCCAACCATGGCTTCCACCCCAAGCGAGCCCGTACTTGCGTTCAGGATCAATGACATTTGCCCAGCTACCAGTCTGCTCCGCGAAGTCGTCCCGGTCGGTCCCGTTCACAAGCGCAGCGAAGGCAGAAGCGTCTACGCCCACACTCATTGCCCGCTCGATGACTTTTTCGTACAAAAACCCCTCTTCTGCCCACTTAAATACTTCTGTGGGCGTAGGAGGGGTCTGATCCTCCGCGGCAAGCCCAAGAACGACCTGAGTGAAATGACCGTACTGACCGAGGTTCATTAGCAAGCTCCTGACCCGAATTGGCTACTGATACTCGATGAGAGTATCTCCGGGGAGGAATGAATTCGCATTCGCCACAGTTGAATCGCCTCGCACGCTTTGGTGGATTGCCGCAGGGTGCCGTCGGTCGCGCATATTCGCCCTATTTTCGGCGAGTACTACGGCGACCCCGACACCGTGATCGTGCACAGCATGGACCGGCTGGCACGCAACCTCGATGACCTGCGCTCCGTTGTGCAGATACCTGACGGGCCGGGGCGTACGCATCGAGTTCCTCAAGGAAAACCTTCTCTTCACCGGGTGGTTGGGTCCCCAGATAGAAGTCCAGTGTTTGTGTGAGTTTCGTGTCCGAGAATGGACACAGGAGGAAATTCACGAATCATGGCACGCAGACACACCCCCGAGCAGGTCATCGCCAAAGTCCGGCAGGGCCAGAAAATGCTCAACGACGGACGCCCGATGGTCGAAGTCATCAAGGAGCTCCAGATCACCGAAGCGACCTGGCATGCCCGGCATCGAAAAACGCCTCGCCCGCTACCCCCAGCTCTACAGCCGCATCGGCTTCGCCCACCACTACCGGACCCTCAGCACCGAGGAACTCACCTTCGTCCTGGCTAACCGCTGGCAGGAACTCGGCCTGACTATCGACCCCCACGACTTCACGGACGCCGAAGCGATCGCCGCCGTCGCCCGCATCACCAACGGCAACTTCCGGCTCATCCAACGCCTCTTCACCCAGATCACGCGCATACGCGACATCAACCAGCTCAACAACATCACCAAGGAAGTCGTCGAAGCGGCGCGCGAAACCCTGCTCATCGGCACCTGACCGCGCCAAATAGCGCCGCTAAATAGACGCCAAATACCGTGGAGAGTCACAATTTGACGGCTTTCTGCGATCGGGGGGCGAGTTGAGTGGCGTTGCTTTGTCCTAACAACGTGTCTCACTTTGATATTCTCAGGATCAGCGAATTTCGTCCTTTGATAAGACTGGGGGAGAGTATGGCGCGTCTTGGATATGCGCGGGTCAGCTTGGCGGATCAGAACACCGATTTGCAGCTTCGCGAGCTAGATGTGGCCGGGTGCGACCGCATCTACACAGACCACGGGGTGAGCGGGACCAAGAAAAATCGTCCGGAACTGGACCGACTGTTGGACCGCCTGGGCCGCGGAGATGAGGTCGTGGTGTGGAAGCTGGATCGGCTCGGGCGCAACACCCGCCACCTGCTGGAGCTGCTGGATGAATTCAAGTCCCGCGGCATCAAGTTCCGCTCGTTGAGGGATGGCATCGCCACTGACCCTGACAGTGAGGTCGGGGGAGCGATCGCCCAGGCGATGGTCACCATCATTTCTGCTTTTGCCCAGCTTGAACGAGACCAGCTCTCCGAGCGCACCAGGGCCGGGATGGCCGCAGCAGCTGCCGCCGGTCGAAAGGCAGGACGGCGAGAGGTCACAGCTGATCACGAGAATGTACAGCGTGCGCATGAGCTGACGGCGCGGGGGCTCAAGCCAACCGACATCGGAAAGATCATCGGGGCCAGCCGCGCGACCGTGTACCGGTACCTCAGCATGGAGTCCTAGAACCCAAGGCATACTCCCGAGGACAAGGGTGGGTTATGACGACGGGACGCAGCCGCTGACGCCGTGTGGCTGTTACTTGATGCCCGGTGTGGGTGTGGGAAGGATGGTCCTCAGGTCCGGCGGGTCATGTCCGCCGTCGAGGATCGCGAACCTCTCTCCATGTAGTCTCGTCCCGTTACCAAAACCCTAGGGAGGCATGTGTGGTTCGAGCGGAGAACGGGACGCTCGCGGGTGTTCTGGAGGGCAAGAAGCAGTACCAGGTCCCGCTCTACCAACGCGTGTACTCGTGGGGTAAGAAGCAGCTCGACCAACTGTGGTCGGACGTCGTCGAGTTGGAGCGCACTCTTGGCGACGACCCGAAGGCCTCGCACTTCATCGGTTCCCTCGTGCTGGCGAGCAGTCCTGACTTTGGCGCCATCGGCGTCAACAAGTTTCTGGTCGTGGACGGCCAGCAGCGCCTGACAACGCTGACTCTCCTGTTGGCTGCCCTCCGCGACCACCTGCATGAGACCGGGGAGAACGAACGGGCGAACGGCATTGACGCCCAATACCTAATAAACGTCTTCGACAGCGGCAAGCCGCTTAAGGTTATGCCGACCCAGACAAATCGGCCCGCTTACATGGCGGTGCTCAATCGTGCCCCGCAGGCTGGCGGGGAGGATGCTGTTGGCGACGCGTACCGGTTCTTCCGCTCCAAGATCGCAGCGGCCAATGACCCGGATGATCCTCATGACCTGGAACTGCTCGAAGCCGCCGTCGTACGCGGTCTCGCGCTCGTGGTTGTCACGGCGGAGCCGTCCGACAACGCACACCGCATCTTCGAGTCGCTGAACAACACTGGCCTTCGGCTGACGCAAAGTGACCTGCTCAAGAATTATCTGTTCATGCGGCTCGGTGATCGTGCAGATATGGTCTACGAGAACATCTGGCTTCCACTGGAGAGGAAACTCGATTCTGAGAACCTCGAGCTGTTGTTTTGGCTCGACCTCGCCCAGCGCGACGAACGGGCCAAGCAGTCGGACACCTACGTCGGACAGCAACGCCGACTCGAGGGTCTAAAGACCACCGACGAGGTCGAGGCGGAGGTGATCCGTATCGCCAAGCTGGGTGACGTGCTGGCGACGATCCTTGAGCCTGCGGGGGAGAAACAGGCAGAGATCCGCCGTCGCCTCACCAGGATCAGAGCCTGGGGATCGACGACCGCATATCCGGTGGTGATGCAAATCCTCGCCCGCCGCGCTGCCGGCACCGCCGCTGACGATGAAGTTGTCCGCGCGCTGACGTACCTGGAGTCGTACTTCGTGCGCCGCATCGTCATCGGGCGAGCCACAGCAAACCTGAACCGGACGCTACTTCAGGCGGTCGGTGCAGTCAGCGATGCGGACCACATCGACGTCGGGCTGCGCGAATACCTGTCCCGCGGTCGCAAACACTTCGCAACCGACCTCCAGGTTCGTGAGGCTGCCAAGACGATCGCGTTCTACTGGCAGGGCCGCGGCCCGCAAAAAAAGCTCATCCTGCAGTGGCTCGAAGAGGCCTACCGCCCGAAGGAGATCGTCGACCTCGACCCACGGCATCTGACAATCGAGCATGTGTTGCCACAGACCATGACTGAGTCCGTGCGCGAGAAGTTCGCAGCGGGTTTCAGCGCAGACTCGGACATCGACTACGAACACGAGCGCGTCGTCCATACGCTCGGAAACCTCACCCTGAGCGGGTACAACAGTGAACTCAGCAACAAGCCCTTCGAAGAAAAGCGCGAGATGCTGGCCAAGAGCGGCGTATCGATGAACCAGGCGATCGCTGCGCAAGCCACGTGGGGTATCGAAGAAATCGACGCCCGGAGCGCTGAATTAGCAGAAAAGATCATCGAGTTATGGCCAGGCCCGGACGAGAGCATCATCGCAATCGGCGACGAACCGTCAGCGCTGCGCAGCCAAATCGCTGCTATCGTCGCCGAAATCCCTGCAGGGCGCTGGACTTCGTACGGCGACGTTGCAATCGTGGCCGGAACCTGGGCCCAGCCCCTGGCTGCGATCATCGCGAACTTCCCGATGGCTAACGCTTGGCGAGTCCTGCAGAGCGGCGGGACCATCTCGCCTGGGTTCCGATGGACCGAGGCCGGCCGCAACGACGACCCGCGTGCAGTACTTGAGGAAGAGGGGCTCCGGTTCAACGCAGAAGGCCGCGCGGATCCCGGGCGGTTCATCGGCGCAGAGGAACTTGCGGGAGCCGCAGGCCTCGACGTTGACGAGGACGTGATCGCCGCCCGCCGCAAGAAGATCAAGCCACCTACCCGAACAGGAAACAGGGTGTCCGTGAAGGACGCCCAGCTGGCATTCTTCGAGCAGGTACGGGACTACGGCCTAGCGAACGCGACCAACATCAGTACCTGGCGCAAGCCCGCCCCACAGCACTGGTACGAGGTCAGCATTGGAGACTCCCGTGCGGTGATCTCCCTCCAAGCCAACTCGCAGAAGAAGCTCGTCACAACGATCTTCTGGATCCACTACGACAAGGACCTCTACGCGAAGCTGCTGGCCCAACGCGACCCTATCGAAGCCGACCTCGGTTTCGTCCTAGAGTGGGACGACAAGCCCGAACGCAAGGCATCCAAGCTCGTCATCAGTCGTCCAGGCGACTTCTTAGACGAGGCGCAGTCGCCAGAACTTGTCGAGTGGCTCGTGACTACGGGAGATACGTTCGCGCGGGTCTTGTCGAAGTACCTTTGACGGCTTTCCCACCCTTGAAAGTAGAAGAGCGTGCGGAGTTGATCATTTTCGTCATGGGCTGCTCCGATGTGTCCACTAACTAGTAGTGAATTCGCCGATTTGATCTGAAGGTTCCGAGACATAGTTACAGGAATCGCCCGCCGCGGACGAACCCACACCATTCAGCGAAAATTGGAGCATTGCCGCCGCAGGGGTGGCCGGTTCGATGAGACGCCTCGAATCTCAAGGCTTGCAAGGCAAAGCCTTGGGACTTCATTCCACTTCAAGGCCCGGGCCAGCGTGCTTGAGCCCTTAGCGCCGGATACTGTTCCGATGCTCGCGACGGGCCGTTTCGGGGGTCGGGGACCATTGCGCAGAAAACTGGCGCTAACGTGGGATCCACCCGGGCGACATCGGGCCGAAGGTATTGATGATGGCCACAGGACGTGCGTAGATACGCACGGCACAGGAGTGGGCTTGAGCCGCTGCCGAGGCGTATTTGATGCCGGACTCCGGGTTGACATCAACTCCATCGTTGAAATCGATTCCCCATTCGTCCGACGCTTTGAAGTCCGTCAACGACATAGTGGCGGAGTAGGTCAGCGTCCGGTTCTGGCCTGGCTTGAAGTCGACGACGTTTTGCCCGGGTGCCCCGTCAAAGGAACCTGTAGGGCTCGGGATGTGGGTACCGAAGTTATTCAGAGCGGGAACAGGAACGAGTACATCCTCACTTGCCAGGTTGAGAACACCGCCGGTGATCACGACCTTGACTTGGTCACCGGCAGGCGTAGCCGTCATGTATGAGATGCCGATTTCAAGGGTTCCCCAAGGACACAGATAGTACGGAGTCGGCTGCGCGAGCGGAATATTGGGCTGATCCGGGATCGGGGTTATGGGTGGCTCCGGCAGCCCAGCGATCGGTGAGGCAGATCGGGCCGGCGAGCTGGCGACCGCTTCGGGAGTGTAGGTCGGCCCGGGTGTGGACTGCGGCGCAGCCGGGCTCGGCTGCGGACTCGAGGTCGAATCACAGCCTGCGGAGAGATAGCAGTTGAAGTGTCCAGGGGTCCGGCTCGGGGACACTGTGGTCGCATCAGGCTGGCCCGGTGCGCACCCTGAAAGGAGAGCCACAGCGGCAGCGAAAATCGCTAACAGGACCTTGGGACGCCACGCCATGTCTACCCCCTTTGACTGGCTGTAGTGCTGGCCAAATGTTAGCCCTTCGATGGAATGCTGTCATCACCGGCCTGACTTTGAGTTCCGGACCGCAACCCCTAAGGAACGCTGGCGTCGGACCCTTCACTTTTTCGCACATATCCGTGGATAGGTGGAACCAAATCACTGGCCGGGGGAGCGGGGCGGCAGGTGCCGGTACAGCGTCGTGCGTTTCAGGCCGGTCTTGGCGGTTATCTCCCGCATGGAGGAGCCGGACGCCCGCAACAGCGCAGCGTGTTCGAGCTTGTTTGCATCGACCACGGACGGCCTGCCCGTGCGCCGGCCGTTGGCCGTGGCCACCGCCCGCGCATGCGCCGCCCTTTCAGCCGCGTAGGTGCGTTCCATCTGCCCGAACAGGGCCAGCATGAGGAACGCCAGCTGGGACATGGGGCTCTCGGGCTCGGCGGTGTCGATCGCCAGAGGATCGGCCAGGGTCCGGACGCCCACGCTCCGTTCCTTGAGCTCGTGGACCAGGTTTAGGGTGTCCCGGACTGTCCGGCCCAGCCGGTCCAGGGTGTGGACCACCAGCACGTCTCCGGCCCTGGCATGGGTCAAAGCCGACTGTAGGCCTGGGCGGGCGGTGGTGGCTCCTGACTTCTTGTCCACGAAGATGTGTTCCTTGCTGATGCCAGCGGCCGCCAAGGCGTCCAGCTGCGGGGTCAGGTCCTGCTTCGCACTCGATACCCTCGCATACGCAATATCCATGTCCGCACCGTACCGAAAGTTGCAGCTGTGACGGGTCATTGTGGCGGGAGTTTAGGGACAACTTACGGGACAGTCAGGTTACGCGGCATTCCGCGGATCCAGACCGGCGGGGGAGTGTCCCGCCGGGACTGTCCTGGCTCCAAGGAAATGGGACGGGCCATACCCGCCATAGTCTTCTCCCTCCCCGGTGTGTCATTTTTCTCTAAGTCGTCTACACGGAACGTCCGAAGTCGTCTGCACAACTTGGCTGCCGCTGATGGATATGTCCCTTTGGGGAAGCTTGAAAGGGCGCTTGCTCCTGCTTTTTCATGTCCTGGATCAAATGCGAGTGGTTTGCACTCACCTTCCCCCGGGGAAGGTGAGTGTTTGCCGTCCGGGCATTCCGGGCAGATCGAAGCCATCTTGGCGAGGATCTCGGCCGCCTTGGACTCGGTCGGCCCTGGCCCATTCCGGCGTTGCTCGTCACCATATGGCTTCGTGCAGTGCGTTGGCTGCGTAGTCGACGGCGGTGCGGAAGTCATGCCAGATGAGCCACATCAGGCCTTCGGGGAATTCGGAGAGGCCGCGGCGCATGTAGAGGACGGCGAGGTTGGGTTGTCCGGTGCGGAGCGCGTGTTCGGCGGCTTTGACGTAGCGGTCCATGGCGGGTTCCTTAGATGGCGGTGAGCATGTCGGCGAGGGCGGCGGCGGCTTGTTGGGAGACGACGCCGTCGCCGCTGGCTTTGAGTTGTTCGTTGCGGGTGATGCCGTTGGCGGGATCTGTGATCCAGCCGAGGGGCAGGCCCATCATCCAATCGGTGAAGTAGGCGCTGAGGCGGTGTGCTCTAGCTCGTCCAGTAGGCTCAGTTGGCCGGGGAGCTGCCGGTCCGGTGATTCGCTCCCAGCGGCGGATGGCAGGGGCGTATTTGCCCAATCCTGGTCACTGCCGAGGGGTGCATCAGGTCGCCCTTGTGGCAACGGGATGCCTTGTTCGGCTCGTTATCGCTGCCCGCAGCGCCAGGAATGGAACGTAGCGGCCCGGTCGCGATCCCCATGGCTTCCGCTGTTCGAGCCATTCGGCAAGGCCCCCAAGACGGTCGGGCACCTCTTCGTCGCCCATGTGTTCCTCCCTCGCTGCGACCCCGGTCCCGGACGCCGCCAACAGGTGCCCCGATGACTTCACTTTCGCATCGGCCCGTGAGGGTGTCATGCGTATCCGATACTCGAATTCTCTCGGGGACCACGTGCATCAGGGGTCAGTACTCGGTAGTGCCCAGTAGCGCGGTGTGACCCATCGGTGGCGAGTGCTTAGCTAGCGGATTCCTGCTGGATCAT
Organism: Arthrobacter sp. 01T428; assembly: GCF_056398685.1. NCBI lineage: Bacteria > Bacillati > Actinomycetota > Actinomycetes > Micrococcales > Micrococcaceae > Arthrobacter > Arthrobacter sp. 01T428. The sequence continues at coordinate 70,999 of NZ_JBFTPW010000010.1, read as the reverse complement.
GTGGGCGAGGCCGTATGAGTCCGCCGACGAAGCGGCATCCATTTTGCTAAGCGTGCCGGGATATCCTTACGTTGGCCGGATCACAATCCGTGACTCAGCGGGCCGATGCAATGATGCATGAGCAGGTGGCCGGCTCTGGCCCAAGGAGGAAATGCCGTCGATGCCCCCGCTAGAAAAGGACCCCGGCCGTTTCAACCCCGCGCTTCGGAACCGGGAGATCGTGCTCGACCCGGCCCGTATCGAAGCGCCCATTAAGGAGAACACCGTGAAGCAGCTCGTGACCGCAGGGGTTACCGACCCGGCTATCAAGGCACGCATGCAGGGCGGGAAAATCCAGAAGTACCCGATCACGCCCGCCGCCGCCGGCAAGGGAGCGAAGGCCGGCAAAACCCGTGGCGCGTCCGCCGACCAGACCCGGGCGCAAAGTAAGAACCGCACGCGCGTCCGCTGACACAGGCACCGCATCGAGGGAGGAGCCCCGCACACCGTTGGTGTGCGGGGCTCCTCCCTCGATGTGAATCTTGTGAATTCGTCGAATATCCGACGTCAGGTTCGTGGCTGTGCGAAACAGGTGAGCTGGGTCGACTGGCCGGTTGACGCTGGCTTCCTAGAATCTCGAGGCGGTACCGGCCGTGAAGGTACCTGTCATGGGGTTGCCTGCGAGGTCCGCTGCTCCTGCCGCCGGGGTGTAAATCGGCTTGCTGGTGGGGACGCCTGTTCCTTGGGTGCCCCCTGTACCCGATCCGTTCAGTGTGATGACCAGCGTCTTGGTGGACTTGGTCCAGGCCATAGTGGAGGACGAGAATGTCCGGTCCTGGCTTGCGTGCGAGTTGTAGTTGCCTTGGAGGTCCATGCTGCCGAACGCTGGTGTTGCGCAGGCTCCGGCAAACGTCAGGATGTCAGCGGCGCTGATGGTCACGGTTCCCGTTATTGACTGGGTGGAAGCTGTGTTGTTCCAACTGCTGCATACTGTGCTGGCATCCATGTCCGCCGAGAAGACGATTGTCAGTGTGTCGCCATCGGTTGTGCGTCCTGCGTTGCCGCCCCCTCCGTTGTTGGCCATCGTGATGGACGAAACCGTTGGCGGCACAGTGTCCTTGGGCGAGGTGGTGTTGGCCGCCGGGCTCGTATTGCCGGCTGCGTCCTTGGCAACGGCGCTGTAGGCGAGGGTTCCGTCATTGAGCGTCGAAAGGTTCAGGCCGCTGGTGCTCCAGGAACCTGATCCGTTGGCCGTGACGGTCTGGCTGGCCGTGTGGGCAGATCCTGCGTCTGCGACGGTGAGGGTTACTGAGGCCCCGGCTTCTGCCGTGCCGGTGACTGGAACATTGCTCTTGTTGGCGTTGTTCACCCATGCCGGTGCGGAGATTGTGGGGGCAGCGGGGGCGACGGTGTCGATCTTGACCGTTTGAGCCTGAGGAGTGCTGGAGTTCCCTGCGACGTCCGTGGCGAAGTAGGACACCGTGTGGGTTCCGTTGCCGCTGACATTCACGGCAGCGGCGGCCGCGTTGACGGTCACGGTGCTGCCGCCGTCGACCGTGTACTTGATGGTCGCGACCCCCGAGCCGCCCGCGTTGTCCACGGCACTGAGGTTCACGGTTACCGGACTCGTGTTGTTGAACCCTGCGCCGTTCGGTGTCGGGGAAATGGAGGTCACGCTGACGGCGGGCGCAGTCGTATCAATGGCAACGCCTGCGCTCCGAGCGCTTTCGGTACCGGTCCACAGGGAGATGATGGGTGTGACTGCGTAGTACCAGGTTCCGTCGGGCACGCTTTGCTCGATGCAGCTGAGACCGGATACCGTAGCCGCGCAGCCTCCGCCGGCGGTGACCTTGGTACCGCCGGAGGGGGAGGAATAGCGGGCAACGGTGTAGCCCGATACTGCGTGTCCGCCCGTTGTTGTGACGGCTGACCAGCTAACCGTGACGTTGGTGCCGCTCAATGACGCAGCAGGAGTGTTGCCTTGTGGCATGGTGTCGGCTTTTGCCGCCCCGAAATTGCTACTGCTCAGAGTTTGCCAGAAGGCATTGGCTGCCGGACCGCCCCAGGAAATGAAGAGCACGGCCAGGAGCGTCCACAACGCGCGACGCAAGAGCGCCTGCCTGTGTCCGCGGCCTGTGGTGTCCTGGGGCTTGTTCATTTGTGGACCGCCATCGTCACTGGAAGGTGGAATACTGCACCCTGGCAGCTGGATTGTGAGGTCGCCGACATCGTCGCGGCCCCGGGCAGGGTGATCAGGACGGAGGAATTCGGCGGTATGGATACCGTTGGCGTCAAAGGAGCGGCCGGTGCGTTGAACGTAACGCCCGTGGTGGTGCACAGGGGGTGCGAGGAATCTGCCGTGGCGGTCCCGTTGGAGGCGAAACTGTACACCTGCACGGCGAAGGCATTTGGATTGCTCGCGCGCACGATCACCTCGGCGGTGCCTCCCGGGACGAGGGTGGTTGCGGGGGAGTCTCCGGCAACCAAGGCGTCCACGGTCACTGTCTGCATGGTGCCGTTGGCTGCCGAACCGCTGCCGATGCCGATAGTGGACCAGTACGCGTAGGCGCTTCCGACGCCCAGGACCAGACTCAGCAGGGCTGCCATCACGGCTGCCTTCGCTGCGAGCAGGGGGCCCGCCTTCATCCAGCTGTTCGCTTTCATGTCAGTTGCCCTGTCCCGTTCCGGAGTAGGAAAGCTGCAGGGTTGCGCCTTTGCAGCCGTCCTGGTTGAGCGAGGTGTTCAGCATTCTTATCTGCGGCCATTGGGCTGCCGGTACGCCGCTTCCCGAGAGGGACGAATTGCCTGGCGGGGCGGTGAACGGATAGCTGCCGCTGAACTGGGTCACGGCGTAGTCCGAAGGACTGCAAGGCCGGTTGTTCGCCACGGCCTGGGCGGTCCGGGTTACCCCCGTGATGGAAACGGTAAGGCCCGTAAGGCTGAGGCCGGCGTTGCCCGGGATTGCCAAGTGAAGATCAATCGACACGGCGTAGCCCGGCGCCAGAAGTCCGGCGGGGTCGCCTGAGATGGTGAACGTTTGGTGCTGGCCGGCGGTCACCGTCAAGGAAACGACGACGACGACGGCGGTCTGTAGCGTCCCGCTGCTGCCCTTGAGGCTCAGGGAGTACGTCCCAAGAGGTGTCGCGGAAGTAGTGGAAACGTCGAGGGTCACGGGCGATGACCCGGGCCCGACAGCAACGATTGGGGGCGAAAACGCGGCAGTGGCGCCTGTCGGCAGCCCAGAGATTGACAGCGCCACGTTCCCGGAAAACCCGCCCGTGGGCTGGACCACGACGTTGTAGCTTGCCGACGTTCCCTGGGTGACGGATCGGCTGGCAGGTGCAAGCTGCAGCGTGATGCCTTTTTGGGCGTTTTGGTTGCCATTGCCGTTGCTGCTGGCGGCGAGCACCACGCCCGACGTAAGTGTCACCAAAAGGAGGCATGCCAGGAGCAGTTTGGCCCCCGCGCGGACGGTGCGATTCGGCGAGCGGAAGAACTCCGGGATGCTCGGCACCTGTGCCTCCTTGGATCTTTTTACCTGGGTTACGACGACTGGAAAGGGACAAGCTGGTGGGCCGTTGACGGGCCCACCAGCTGGATTGCTAGAGGCTGCCGACGGTGACCGTAACTGTTGCGCTCTTGCAGGCGTCCTGGTTGGCGGCGGCGTTGAGGAAGGTCAGTGTTCCGCTGCCTACCGACGTGCCGGTTGAGTTCGGTGCTACTGCCGAATTCGACGTTGTGGCGTCGACCGTGAACCAGGTAGCGAGGCAACCTGGGTCGCTGGTGGTTACCGATGCGGAGAGGGCCCCGACCACCGTCCCGGTCTTGCTCGAATTGTCCGCCGTGTATGCGACAGGCGTTGAGTTGCCCGGTGCGAGACCAGGGGTGAAGCTCGCGTGCAGGGTAACGGTGCCCCCGCCGGCCGAGTTGGCCGCTGCGCCAGAGCCGCTACCTGTGGTGGTCCAGTAGGCGAAGGCTGCTCCACCGCTTGCCGCTACGAGGGCAACTGATGCTGCAACCGCGTAGACTTTTCCTTTTTTGCTCAATTTACGCATGAGTGAGACTCCTTTTGAATTGGTATTCCCCGGAACAGGCGACGGTGGCAAGGAATTCTCAATTCCTGCTTGAATGCCCATTCATTCGATGACCAAATGCTGGCATGGGCCGTGTTTAAGTAACAGCGGTGGTACTACGTGTCTTTTAACTAAACCAAGACGAGTGGTACTACTTGCCCTGGGCCCGGCGCGCGGGAAAACTGGCTGTGCGAGGTTTTAAAAGTGCAAACATTTTAAAAGTGCAAACACGTGGTCATGGAGTCCCCGCCATTCGCTAATCCGTGGAAGCCAGACAATCGGGTGAGCCGTGGTGATCTCACCGTCGGTGCCGTTGGGTTGGTGATCTTCTGGCCCTCGACCCATGCTCCTGCGCGATGGCTCGGCGCGTCTTGCACGGCCGGCGGGTACGGAAATGGACCGGATGCACCGGCAACACCCCAGGCTCCTCGCTGACACGGGCCGGGCAGGGGGCAAAACGTCCACGCCGGAACGAGCCCCGCCCGCAACCGGCTACACCGGCTGGCGGCACTTCCGCGCGTGATTCATTGTCGTTTCGCGTTGGCCAAGATCTGCTGGATGCGCTGGTAAGACACCCCGAACACGTCGGCGATTTCCGGCGGGGTCATGCCTTCTTCCATCAGCCCAAGGATCGCTTCCACGCGAAGCCGCCCGGCTTCATTCAACAACTTGTCCGCCCGGACCTTCAGGGATTCGGCCTCCACCCACGCAAGCATGGCAGGACGGGCCGCTTCGTAGGCGACGTCGAAAAGTATCCGGTCCTGGCCGACCGGGAGGACCTGGGCGAGCCGCTTTGCCAGGGACCGCTGGGCGGCCATCAGTCGAGGGCCGGTGACACTCAGGGACCTCTCCCCATCGCGCACCGTCCACTGCACACCGTCCCAGGAAGCCGTGATCTGTACCGCCACCGGGCTACCGGATTCCTCGGGCACCTCCCGGCTCCTTATCCAGTTGCGGAGCCTTTCCGCGTCATACCGGGCCGCGCCACGGTTGCCGGGTAGGCGCAGATCCGCCGCCGCGCCGTTAAGGGTGTCGGCCAAGGCCTTGAAGGTCCTTACGTCTTGTCCTGCCCGCTTGGCTGCCTGCCGCAACGTTAGCGGAGCCTCACGTGACGGCACTACTGCGTTCATCCCACCCTCACTCCCCAGCACCAAGGTTTCTCGTAAGAGCTAACATCCTCCGGGTCAGCCGTGGCAAGAGTAACGCGCATTTGTTTTCCTGTGCGGTTCACGAGTCTTCAAGTGGCCGGACCTCCGGACAGACCTAAAGGTCGTCCTCATCGAAGGTCGCAGAAGCACGAAGCAGTCCGGAACGGTCTTGAACCTGTGCGTTGCGTTGGACGGACGGGCGCCTTCGATACGTTGAGTTCGACGACCGTCTGACCGTGGCAGTGCTCGGGGGGGCCGAAGACTCGAATACGAGTGCCGGGGGCTCATCAGCTGACAACACCCCACGAGGACGGGGGAAGCTTGGCATCATCACCCGGTCGGGGCGACTTTCCGAGCGAACCGCCCATCCGTGCTGTCGGAGCGGTCCGCGGGCTCGACGTCCTGCCCGGCCACCAACACCAGCAGAGCGTAAGCGTCCGCAGTCCTACTCGTCCAGGCCATCGGGATCCACCGCGGCCAACACGGGCCAAAGCGTCCGTGACGAAGCGACGACACCAGCAAATCCTTCGCCTCCGCATCGTCCCACGCAATGTCCGGAAAGAAGTCCTCCATCATCGAGTCCGGAACAACCGCCCCGGTGTCCGGGGCAAGAACGCGAAATCTGGCCGGGACCCAATAAACCCCGGGGAGGGCCTCCATATCCAAATATCCACGCAGAGCGTCGCCACGACCTTGCATGGAGACAGTCTCAAATCACCGGTCCCGAAAATCCAGCAAGCTCGCCTTAACCCCGCAGACTATTCAGCACTGACTAGGAAAGAGCCTCGTACTCCGGGGGGTTCTGGCACTGCGTTCAGGTCCTTCCATGGCTCATCCGGGCTCTGCAGAACCCTGTTCAGGACTGGATTTCGCTCCTGCGCGCCAATGCCGGCGCGTCATTTTGTTCCTCGGGTGCTTAATTCCTGGATTAATTTCTCCGGGCGGTCTCGGATCAGGTGATGTGAAGCTCGCAGCGCTACTCGGAGGGTACTTGGGCTACTTGGGGCTGGAGCCAAGGGTTCTCCAGGGGGGCTGCTGGGGTTCGTGGTGAGCGGGGTGATGACGGTGCTGCTGTTATCCCTGAAGCACGGAATCAAGGCTGCTGACGTGACTCACGGACCGCTATTTTCGCGCCCGCGGCAATTGGAGGCGTGCTTGTCGTTGAGAGAGGCGAGGGCCAACATCCAGGGCTCCCTTCAGATGACTGGAGTCCCATCTGTGTCGGCGCTAAGTACTACTTAGCCAGTAAAACCGAGTACCGGGGCGGCTTCTTTCGAGTAATTCGAGCTCGACGTGCTTGAAAAGACGAGTACCGGTACGCATTGCCAGTTAACCATCCGGGAGGCAATTCTTGTCCTATCGAAATCCGAACGCCAAACGGGATATGCAGGCAACTGGAATTCGTAGACAAATCCACTTATCTGGGAAGGTTTTTCCAATGTCAACTCTCATGATCTCCGCCCTCGCATTCATCGCCGGCATCAAAGACAAGCTCACCTCCGAAAAGGGCGCAACGGCAACTGAGTATTCGCTGCTCGTCGCGTTCATTGCACTCGTCATCATCGTCGGCGTCACCGCTTTCGGCGGCGCATTGAACACCTGGTTCAACAGCCTGGCCACCACTGTAGGTGGATGGCACTCCTAGAAGGCACGTTCAGCTTCAAGCTGACTCTTGGTGGAGTGCCGCGTCCGCTCAACGCGGACGCGGCACCTCCATTTCCGGGAAATTTCTTCCCCAACTTTGTTGAATCCTGAAGCTGCTTAATCCTCTGGGGGATAACATGATCCGCAGCAAAGAAAGACCAAAAGGAGAACGCGGAGCCGTCGCTGTGGAATTTGCGCTCATTGCGCCAATTCTCTTGCTGTTGATTGTGGCGATCGTTGAATTCTCCTATTTCTACAACCTTCAAATCTCGGTCACCCAGGCAGCCCGCGAAGCCGCCCGCACCATGGCAATCACAAATAACACCGGGAAGGCGCAGGCCGCGGCTGTGGCCGGTGCACCGAGCATCAGTCTTTCGCCCAGCAACGTCGGCCTCTCGGGCTCTTGTACTCCGGGAGCCACAGTGAAAGCCACCGTGACTTTCAGTGCTCCTTCGCTGACCGGCTTTTTCACGCCATCGATCACCGTCACCGGGCAGGGGGCCATGCAATGCAATGGCTGACACGCAACATCAAGAACGATGACCAGGAGCGCGGTGTCGCCGGCGTCATCGTGGCACTCATGATGCTCGTCCTGATCGGCGTCGGAGCCATGGCGGTGGACGTCGGTCAAATCTATGAAGAACGGGCCCAACTGCAGAACGGCGCAGATGCCGGCGCCCTCGCCGTCGCGAACAGCTGCGCTAAAGGAACCTGCAACACGTCGCTGGCTGGCCCCCTGGCCAACGCCAACGCCAACGACGGTGCGAGCACCGTGAAGTCCGTGGATCTGAGTGTTGCCGGCCAGGTGACCGTCACCACATCCACCAAGGACGGCACCTCCGGTGCCGGCTATCTAAGCAAGATGTTCTCCAGCGCCCTCAACACGCCAGCCGTCACTGTCGGTGCCAGCGCCACGGCGAGCTGGACCACGGTTCCTGCGCCAGGAGACTTTCCACTGGTCTTTGACCAATGCCAAGTGGGCCCGGCATATGCGCCGCCAGGAACCACCGTGATCATCAAAGAACACGGTAAGAGCCCGTGCGTTGGCAGTCCGTCCGGTCACCACATACCAGGAGGCTTTGGCTGGTTGGCTGAAAACGGAACATGCCAAGCCATCCCCGATGCCAGCGGATGGGTCAATTCCACGCCGGGAAACAGCAAATTCCCCAGCGACTGCAAGTCAGTAACGGACGCGTGGAGCGCGGCAATCGACTTCTCCCAAAAGAAATTCGTTACCGCCTATTTTCCGCTCTTCGACGATGGTTCCAACGGGGGCGCAAATGGACAATTCCACATCATCGGGTACGCCGTGGTGGAAGTGCACGGCTGGGATTTTGTGCAGAACTCAGATGGATTGCCTCCCGGGAAAGCCGATCCAGCCTGTGCCGGACTCGGTGGCAGCAACCGAGGGATCTGCGGCAAGTTCCTGAAAACAATTCCGTCGTCGGCGGCCAGCTTGCCAGGCGGGCCGTACTACCAGACATCCGTTGTGACACTCATCAAATAGTGCATTTCTAAGGGGAATAAAGTGAAAACTCGCCTACTGGGAGGCATCGCTGCGCTTGTCGTAGCCATCATTGGAACAGTGATGCTCGTGTTCTACGTCCAGGGCGCCGACAAGCGCGCTCTGGCAAATACGGAGACCGAAGACGTCTACGTCATCCAAAAAGAAATTCCCGCCGGCACTCCCACCGCCAAATTCGGGGATGCCGTCATCAAAAAATCCGTCCCCAAATCGGCAATCGCGGCGGACAGCGTTAGCAGCCTCGGAGATCTGGGCTCCAAGGTTTCTTCGATCGACTTCATGCCTGGTGAACAATTGCTCGCCACCCGGATGGTTGATCCAAGCAGCCTCGCCGGTCCCGGCAGGATGCAAGTCCCCACGGGGCTTCAGGAAGTCACGGTCAAACTGCCCATCGAACGCGTAGTGGGAGGAAATGTGGCTGCCGGAGACACTGTCGGCATGGTGCTGTCCTTCAAAGCCGACGACAAATCCAGCTCCCCTGACCAGACGAGCTTTACCTTCCACAAGGTCCTCGTCACCGCAGTCCAAGACGCCAGCGGAACGATTTCGGACAACAGCAGTTCCGCGTCCCAGGGAAGCGGTGGTTCCCTGAACGCCAACAAGACCGCAAATGCAAACAGCGGCTACCTTGTGACCGTGGCACGCTCCGCCGTCGATGTCCAAAAAATCGTGTACGCCGCGGAGTTCGGCACCATCTACCTGAGCAAAGAACCCTCGGGCGCCACGGAGGCTAGCTCCGGCGTCATGGACCGGGGAAGTGTATTCAAATGAGCCGCTTCGTTCTCATCACCCCTGAGGTTGACTTCGAACGGCGGGTCCGCGCGGCAACTGCCGGTATGAGTGGCAGCCTCCAATGGTTCCAGGCCGACTACTTGCCCGCTGGACCGCGGGAGATCCTGGACCAGCTCCTCGGAGAGCCACCTGAAGTACTGATTTTGGGACCGGGCCTGGAAATCGACGATTCCCTCAAGCACGCCTCCCTGCTGGATCTCCAGTTCCCGGAAATCAGTGTTGTGCTGGCCGCAGAGCAGAGCGAATCACTGGCCCTGTCGGCAATGCGCTCCGGTGTGCGGGACATCCTCTCCCCCGCTGCCGATTCGGACACCATCCGTGTCATGGTGGAACGGGCAAGCCTCGCGGCCGCCGGCAGGCGGAGAGGGCTTGCACCCAACGCCATCGAGACGCCGTCGCAGGCTTCGGGCGGGCGAATCATTGCCGTCATGTCGCCGAAAGGCGGGGTGGGCAAGACCACGGTGGCCACCAATCTGGCGGTCGGACTTGGGGCCCTGGCGCCGATGGGGGTGGTGATCGTGGACCTGGACCTTCAGTTCGGCGATGTGGCCAGCGGATTGCTTTTGAACCCCGAACACACCATCACCGACGCGGTACTCGGTCCTGCCAGCCAGGACTCCATGGTGCTCAAGACCTACCTGAGCGTTCACCCTGCCAGCATCTACGCGCTCTGCGCCCCCCGCAATCCGACGGAAATGGATCGCATCACGGCCCAGCACGTGACCAGGTTGCTGGAACAGCTACGCGATGAATTCCAATACGTCGTGATCGACACAGCTCCCGGGCTCGGCGAACATGTACTCGCTGCGCTGGAGAGCGCAACAGACGCAGTATGGGTTTGCGGCATGGACATTCCGAGCATCCGAGGATTGCGGACCGGACTGAACATTCTCGACGAATTGCAGCTGCTCCCGCAGTACCGGCACGTGGTACTGAACATGGCAGACCCCAAGAGCGGGCTGGCCCTCAAGGACGTAGAAGCGACCATCGGAGTACCCGTGGATGTTGCCATACCCCGATCCCGGACCCTTCCCTTCTCCACCAACAAAGGCGTCCCGCTGCTCCAAGACGGGACGCGAGATGCCGCCACCAAAGGCCTACGGCTGCTGGTGAAAAGGTTCCGGCCGAATTGGGACGAGCGATCACACAAGCAGTTGCACAGAAGGGCGGTTGTCCAGTGAACCTCTCACGCAGACTCGAAAGTCGTCGTTACGGCGCCGGCTCGGGCGCGGCACCGGAAGCGATGGCAGTTCCCGATGCGGTGGCGCCAACGGCGACAACCCTCGGCGGTATCCAGGAGGTGAAAGCGGCAGAGTCCTCAAGCGCCATGGCCCACTCCGAGGAAAACACGCCGTCGACGATCCTCGCCAGCGAAGCTCTCAACGACCTTAAGGAGCGCGCCAGCAAGACCCTGTTTGAACGACTCGGCTCCAGGCTCTCCGATTCCTCCCTCGAGGAGGCGGAACTGCACAGGTACGTCCGCGACGAGCTGAAGGTCGTTGTCGACGAGGAACAGGTGCCCCTGACGTCAGCAGAACGGCAACGACTCACAGCAGAAATCATCGACGACGTCCTGGGCCACGGCGCCATTCAGCGGTTCCTGGACGATCCGGAAGTCACGGAAGTCATGGTGAACCGCTACGACAGCATCTACGTGGAACGGTATGGGCAGCTGTATAAGACGGAAGCCAAGTTCTCCTCGGATGAAGCCCTGCGTCGGGTCATTGAGCGTATTGTGTCCAGGGTCGGGCGGCGAATCGACGAGTCGTCTCCGCTCGTGGATGCACGGCTGGCTGACGGCTCCCGCGTGAATGCCATCATCCCCCCGCTTGCCGTCAATGGGCCGTCGCTGACCATCCGGAAATTCGGCCGCGAGGCCCTGACCGTCAACAAACTCATCGAATTTGGCAGCCTATCACCGGAAATGGCTGAACTGCTCAGCGCCTGCGTCCTTGCCCGGATGAACATCATCGTGTCCGGCGGCACAGGTACCGGCAAGACCACGCTGTTAAATGTCTTATCCTCCTTCATTCCTGCGTCGGACCGGATCGTCACTATTGAAGATGCCGTCGAGCTGCAGCTCCAGCAGGAGCACGTGGTGCGGCTTGAGAGCAGGCCCGCCAACATCGAGGGACGCGGTGAAGTCACCATCCGGGATCTCGTGCGGAACTCACTCCGCATGCGCCCGGACCGCATTGTGGTGGGCGAGGTCCGCGGAGGAGAGTCCCTGGACATGCTTCAAGCCATGAATACCGGCCACGACGGCTCCATTTCCACGGTCCACGCAAACTCGCCCCGCGACGCAATCGCCCGCTTGGAGACTCTGGTCCTCATGGCCGGGATGGACCTGCCTCTCCGGGCAATCCGCGAACAAGTCGCCTCCGCCGTGAACCTGATCGTGCAAATCAGCCGCTTGCGGGATGGAACACGCAGGGTTACGCACATCACCGAAGTCCAAGGCATGGAAGGCGATATCGTCACCCTCCAGGACGCCTTCGTGTTCGACTACTCAGCCGGGGTGGATGCCAACGGCCGATTCCTCGGCAAACCGATCCCCACCGGAGTACGTCCCCGCTTCACGGACCGTTTCGCGGAGCTCGGTATTTCCATCTCTCCGGCAGTATTCGGTGCCCACATGGTGGGAGGCTCACGATGAGCGATGCAGGAAACCAGATCATTTGGCTGGCGGGCGGGCTAGGCCTGGTCTACCTCGCCCTGCTTCTTCTGGTGCTAGTGGTACTTAGGTCACGGAAACTCGACGTCGAGAGGCGGCGTCCCGATTCGCCGATCCACACATCCACGCTGACCCGGATCACCGACGGGGCGAGGGACGCCATCCAGACACGAATTCAATCGCGCTCTGGCGGATATCTTTCCCGGGCGAGGTTGGATGCCGCCGGGTTGAAGAAACAGCCGGCCGACTACGTCTTGATAGCCGGCATCATGACGGTTTTCGCCGGCACCATCGGCTTCACGCTCGGTGGCCTCGCCTTCGCGATCCTCATGGCGCTCGTCGCCCTTGTTTCCCTCACTGCGCTCCTCAGCGTGCTCATATCCAGACGTTCGGCGAAATTCGACGAACAGATACCCGACACCCTCCAAATGATGAGCGGAGGAATGCGCGCCGGGCACAGCCTCTTGCGCGCGGTAGACGCAACTGCCCAGGAATCCGAGGCACCGATGGCCGAAGAGATGAGCAGGATCGTCAACGAAACCCGGATCGGCCGGGATCTGGGAGCATCCCTGAACGACGTCGCCATCAGGACGAAGAGCGAAGATTTCGGCTGGATAGCCCAAGCAATCGAAATCCACCGGGAAGTCGGCGGGGACTTGGCCGAAGTCCTGGACCACGTTGGTGAAACGATTCGTGACCGCAATCAAATCCGTCGACAGGTCAAGGCGCTAAGCGCGGAAGGCCGGATGTCAGCGCTGGTGCTGCTCGCGCTGCCGGTCTTGATGTTCATCCTCCTGCAATTCCTCAACCCCGGCTACGCCCACATCTTTACCTCTACCCTGCCCGGCTACATCATGCTAGGCGTCGCAGTCGTCATGCTCAGCCTGGGTGCGCTCTGGTTGAACCGGCTCATCAAGCCCAAGTACTAGGGAGGATTTCACCATGCAACTCATCGCTTATGCGGCCATGTTGGCCATTGTGGCCCCCGTCTCCTGGATGGTCTGGCTCGCTTTCACCGGGGACAGGGCAGGGCTGCGCAATATCCGGGCCAATCTGGGCGAACGCGCGGCGGCTGCCCCACAGTCCGGCAACACAAAGGACCGTCTGACGGCATTTTCACGGCAACTTGCGCCGGACGGTTACGTTGCCTGGCTCGACATGCAACTGGCCGGGGCCGGGCGGCCGAAGGATTGGCCGCTGGGGCGGATCCTGATGATCAAACCCCTGTTGGCGCTCGGCGGCGCAGGGTTGGGACTCCTGCTGTTCCTCGGAGATCGATCGGTCGGCCGTCTCCTCCTTGGCCTTGCCGTCATTGCTGTGGCCTACTTCGTGCCGGATCTGTTGATCCGTTCCAATGCCCAAAAACGTCGGGCAGCCATCCGCCTGGAACTGCCCAACACGCTGGACCAGATGCTGATCGCAGTCCAAGCCGGGCTGGGCTTTGAAGCGGCCATGGCCCGCGCCGCTGAAAACGGGAAAGGCCCGCTGGCTGACGAGTTCATCCGGACCCTGCAAGACATCCAAGTGGGGCGAAGTCGCAAGGATGCTTACATGGACCTGTCCCAGCGCGTAGATGTTCCCGACGTTCGAAGCTTCATCCGAGCCGTCGTCCAAGCCGATACTTACGGCATTGCGATCGCCAAGGTCCTCAAAGCCCAAGCACAGGAGATGCGGACCAAGCGAAGGCAAGCGGCCGAGGAGCATGCCATGAAGATCCCCGTCAAGATCCTGTTTCCACTGATCTTCTGCATCTTCCCCACGCTGTTCCTCATCCTCTTGGGCCCGGCGGTCATGAAGATCATCGCTGCATTCTCCTAGAACCACATCAACAACTGCGCTGCATCAACGAGCAAGGAGCGGTCGTCATGGAAAAGAAGGTCAGGCAGCTGATCATTCTTCTGGCCCCGCGAGCGAGAAGCCACGGCCGCAGAACACTCAATTTTGGTCGGCTCCATCGCGATGGTCATTGTGGGGGGAGCCGGGTTTTGTTCGGGATTGCCCTGAACGGCTACTTCGACGCGCTGGCCGGCGGAGTGAAAACTGCTCTGGGACTGCCCAAACGGACAGTTGCCGACCGGCGCATCTGGAGAGCCCCCTAAGCTGACCAGCCGCGACCCCAGATCGCGGCTGGTCTCCAGGCCCCACTCCCGGTACCCAGAGCCGGGAGAGGGGCCGTCCAACGTCGAGACGCCCTGCGCCGTTCGGGGCCCAGGAACCCGATCACCTGCCCGGGGTGGACGGTGAAGGTGATTCCGTCAACGGCGGTTCGTTGGCCGTACCGCTTCGTCAGGCCGATGCCCTCGATCACGGGGTCCTTTTATCTGGTGGACACGGGCGCGGTGCAAGTCCGCAGCCGTCATGTGGGCGGCGGTCCCGGCATGTGTGTCCGTGTCTTTACACATGGGAAGTGCCGGGCTGGAAGTCATGGCCGCGGGCTCCTACAGGCCGAGCTTCACTGTCTCCGCACCAAGATCAGGGCCTCCCGTGGGGAGGCTGGCGAGGGAGACGAATTTGACGAATTTCCCGATGATTCCCTTGCAGGAGCCTTTGCAGCCGGGTGTGCCGGTGTTGTTCCAGGACTGGCCCGGAAAGTTGAAGCCGAGGATCTGGAACGCGGCGAAGCCCTTGATATGGAAATTCCCGCCGGCATCGATCCCGTCGAAGACCGGCAGAAGGACAGTCTGGCCTTCCAAGGCCGTGAACGCCGGCTTGCACAGCTGCTGGTTCGGCATGCTGTCGCCGTTCTTCGACGAAACTGCAGGGTTGGCGATGGTCACTGTTGATCCGCAGACGGTCGAATCGTCCGGGGTCAGCCAGCCGAAGCCGCCGGGGATGATCTGTCCGGACGGGCTGTCACTGACACATGTGCTGGTCCCGTGGAGGGGTAGCAGCTGCACCGTGCCGGAGAGGTCGAACTGGCATTCGGAGAATGTCACGGGCAGGGCGGTGGTGAGTCCGGATGGCGATCCCCATTTCGCGGTGGAGGATGCCGTGACGTCGGCACGCGAAATGCCGAGGATCCTGGCAAACCAGAGCGATACCCCGCTGCCGTTGGCGTCTTTGGCGGCGGTTGTCACGACGACGGTTCCGGGCGAGGGGAATGATGGTGCCGGCGCGTCGGCCATGCCGCTATTGGTGTTGGCTTTCGCCAGCTGCAGGGCGGTCCCGGGGGCGGCCGGGACGCACAGTGTGGTGCCCCGTTTGGCGCAGTCCTGGGCGATGGCCAGTGCCGCCGCATCCGCACCGTTCTGCAGCTGTGCCTTCTGGGCATAAAGCATGCCTTCGTCAACGGCAATCGCCGCGAACCCGAGCAGCACGACCAAGAGCAGCGCCACGAGAACCGCGACCGCGCCGCGTTCCTTCTCTCTTGTCAACAGAAAGCCCCCAATGAACGTGCGCAGGACGGTGTCTGAACCATCATGCCCCGCCCGCCCGCTGCCGCCGGTCCGGATTCCACCAGGGTGGGAAGAACTAGGCAAGTCCTGGGTAAGACCTAGGCAAGCCCTGCGCAAATCTTGCGTTTTGCCTTTCTGCCGGTGGGCTGTAGTCCGCATCGAGCCTCAGGATCTTCCCCGTCCACCGGGCCAAAAGCACGACGCAGTCCGGGAGGGCACGACCGGGCAGCGTGGGAGCCGGCCAGCGGGACCGTTTGAAACGCGGAGGCTGGAGGGTGGATGGGAACTCCGAGGCTGCCGCGGAAACCTAAATGCGCCGTGTCTGCATTAACGGCGACCTGGGAACTTGCTGCGGTTCGGGGAGGAATCCGTCCGTTGCCTCAGATTTTTTCCCTGGCAGACACCGGAGTCGCTTGGTGGCAAGGCACTGAACTGGTGTCCACCCCCGGCCAGCAACGGTGAGAGCGCTTCAGCCAGGGACGTTATGTCTTCGCCGAGACGGGGCCACAGTCGGCGGGCCCTTTGCACACGTCCGGCCCGCAGTGAAGCGTCGATCAGCCGGCCATCGAGTTCAAGATGGCTGGCACCGATAGCGGCTGCCAGAGAGTTTAAGGATGTGACCGCTGCCTGGGCGGCTTCCCGGTCATTTTGTTCCAAAGCAACACCCAGGATGCAGACCTGGACCGGGAGGAAACCCAAAATACCGGTCAAGGCACCCACGGTCCTGGATCTCGAGGAATGCTCCTCAACCAGACGCTCCAGCCGCGTCCTGTCGAGCACGGCAGCGCTGTTCCGAAGCGCCGGGTTGAAGTGGTCGGGATCCTTGGTCAATGGCTGCTCCATTTGTTCTCGTGGGGCCGGTCAGTCAGCACACGACGGTGCCTGTGTAGGGCTGGCCCTTCCAGACGTTGCCGGGAGATGCCTGGTACAGCCCGTGGATCTGGTAGGTCCAGGTGCCTGCAGCGGCTGGGTGTTGGGAATATGTCCCGCCCGACGTTGGAACATCGGCACCGTTGGGGTCCGTCAAGGTGAAATCGTAGCCGGTGGCCCGCGGGACGGTTCCATAGCTATTCACAGTGATGCTCAGCTTGCGCCCTGGGGGGCAGCTGGCCGCAACACTGGCGCCGGTCGGGGCCGGCAGCGACATGGTCCCGACGCTCGTTTGTCCTGTGGCCGTTCCGGTGAACGCGGCTTGCGCGATGCCGGGGGCGAAGATCAGGACGGCGGCCGCCGCCAGGACCGCGGCGACGCGCCCGGACGCAGGCGTCCGCCCGGCGTCTGCGGTGCTCCGGCTTCTACGCAAGGTCAGCGGCTTTCTGTCAGGCCTGGTGGTCCGTTCCATTCTTACCGCTTTCATGCGGTAAGGGCACGGCACCCGGTTCGGTTCTTTGAAGAGGATTTCATGCGGCGCAGGTGGTGTGGCCGCTCAGGGCCTTTTCCAACTGTGGTTGGTGCTGGCGGACGAGTTCCCCGGCTTGAATCGCCGCTGTGTGGTCGGTCATGACCAGGGCGTGTTCGAGGAGGACGCAGTGCTGTTCCATCCGGAGCGCCCCCACCATCGAGGAACTGATTTTCAGGCTGAGCACCGCATCCATGGCCAGGTCACTGTTACCGGTTGTCAGGGCGTGGCTGATCTTCTCCACCCGCTGGGGCAGCATCCTGGTATAGGTGTCCGCAAAGTTCCTGGCGGCCTCTTTGCTCTTCATTTCCCTGGCCAGGCGCTTGAGCGGGCGACGGTCAAAGGCCGGGAGGGCCCGCCTTTGACCGGCATCCCCAGCGGTGCCGGCGTCCACGGCGTCGTCGCCTTCGGGCTTTTTCCGCCAGATGGAGACGAGCACCATGACCACCAGGGCGGCCGGAGCTCCGTACATCAGGACCTTCAGGACCACGGGATCACGAAGAGCGCGGATCGCGTTGCCCAGGTACGGGACGGTGAACATCTGGCGGTCAACCTGGCCTCCAGCCAACGTTGCTGTCCAGGGGTCGGCGCCGTTGTTCGCGTCGCCCTTGGTGCGGACGGTGGCGGTGCCTTGGCTGTTCACGGCCAGGTCGATGATCCGGTGGGTCTCCACCCGCTGGTCCTCCACCGGAATGTGGTAGGTGATGATGTCCCCGACCTTCAGGTTCTGGACCGCGACGGGTACGGTGACAACCACGTCTCCCGGGTTGATCAGCGGCGACATCGAGCCGGTGAGCATGGTGCTGGTCTGGTAGCCCAGGACGCGGGGCCCGACGGCGAGGAACAGAAACGCAGCGACCGCAGCGACCATGACCGTGGTCGTGATGACGCTGACGATGGCCCGGGCAAACCTGGACCCGACTCCCGGGTTTTTACCGGCACCGGGCTTGTCGGTGCCGGGCTTGTCGGTGGCGGGGGTCGCCGTCGTTACGGCTGCCGGGGAGACCCGCTCCGTGTGGCGGACCAGGGTTGCGGTCATGGCCGGGTCTCCGTTCCTGTAAGTGGCCCTCCGCCTCGTGTCCCTGTGTCAGGGTGTCCATGTCTGGGTGCGAGGGCGGAGGGCCGGTGCCGAATCGATCGGCGTTGCTTAGCTACTTGTTGGTGGCGGTGCGCTGGGTGCCGGTGAAGTTGAAGTTGACCGTGCTGCTCAGCCCCTGGAAAGTGTTGTCTGCCGTTGCCGGCAGTGTCAGCGTGACCCGCAGGTTGTCGGTCTGGCCGGCGTTGACGGTGTTGAGGTTGGCCAGGGCGAGGTTCGAGCCGGTGACTGCGTGGGAAGCCAGTACCGAGGTGGTGGTGCCGGAGCAGGTGTAGGTGTACGCGGGGGCGGTGCCGGCCTCGGTCCACGGGACGGAGCAGTTATCGACCACCATCTGGAGGCCGTTGGTCGCGTCGGTGTCCAGTTTGGTGGTCGGCAGGGCCGAGGTGGTCAGTGTGATCGCTGACAGCGTCTGGTTTCCGGTGGCGTTGGCCAGGGTGGCCGTGCGCTGCACGGTGTCGCCGGGGACCAGTCCGGAAGCGGCGACGCTGAGCCGGTTCCCGGCGGTGCCGGCTGTACCGAGGGCGATGTTCACGGTGCCGGAGGCAACGGTGTTGCTGGCGGAGGTGCTGGAGGTGAAGGCACCGTAGGTTCCGAGTCCTGCCACGCCGGCAGCAGTGCCAACCAGGGCCAGGGAAGCAATGACTTTGCCGGTGGTGGTTTTCAGGTTGAGACCCATGATGATTTTCCGTTTCTTGAAGCCCGTGAGACCGGGACTTTGCTGTCCGTTGACTTCTACTTTCCACGTCGAGCTTTAGGAAGCTGCAAGGACTCCGCAAGGAATTCTTCAAGATTGGCTAAGTTTTCGATCAAGTAGTTTTCGAGTGATCGGGGCGGCCACTTTGTACCTTCCGGGTAGTGGAAGCGAGTAGCCGGCTCATTAGCCACGGTGGACGTCGGGGATCCGCCGCACATGAGTCCTGCCCCAAGGCTAGGTGTAGGAGGCCCCGATGATTGAGCGGTTCCGGCCAAGGCTTTTGGCCCATGTACAAGGCGATGTCCGCGGCGGCGATGAGTTGCTCCAGATCCGCTGCGTCTTTCCTCGATGGGGATGATGCCGTAACTGGCCGTGGGCATCGTGAAACCGGCCGCCGCTTCGAGGCCGGGGTGCTTGTGCACGCGTTGCCCACAGCCTCTCGCGCCCCCGGCCGCCTGCCGCTGTGGACAGCCGGTGACGGCAATCCACAGAAAAGACCCGGCGTGCCGCCATCTCCCGAGCGAGCCGTCATCCAGGTTTCCCATGGTCTGTAAGTCTTGCGCTGCCGGTCCAGCCGCCGTCGTGGCCACAGCCGTTTCAGCACGGGGGACGAGACGATCCAGGCGAAGGGGCAAGGCAGGGGCCGAAGCTCGAGTGCTGGGGGTGCAGCGCCGCATCCGAACCGCGCTCTGAACACCAGCCGAATTGGTAGTAGTAGGAGTAGTATTGATACTACTCCTACTACTCCTACTACTACCGACCGGATCGAAGAGGTGCTTTTGATGACATTGAGCGTGAAAGACCGCGTCTATGCCGCGGCCGAGCAGATCAGTGCCGAGCGCCGGCCGACCGTATCGACGGTCCGCGCGGCCGCCGGCGTGAGCAACGCCGACGCCACCCGGTACCTGAAGGAATGGACCGAGGAAAAGCAGACCGCGGGCGGTCAGGTCGCAGCTGCGCCGCCGGCTCTCCTGGAGCAGGCGGCCCGCCTGGCCGGTGCCTGCTGGGCTGAAGCATCCGCCCTGCCTGCTGAACGCCACGCCGCCGTCGAGGCAGCCTGGGCGCAGGAACGAAAAGACAAGGACCAGGAAATCGCCGAGCTCGTTGCCGACCTGGACCAGGCAAGCGCCGAGAAGGACGCTGCCGCGGCTGCCCATGCCGAGGACATTGCCCGCCTCGAGGCGCAGCGGGGCGCGTTGGAGCGCCAGCTTGCTGTGATCGGCAAGCAGCTGGAGGATTCGCGGGAGTCCGAGCGGGCCGCTGCCAAAGAGGCCGCGGACGCGGCACGCAGATTGGCGACGGCCGAAGTGCGCGCCGCCACCCTTGAGGAGGTCCACAACGCCCTGCTGGAGCGCGTCTCCCCGGAGACAAAGAACACCGGCAGCTAAAAAAGCTCCAAATCCGCCTCTTCGTACATCCAGGAACCGGCACGGATCAGATCCGGCCTGCTGTCAGGGCTGGCGGGCACCTCGAGGGTGCCCGTCAATCAGCTACCTTGCCCTCAGGAGGCTTTGGCAAGGTATTGGGCCAGTGCTTCCCTGAGGATCTCGCTGGGCTTGCGGTGCTCCATTTCGGACCGGGCGAGCAGCTGCGCGTCCATGTCCTTCGGAAGCCGGACGGTCCGGGACGGGGACGTTCCCGTGCTGCTCAGGGACGGCTTGCCCACAGCTCTCTTCACCGCCTCGGGGGAACCCAGTGCTGCTTCCAGAAGGGCACGTCCGGCACCTGGCCCGGACGCCTTGGTGATGCGGGCGTCAGGGCCGATGTCGGCGGTCTCCGCCCATTCCCCCAGGGCATGGAAGCGGGCCTGTTCCTCCTGGCTCAGGTCCTGGCCGCCCTTTGTCTTCTTCTCACTCATTCCGTTGCTCCTCTCTCGGCAATGTCGAGTATCTTCCGCCTCGCCTCCATCACGTGGAAGACCAGGATGTCGTCGGGCGGTGTAATGACTGCCATGACTTCGAGAATCATCCGGCGGTCCCGGGAGGGCCGATAAACAGATCCGGACGTGCACCCGATTCCACGCGCGGCTCATCGAATTGCTCGACGTGGTAGATCTGGTTCAGGATCGCATTCAACGCATCCTCACGGGCAATTCCATGTTTGTCTGCGCTGCCCGCCCACCTGATCGCCATACGAATATTGTCTCACAATAACGGGGATATTGCAAGACAATATTCGGGGGTTGTTTCACCGGTGCAGCGGGGGGCGACTGCCGCCTCAGGACAGTCCCGCAGCCGGTTGATTCCAGACCGGCCCGGGGTTGTGCACAGTGTGGACAGCCTTGAGCTGTGCGGAGGGCTCCGCCTGACGACAATGGGCATAACCCCGGGATCAGGATCGCTTCCGCTGTGCTGCACCCCAGGTACGGGTGGGACCCAAGTACGCCTGAAACCTGTCACGGGCCCCCGCCTTACCTACCCTGCTTCAGCCTCGCTGACGTCTTCTCCGTGCTAAGACAAAGACATCGTTTTCTGGCCAGGGCAGCGGATAGTCTTTCACGGTCAGGACAACGAATAAGGGGAATCCGATGGCTTGGGGTATGACAGATCAGCAGAAATTGGCAGAGCAGGCCGCGCGAGAAGAACAGACCCGCGCTCAGCAGCAGCAGCAGGCACAGGCAGCGTACGCAGCCAGCCCGATGGGAAGAGCCGAGGCGGCATACCGCAACGGCGATGGTTTCTTTCAGCTCGAGCTTCCAGTGAATCAGTTCCAGAAAGGGAAGATCCGACTCGGAGGTGCACTTGGAGGCATCCTCGGGCAGATTGAATCGGTCGGATGGCATCTCGAGCACACCGGCTATGTTTTCCTACAGACCGACTCGTCAACTACCAACCTCCTGCACGGGAACATGACCAGTCACCAGGGCCAGGTAATGGGCATCTACCTGTTCCGCAGAGTCGCCACGGGCGCCTAACACCAGACCCGTAGCAGGCCGGTCACCACACATACTGGTCGGCCACTGCGTCCGTGCGCAGGTTCAGGGCTGGCTCGCCGTGGCTGGTAGCAGAAACGCCCCGCCAGCTGGAATGCGCTGGGTGGAGGTTCATTTCTCACCCGTTGAGTGCGAGACGTCCCGCTGCATGGCCGGGAGTAGTCAACTACTCCTTCGCCCTTGTAGCTGTCCGAAGCTTCGTCGTAGTGCGCGTTAGCGCGGTACATTTCCCAAATGGGGGTGAGGCCCAAGTAGGCCTGAAAGCCTGTCACGTTCGTCAGTGGAGCATGCTTTTCGAAACTAATGCAGTATCCCCACAGAGGCTTCGGCCCCTGATTCATGCGCGCGTAGGACCGGCTTCCCGGTCGGTATCTGAAGTTTTTGAGAGGCTTACCGGACCTTTGAGTTCGTGTTATCTGAAGTTCCCACGGCCCCGTATCCCTGGAACGGCTTGGCCCGTGGCAGGTTTCAGGCGTACTTGGGTCCCACCCGCAAAACGGTATGTCTCAGTTCATTGAAAGACGTCTTTTCGGATCGCCGTCATGGAATTTTCAGTTAGTGGGCCGCGTGGATTGTTCCCGACATAGACTGCCCGTGACCGGTGCACGCTCCATACATCCCCGAAGGGCGCCATGGCCGCCATTGATCCCGAGTACCTGACCTTCGACTACCGGTGTGAGTACCGGGGCGTCCCTGGCCCGGAGCACGACCCGGAGGACTACCCCATGAACTGGACCGTTTCGGTGGGCGGGACCGTCTGGGAGGACGACGATGACGACGGCGACGGCGAGGAAGTCCATGTCGGCGATGCGCGCTTTAGTATTGTGCCCGACGCGGGGATGATCAACCTGTTGCTCACGCTGGACGCGGTCGACCAGGAGATGGCAAACGTAGCCGAGATGCTCACCACGGAGCGGCCGGACCTGATGGAGGCCGCGGGGATGGATCGGGACGGGGACCTGCTGGTGCTGTCCTCCCTGTGGATCGATCCCAGGTTCCGCGGCAACCGGACCGGCCACGCGATCCTGAAAGCGATCCTCAACACCGTCGGTCGGGCCACGGCCTTGGTAGTCCTTCAGGCGGCGCCGGTTCTCACGGACGACGGCTCGGAGGAAGGAAGGCCGGAACACGCGGCGGCGAAGGTTGCCCTGCGCCGGTACTGGACTGACTACGGGTTCCGGGATGCTGCCGGGGACTACCTCGTACTCGGCGACATGGCTGACGAGTTCGACATGGACGACTTGGATATGTAGGCAAAAAGTCTTCACCGCCCACACGGGGTCTTTCCATAAATCCCTCAGCGAGAGCAGGAAGCGCTGTTCGGCGCCGTCGTCGGTGAGTTCCCTCGCACGTTGATAAGCCTCACGCTACTCGTCGGATCAGCGCCTGCGGGCGGTCCGATGGCGCTCTGTTCGGCGGCTTGCGTCTACTCGCGCTTGAGCGAGAGCGCCAGGCTGGGAACGACGAAGGACAAGAGAAAGATCGGCAAGATGCTCTTTCCGCTGCACCGGAAGCTGGCGATTTCGCCCTCGGCGACGTCGAAGGCCTTGGTTCGGCTGGAGTTTCGGCCGTTGCGGACTTGCAGGGTGTGATGCCCGGGTTCGACCGGTATGTCGATGGTCTCGTTCAGTTCGAGGGTCCTGGCATGTTTCCCGTCGACCACAACGTCGTACGTGCCGCGGCGGACTTCCACTCCGATAGTTTTGTGCGTCAGCTTCAGCGTTGCGGACATTGTTGATCTCCTCCTGTTTCCTGAAAGGGCGTCTCGATAAGCGCTCGGCGACGCCAGGTGCTGGCGAGGTTGGGAATTCAGGTCAAGCCGTTCGTGCGTCAGTCGGGGTGTTTGCGGATGACGATCCGCCGGTACCCCTCCGGGACGAGCTCTGTGGCCTTGGCCAGCGCGTCATCGTAGGTGGCGCCGGGGGCGCTGACGCGGCTCTGCTCGCCGTCCGGGCCTTCAATCGTCAGTTCAACTTCCACGGTGTAATTCTGCCTTAGGGCGGGGCGGTCAGGAGGCTTTCACGACGGCCAGCTCGTCCCAGTGCGTGGTTGCCCTGGGGGAGAGGAAATCCCGTTTCATCTGCCAGGAAGGCCCCGGACGCAGCCCGCCGCAGCCAAGCCCGACGAGACCGCGGCCGTGCCGGCGGTTCACTTCCTCGATGAGGGAGCTGATGCCCTGGTCTTCGTGGGCAAAACGGAACGGTTCGAACGCCTCCTGCCCGGTGGCGGGGGAGAGCGCGGTGAGCATGATCCCGGCCCGGACGTATTTCATGCCCTCGGCCAGTTTCGGCAGGAGCTGCTGGCCGGCCTTCGCCAGCACCACCGGGTCCGACGTGGGCGCCGGCAACGGCACCAAAACGGACGGGAAACTCTTGTCATAGGCGTTGTAGACGCTGGTCCCCGCGAATGCCGTGAGGATCTTGGTCTTCTGGTGGTGTTTCTCCAGGCGTGCGGATCCTTGCTGTGCGTAGACGGAGAGCACCTGCCGCATGGCTGACCTGGTGGTGATCGGCTCCGCGAAGGATCTGCTGAAGATCAGCTGTTCCTTGCCAAGCTTTTCCTCTTCGAAGTCGATGCAGGGTGTGCCCTGCAACTCGAGGACTGTCCTCATCACGACGACATTGAATTTGTCGCGGATGGCCACCGGGTCGGCGGCCGCGAGGTCCGCGATCGAGAAGATGCCCATCGCCCCCAGACGGCGCGTCAACCTTCCCGCGATGCCCCAGACTTCGGATACGGGCAGGCCCGCGAGCAGCTGCGCACGCCACTGCGCGCGGGTGTCCTCCCAGACGCAGACTCCGCCGAACACTGGCAGCTTCTTGGCGGTCTTGTTCGCCAACTTTGCGAGGGTCTTCGTTCTCGCGATGCCGACGCAGACCGGTACCCCGACCAAGTGCCGGATCTCATCCTTGATCCGGCGGCCGAAAGCCACCAGATCACCCTCGGCGCCGCGGGGTCCGAGTCCAAGGAATGCTTCATCAATCGAATATACTTCGATCCAAGCGCTATAACGCGAAATTATCTCCATGACTCGACGTGAAATGTCGGCGTACAGCTCGTAGTTGCTGCTTTTTTGGATCAGTCCCCATTCCTTGGCTCGGGGCGCGATCTGGAACCAAGGCGTCCCCAGGGTGATGCCGAGGGCCTTCGCTTCCGGGCTGAGGCTGACCGCGCAGCCGTCATTATTGGACAGAACAAGAACCGCCCGGCCCTCCAATGAGGGATCAAACAGCCGCTCGCATGAGACGTAGCAGCAGTTCATGTCCACGTGTGCGACGAGTTCATGCACTTTGCGCCCGGCGGTGATCGACCAGGTAGTGAAGGCTCATTTTCACCACCCCCCACACTTCCAGCTGTGCCAGTTCGGGCACCCTCGTCTCCGTGAAGGCCGGGTTTTCCGGGCGCAGGATCACCCCGTGCCGATCGATGATCAGCCGCTTCACGGTCAGTTCCCCGTCGAGCACGGCAATCACGACGTCGCCATGCTTCGGGGTGAGGGAACGGTCCACGATCAGCACGTCACCGTCGCTGATCCCGGCACTCTCCATCGAAGACCCGGATACCCGCACAAAGAACGTCGCGGCAGGGTCCTTCACCAGCTCGCGGGTGAGATCAACAGGCCCGTCGTAATAGTCCTGCCCAGGCGAGGGGAAGCCGGCTTCGACAGTCAGCGGGGCCATGAGGAGCGGCCCGGTGACCGTTCCGACTGTGCCCATGACCGTCAACGGCATGGCCCACCACCCTCAAACAGTTATCGAATATATGTTCGATATTTGAGTGTAAGCCCAGGCCCCGACTCGAACCAGTCTCCGGCCGGTACGGGGGCTTCAGACGACGGGATTGGCCACCGTTTCCAGGCGTTGCTGCCCGTCGTCGTCTTTGACGAGCTCGACGGGCCGGAGGGCCCAGTCTGCGGCGACGTCGTACGCCTCACCGCGCACCAGGTCCAGCAGGCCAAGACCGTCCTTGTCCCGGGGATCCAGCCAGGCATCGATCGTACCGGCAGCCAGGGGCACCGGCAGCCGGTCATGCAATGCCCCCAGCTGCGCGAGTGCTGGATGGTCTGTGTCCGTCGGGGGAGCGGGCATGGTCAGGATCGTGCAGGACAGCCAGGCATCCCGGTCCGACTCGTCCTCCACTGCCGTGTTGCGCCAGGGCGCGTACAGACCGGCAAACGCGATGGTCCCGCCGTCGCCCGGCGCGATCTCGTAGCGTTGCTTCGGGTCCGTCCTTTTGGGCCCGGACTTCTTCCACTCCGCATAGCTGGCCGCCGGGACAGCCGCCCGCCAGCGCGGGACGGAGGCCCTGAACGTCGGCTTGTCGATAACGTCCTCGCTGCGGGCATTGAAGGTAGCGAACTTGGATTCAAAAGCCTTGGCGAAGGTGGGGATCATGCCCCAGCGGCCAACCGACAGCTCCCGGCGCACAACCCCGTCGTCGCCAAGCCGGCCCTGCAGAAAAGGCACCGGCGTCGTCGGGCGTACGTCCAGATTCGGCGCGGGCTCCCCGACCCCGGCGCGCAGCTGCGCACCGAACTCCAGGCCCAACTGGTTCAAATCCTTGACGTTTGCGTAGCGACCGCACATGCAGATCCTCCTGGAGGGATTTCGTTGCACCGATCCTTTGGCAGCCGAACGCCTCCAAGGGAACGAAAGGTCCCGCCTGATGGGAGACCAGGCGGGACGCTCCCAACATAACAAGGCGCGCCGAGAATGTGCAGGGGCGTCCTGTCATCGGCTTGACGCCAGCGGTAATCTAGACGGAATTCACATTCAGGAAAGCCCAGACAGGAAGGCGGTATTCACGAGCATGAGCCTCAAGGACGAGTGGGACCGGCTCGATTCCGAGACCCGGACATGGCTTCTGGAAAATCCGGCATGTCTGCTCCTGCCCCCCGCCATGTCGGCCAAGTTCACCAAGGACGCACACGGGGAAATCGCGTGTGACCCGCACGGGCAGGTGGTCCTCTCCCGGGACGACCACGATTTCATCCGGGAGAAAGCGGAGGCCGCCGGAACAATCCGCGTTCCCGCGGGGGAATACCGGTTTTTCGACACCGCCCCTTTGCCCGTCATCAGGACAGCGCCGCCCGGAAGATGCGCCGCACCGTCGCCGGATGAGGCCCGGTAGGACCACTCCGCCGAGTGCCATGACGAGGAAGACCTGATCATAAGCGCGTCCGCCGCGCGGAACACCCGCCGCCCAGCGGTCAATGTCCGACCAGATGCCACAGATCCAGACCCGCCCGTGCCGCCGTCAACAGCAGCGCCGCAGCCGCGATCCAGACGCCCGCGATCTGCCAGGCGCTGGCCCGCGGCCGCCCGTTATCCTCCATGCTTCCCCTTCTCCCTCGCCCACGTCGGAGATCCATCCTAGAAGCCAGGAGTGACAGCCATGGGGCCCGCCTCTTCGAGGCCGGGGTGCTTGTGCACGGGTTGCCCACAGCCTCCCGCGCCCAACCGCACGCCGCTGTGGACAGCCGGCGACGGGTCATCCACAGAAAAGACCCGGCGTGCCGCCATCTCCCGGGCGAGCCGTCATCCAGGTTTCCCGTGGTCTGTAAGTCTTTGCCCTACCGGCGCCGCCGTGGCCGCAAACGGTTGTAGCCGGGACGGGATAATCCAGGCGAAGGGCAAGGGCAGATCCCGAATCTATTCGTTGAAGTGCGGGTATTCCGGCCAAACTACGACCCTGATTCGCCTGTCGGAAGGTTCGCGGGCACTTCGACCTTGGCCGGATCCAGTTCGGCGCGGACTCGACGGAAGTGCAAAGCATGGCGGAAGGCTCGGCCCGACCATGCTGCGTCGGCGGCAACTTCAACGACGATCGGCTCAACGAGCGTCAGGTCGACCGGCGACGCGTCGCGGTTGAACCGGTCAATCGTGGTTCCTTTGACTGTTCGCGGCCAAGGATGTGGACCTCCGGCCGGTCGGAGCCAACGCGCCAAGATCCGGCTGTCTCCCTGACTCAGGGGCGCGCGGCCAATAATCCGCAGTTCGTCATGGATGGGCAGTCCCGCCACGATTTCCGTCGGGCGGTCGATGGGCCCGATGACAGCCCCGCACACCACCTCAAGATCCGCAATGTGTTTGGCCTTCAGCCAGATCCTTTTTCCGCCGATGTAGGACTGGACGCTGCTCTTGATCATTAACCCTTCCACCCCTGTGGAGGGCAGGTCCCGGAACCATTGCTCCGCGAGCTCCCTGTCTGTTGTGACGGGAGAGAGGTTCAGCGGCGGAACCCAGGTCCGGGCGAGTTCTTCCAAAAGCTCCCGACGGCGGGACCAAACAACTTCCCTGATGTCGTGGCCGGCGACCGCAAGAAGATCGAACGCCACATAGGACGCCGGCAGTTCCCTGACCATCCCGGCGAGGCCTGCCTTGGAAGTGACCAGGCGCCGTTGCAGGGCCTCGAAGTCCAGCCGTCCCTTGGACCAGACCACGGCCTCACCATCGATCACACAGCCCGGAGGCGCCTGCTGGGTGAGAGCGGAGACGAGCTCAGGCAGGTACCGGGAAAGGTCTTTGCCTTGCCGCGAAAACAACAACACCTCTTCTGCTCCAACCAGGGCATATGCGCGCCAACCGTCCCACTTGGGCTCAAAGATAAGCTCGCCGGGCAAAGCGCCGGCGGGCGGGATGGCCTCCACCGCTTTCGCCAACGCCAAAGCGACAGGAGGCCGCAACGACCGCGGCACGCTCTCAGCCATGACGCCAGTCTAAATCGCATCCAATCCCCGCCCTTCGTGACCGTGCGTTCGGGCCAGGACAGAGATCGGCACGGACTGTCCGCGTGTTGAGGCCGGAGGCGAAGAGAACAAGACCTCCGTCGCCGACTCGCGAACAGCCGGGCGGGGTTCTTTCAGCCGGGATGAGCACAGCGGGGGGAGCGGGCAGGGACAGGTACGTTAATCCGCCTTGGAACATGGCCAGCTATGAATGCGCTCAGGGGGCTCCCTCCGTCGTTGAGGGGCGGTGATTACCACAGTTACCGGCGGCGATGATCACCGTCCCTCGTGATCCAGGTAATGGCAAGGACCGCACAAAATTTGTCATCAACATCCCCGTAAAATAAGGGAAAAACTCCTTGTTTTTCATATGAAAAACGGTAGAATTGAGGTAGAAAGTCACCCAGGCGAACGCAACTAATTTGATACGAAACCAGGTACTGAAAATGACTTCAATCCCAGCTTCAGCTCCCGCCGAATACACCGTCTACACCAAGCCGGACTGCCCGAACTGCGACAAGGTCAAAGCGCATTTTGACCGCAACGGCGTCACTTACCACGCCGTGGACATCACCGAGGTGCCGGCGGCCTTCGAGTACATCACCGAAGACCTCGGCTATTCCCAGGCGCCAGTCATTGTGAATAACGCGGATGACGAGGACCACTGGGCCGGGGCCCGCATGGACAAACTCACCCAGGCAGTCGTGAACCACAAACGAACCATCGCAGCCGCCAGCGAAAAGGCTGAAGCCAAATGAGCGCCTGCGGGGATGATAGGTTCGCTCTCACCCCCCGCCGGTTCGACCCTGACGTGGATTGGTTCGGAGAAGAAGCCAACCCCTCCAGAACCATCAACGTCCCCATCATCGACCCCTACCTGGTGGAACCGGACCCCGCGGCCCCCTGGTACGACACCGAGCAAGACACCCCTGAAACCGACGAATCCACACCCACCAACGTCCCAAGGAAGGTCCACATCATGGCCGGCGAAACCACCATCACAGTGATCGGAAATCTGACCAACGACCCCGAACTCCGCTTTACGCCAGTTTCCCGTGGGTTCGGGAAAACTGAAGGCACTCCGGTCGCGAACTTCACGATTGCTTCGACCCCCCCGTACGTTCGATTCGGCCTCCAACGAGTGGAGGGACGGCGAGACACTTTTCCTTCGTGCCACTGTGTGGCGGGATATGGCGGAGAACGTCGCTGCGTCCCTGACCAAGGGTTCGAGGGTTGTTGTCTCCGGCAGGTTGAAGCCGCGGACGTATGAGACGAAAGCGGGGGAGAAGCGCACCGTGGTGGAGCTCGAGGCCGACGAGGTTGCCGTGTCCCTCCGCTACACGGCAGCCGCTCCTACCAGGCCCAGGGCCGGCCTCCGGGCGACGTCCACCTCGGCCGGCCAGGAAAGCGTCTGCCCGGCGGACGATCCGGCTGTCAATCCCGGTGGTTACGCCGATGACGACCCGTGGTTCGGCAAGGACGCAAACCCGGCCCGATGGGGCAGTCTGCCGGGCGCAGCGGCGGAACCCCCGCGCTGAGACCGGCGACAAGCGTCGAAGGTCGGAAGCGAAGAATGCCGATTCCCAAGAAAACCAAGTCCCTTTCCGCGTACTTCACCGAGGAGGACACGGACCAGATCCGAGCCGCCGTCAACGCGGTCGGCTACCTCGAGGGTTATGCCTCGATCACCGACCTCGTCGAAGCAGCCACCCTGCGGGAACTCGGTCGGCTGCAGCGCAAGCACAACGGCGGAAGGAAATGGCCCGGCATCCCCGCAGGGCAGATGCGACCGGGCCGGCGCACCCGCGAGGAAAGTCGCCGCCGCCAAACAAAGCTTGAGAATCCCCCACGCCTCGCCCCAGGACCGCCCCGGCAAAACTGCACCCAGGGGAGTGTCGCCCCATAGCGACGCTTCGTGGTGTCGACGTCGAGGGTGAGTTGGCGCAACTCGGCCCCACCGGCTACCGCTCTCACGGATGCGCGACAGGCTGCAAGAGGAGCGGGCTTCATGGCTCGGTTGCGCCTGTTGCCCCGGGAACACTAATCGGGACTTGTCGCGACGTCGTTGTTCTTTCGTTCGGGTGTTCAGTTGGGGTCGGGGTCGGTGGCCAGGATGTAGTCGGCCGCGGCAGGCCCGGTCATGGCCAGCCCGCTGCGGTGGACGTCGATGCCGCAGCGGCGCATGCCGGCCCGGAACTCGGTGACCGCTACCGGGTTGATCTTGTGGATCAGGCACCAGCTTATGTACAGGCCGTAGAAGCTGTCCGGGCCCAGCAGGACAGGCGGCCCGGGATCCCGGACGGTTGCTTCGTTGAGGAATTGTTGAAAGTGCGAGATCACCGCGGCCCACCATTTCTGAACATCACTTGTTCCAACCGTACCGGGCTCCAGCTCCCGGGCCGAGGCAGTCTGGTCTCGACGGAACCTGCCGCGCCCGGGGCCTGGGGGCAGAGGGGGACCCTTGAGAGGCCACCCGCCAGGACGGATGGATACCCCCGGCGTGGACGGTCCGGCTCTTTGTTCCTAAAATGGGTCAAACCCCACTGCGGAGGGCCGACAAGGTGCGGGGGTCCGTTCGCCGGAACCGGCGAACCAAAATGACCCACCCGGCCTTGACGGAGGTCTGTCTGCGCGGCGAGGACCTGCACTTCCTGTGCAGTTTCCCGATGGAGAGCCGGCATGCAGACAGACCCTGAAGTAACGACAAGGTCCGCCCGTTCGGTGACGGTGGAGGCCACGAGCACCCATCCGGCCGACTGGGGGCGGGCCATGGCCCTTGCCCTGAACCAGCTCATCC
Source organism: Arthrobacter sp. 01T428 (assembly GCF_056398685.1). NCBI lineage: Bacteria > Bacillati > Actinomycetota > Actinomycetes > Micrococcales > Micrococcaceae > Arthrobacter > Arthrobacter sp. 01T428. The sequence goes on along the minus strand of NZ_JBFTPW010000010.1, from coordinate 40,121 downwards.
AGGAAATCATCGCGGACACCGGCAGCGACCCGTGCCGTGATCCCCAGGGCCTGGATGTGTCGTTGCACATCAGCGCCGTGCCCGCCGGCGAGGCCATCACGGTGGTGTGGCGCGGCTGACCCGACACCGCAGCCGACAAGGGAGCGGTTTCGGTGCCTCTTTCGGCCCCTTTTCATCGTGCCGGGGTCCGCGATTCACTGGACCTGCCTGCCCGAACCACACTCTCTGCCCGGTGGTGAGTGACATGGTCAACTGTGGGGCTTTGGCCTGCGGTTGCCGGCCGGGATCTCCATGCCCCGTAGCGCAGGGCGGGTTCGAAAGAATCCCCGAGGTTGCCCACCGAAAGCATCCTTGCTCTACGATAGGTCCTAACCGGGGGTAGTAAGCATGCTTATTGTTTAGCGTCCATGAAGAGCAGGAGAGAAGAATGAGCTCGGTTGAGGCTGCCGAACCAGACCCCCTGTCGACCACGGTCGATGACGACCGGCGGGAGCATCCTTCCGGATCGGGGCCGGACTCTTCTGGGAGGAAGGCGTCGCCGGTCCGGCGATTCCTTGGCTTGCTCGGTCCGGGCCTGGTCACGGGCGCGGCCGATGATGACCCGTCGGGAATCGCGACCTACGCCCAGGCGGGGGCGACGTTCTCCAACGGGATGCTCTGGACGGCTCCTGCCACGTTGCCGATGATGATGGCGGTGCAGGAAATCTGCGACCGCACCGCCCTGGCCACCGGGGACAGCCTGGGCAGGCTGGCCCGCCGGAAGTTCTCGCGCAAGCCACGGGTGGTGATCGGAATCCTGATCGTGGCCCTGCTCGCGGCGAATACCCTGAACGCGGCGGCGGACCTGATGGCGATCGGACAGGGCATGGAACTGCTCGGCACGGGCCCGGCCCAGCTTTGGAGCGCCATCGCTGGAGTCGGCATCGCCGTCGTCCTGATCGCCGGCGGTTTCGAGATCATTTCCAAGATCTTCAAATGGCTCTGCCTGGCCCTGTTGGCCTACGTGGCGGTCCTTTTCGTAGCCCACGTCGACTGGGGCGATGTTGCGAAGGGCGTCCTTGGCTTTCAGTTCCGGTTCAGCCTGGATTACTTGGGCCTGATCGTCGCGGTCCTGGGCACCACGATCTCCCCCTACTTGTTTTTCTGGCAAAGCGCGCACCGGATCGAGGAGCTCCGGGAAGAAGACCTCGGAGGTGATAACGCCGTCGGGCTGGGCGAGCACTCCGAGCCCGACGCTCACCGCAAGCTCCGCAACGCCCGCGCGGACGTGTTCACCGGGATGTTCTTCTCCGTCCTGGTCATGTTCGCCATCATGGCGGCCACGGCCGCAACCCTGGGCAGGAACGGCACGGACGTCAAGACCGCAGCAGACGCCGCCAAAGCACTGGAACCCATCGTGGGTCCGGCCGCCAAGTTCCTCTTCGCAGCCGGTTTTGTCGGTTCCGGGATCCTCGCAGTCCCGGTTCTGGCCGCCGCGGGCTCCGCCGGACTGGCCGGCCTGCTCGGCAAGGAGTGGGGCTTCGATCGTCGCCCCAGCAAGGCACGCACCTTCTACGTGCTGCTCGGGGTGGGAACCATCGGCGGGGTCATCATCAGCCTCTTCGACTCCGACCCCATCGGACTGCTGATCCTGAGCGCCATCATCAACGGGATTGCCGCCGCCCCGTTCCTCATAGTCACCATGCTCATCTCCCGCGACAAAGACCTCATGGGCAAATACCGCAACGGAAAACTTGCCGCCACCCTCGGCTGGTCCACAACCGCCATCATGGTCGTCGCCGGCGCCATCGGCATCTGGACCACGATCACCGGGACCTCCTGACGCCCTTGCAGAGCCAGCCGGGCAAGGATAGCCACCCGACACACGAGACAATCCCGCTAAGTACGCCGCCTCCGTCCAAAAGGTTTCACAAATCCCAAGTTCCGTATGTCGGCTAGATCCTTCATGCAGGGGTGCAGGAGTGCGGCTAAGACAGCGTCAGATCCAGGCCGCTGAAATAGCGCTCAGCTCCTTTGACGCTGAGACCGAAAAGGTCACAGAGCCTGCGGATGTCTTTGGTCGTTTGGGCTTCGTAAAGGATCCGGTCTGCGCGGAGTGCCTGCGGTGACAGCCCGAGGTTTTCAATCACCCAGACGTTGCTGACTTGGGTAGTTCGAACGGCGCTTTGTTTGCTGATGAACAAGTGTGGGTTGATGGTTTCTGGCCAGTTGGCAGTGCGGTGGTCCAGCCATGCGGACAGACTGTCGCGAACGGGCGGTGCCAGTGGGATTCGGCGGTCCGGTAGATGAATCTTTCCGTCTCGAATGTCTGTGAGGAGTAGTGCCCGGACTTGCTCGCTTCGAAGGGCGTGGTAGCCGATCAGCGTGGCCAAAGCGGTCCTGGCCGGGCGGTCGGAGTCGAGGGCGGCGCGCATCGAGCTTTCGCTGATGGGCAGCGGAATGCGGGTTTCAGGACTCCCTGTCCTTGTGTGCGTTGTGGGGTTAACGAAGACGAGGCGCTTTGCTTTCATCGTGCGGAAGAGCGATCGTAGGGCTGCTCCGCTTAGTACCCGTTCGCTTCCCTGGGAGGGCAAGACGCGATCGACGTCCTCGCGTGTGACTTCCCGTAAGGAATTGCGGCCCGCATCGGCCCACGCACGCGCAGCCGGGACAGCCGAACGGATCCGTAGTTTGATGGTGCTCTGCGATCTCGGACGCGATCGCGGGGCCTTTGAGCTGCCGTGAAGCATGATCTCGAACCAGACTCGCAGTTCCGTGGCAATGGGTTCCGGAAGGTCGGCAACCTTTGTGTCGAACCACGCCATAATCGACGGCGATCGATCGTCTTGCAACAGCCCCGCCCCTTCGAGGATGTCCAGGATCGGTTGATGGGCGAACACGGCAGAGTCCAAGAGTTCTACTTGGCTGGCCTTGATCGGTGAACCCGGAGTGTCCTGGATGCAGGCGAGGATTCGAAGCCCTTGGCGTGCAGTGATGTTCCTTGTCTTGCTCCATCCGTGCTTGCGGGCATGATGCCGAGCAACTTGGTCAAGCAGGAGAACAAAGTCGGGGTCGGGCGGCTCCGGATGAACGGGTAGGCGTGAGAGATCGCGCGGCAGGTGGATCAGCGCCATCTGCTCGTGGCCAACGGGGTATTTGTGATGGGCCGCGGTGGGTGCGGCCGGTCGGGGTTTGATTTGGCGCTGCCGCCAGATCAGGCCGACGAAGTACAACTGCTGACCGTGTTGGTTCATTTCGAGGTTGCTGGGTCCGTTTCCGTGGGAACGGGCGCCGACTGAGGTGCGCCAACACAGGCGGCAGAACCCATCGGGGCTCACGTACTTCGTCTCGCGGCAGGATAAGCAAGGGCTCATGGTTGTGAATCTGCGCCGCCAACCTCTGCATCCTTGACAGATCCAGCTTGTGTGGCGGGTGACGCCCCAGCCGAGACAATCTAAGCAGCTGTCGATCACTTGGGGTGCATAGCGGTGGCATCGCTGGCAAAGTCCGCCGGAGTAGTACCGCTCAGTGGAACCGCATTTGCGGCAGGGTGGGGGCGCAACGGCGCCGCCTGGCCTGCACTCGTAGCAGTAGGTGGATTGCGCCGTCGCTACAGGGCGGGCAGAGCACCGCGGGCAGGTCCGTGGGGCACTCACGCGGGCGGAAGAGTGCGGTTGCGCCCCAGACGGGGAGTGATGACCTGGCCGCCAACGGCTGTGATCTTTTCCTGCGGCGGGCGGCGGGACGCGACCGCGTCCGGCTCCCTGATCAGCAACTCGTTCGGTTCACAGTCCAAGACGTGGCAGATGATGTCGAGGTCATCCAGCCGGATCGAGGTCGGATTACCAGTCCAGAGAGCCGACATTTTCCCGGCGCTGATCTCAAGCCCTGCATCCGCCAGCCGACGTCGCAGTTCTGTCGATTTCCAGATACCGCGTTCGGCAGATTTCATGCGTAGATTCCAACGCATTTATTTCACCTCTTTCCCGTTTCCCATCGCAGCGCGACTCGTTCATTGGCCACCGCCCACGCGTTCTCCACATGATTATCGTGGACGTGGATATAGCGGGTGGTCGTGGACAGCCATTCATGTCCGAGCAGATCCTGGATGGCTTTAAGGTCCATCCCTCGCTCATACATCGACGAGGCACAGAAATGGCGCATCCCATGGGGAGTAAGCCTCCCGGACCAATGAGGAAGCCATATGCCCACCACCTTGGCGAAACCGGATCTCAGTGCGTCGTCCCCGGCCCTGCGGCTTCGCCCCAGTTCCGGGTCCCTCCGTTCGCTCGGGAACAGGGGCGCATCGGGATCTTCCCAATCATCACCGAATTGGTGGCGCACGTCCGTGAGCCACCAATTCAGTAGTCCATCGACCCCGTTGATCGCCGGCACCATCCTGGTCTTTGGTCCGCGGCCCATGCTGCCCTTGCCGAAGCGGACATGTAGTTTGCCTTGTTCGCCCAGGTCGGGGCGCCAATCGCGGATATCGAGCATCACCGTTTCGCTGATTCGGAGGCCAACGCGCCGCCACAGGGAGGCAGCTAAGTAGTCCCTTGCCGCTGGCAGGTACTTACGCGCCTCGGGCAGGGCCTCGCGCCAGCCCGAAAACAGCGTCTCTACTTCGACACCGGAAGGCGGTACACGGATCATCCCGCCATAGTCTGCCTTCGCGGGGCGGTTGAACTCGTCAACGGGTTGAGTCACCACGTGGCCCGTGAGTTGATGGATCTCACCCTGGTACCGGCTTGCGAGGAAGTCGAAAAGCCGTGCGATCGTTCCAGCTTTGCCGTGGACGGTACTCTTCGCCAGCCCTTTGGTCTTTCGCTCCATGCTCAAGAACCTGTCGACATCGGCCGGTTCAGCGGTCCAGAGATAGTTTCCAAGGTGACGCAGAAAGGCGAAAACCACGGACCGCTCCTGCGAAATGTATTCATCGCTGATGCCCGAGGCCGCCATGGCCAGCGCGTACTGGTCCACGAGCTCCTGCTCGAAATCATCCAGCTCCTGCGGAGACATGGAGTGCCTCGCCATGGCAGAGCGAACGACCGCAAGCTTAACCACGCGCGCCTCACTTCGGCCAGAACGAAAGAATGTCAGAGAAACAATACATTCTTCAGGAATCCTGAGGAAAATTCATTACGGGCCGAGTGCCGTTGAGATCCTTTTGGGCGAAGGCATCGAGCGGGTTGAAGGGGGAAGGGCGGAAGAATGAACCCACTACAGTTGCGACAAGTGGGTCCGCGGTGGCGAACTTCACCGTGGCATCGACCCCGCGCACGTTCGACCGCCAGTCCAATGAGTGGAAGGACGGGGAAACCCTGTTCCTCCGCGCGTCGGTATGGCGCGAAGCAGCTGAAAACGTCGCCGAAACCCTCACCAAGGGCATGCGCGTGATCGTTTCAGGCCGCCTGAAGAGCCGTTCCTACGAAACCAAGGAAGGCGAGAAGCGCACCGTCATTGAGCTCGAGGTAGACGAGATCGGCCCGAGCCTGCGTTACGCCAACGCCAAAGTCAACCGCACCCAACGCGGCGGCCCCGGGGGGCAACGGCTTCGGCAGCCAGGGCGGCACCACCCAGCCTAGCGGAACAGGCCAGTCCCTCCCGCAGGATGACCCGTGGGCCACGCAGCCCGGCAGCAATGCCGGCGGGTGGGGCAACGGCGCGGACTCCGAACCGCCGTTCTAAACCTTCAGAATTCGTAGTAGTAGGAGTAGTATCGTTACTACTCCTACTACTTTCAAGAATCGAAGAGGTGCTTTTGATGACGTCGAGCGTGAAGGACCGTGTGTATGCCGCGGCCGAGCAGATCAGTGCCGAGCGTCGGCCCACCGTGTCGACGGTCCGCGCGGCCGCCGGGGTGTCCAACGCCGACGCCACCCGGTACCTGAAGGAATGGGCCGAGGAAAAACAGGCCGCGGACGGGCAGGTCGCCGCCACTCCGGCGGCCCTGCTGGAGCAGGCGGCACGCCTGGCCGGGGTCTGCTGGGCCGAAGCATCCGCTCTGGCCGCTGAACGGCATACGGCCGTGGAAGCGGTCTGGGCACAGGAACGCAAAGACAAGGACCAGGAGATTGCCGAGCTCGTCGCGGACCTGGACAAGGCAGCCGCCGACAAAGATGCTGCCGCGGCCGCCCATGCCGGGGAGATAGCCCGCCTCGAGGCGCAGCGGGGCGCATTGGAGCGCCAGCTTGCCGTGATCGGCAAGCAGCTGGAGGATTCCCGGGAGGCCGAGCGGGCCGCCGCCAAGGAGGCCGCGGACGCGGCACGCAGACTGTCAACGGCCGAGGTCCGCGCCGCCACCCTTGAAAAGGTCCACAACGCCCTGCTCCAGCGGGTTTCCCCGGAGACGAAGGGCGCGGGGGAGTGAGCAAGGCCAAACCCGAGAGCTTTTCCCCGTACTTCGCGACGGCGGATGCCGGCCAGGTCCGGGCGGCGTTCGCGGCCGCCGGCCACCTTGAGGGATACGCCTCCATCTCGGAGCTGATCGAGGCCGCCACGCTCAAGGAAGTCCGCCGGCTGCAGCGACGGCACAACAATGGCAAACCCTGGGAACCGCTGCCGCCGGGGAGCGCCCGCACCGGGCGCCGCTCCAAAGAAGAAGAAGCCCGCCACCGACAATAACCCGCGGTGGCTAAAGAGGTGCTTCTGGCAGGCCTGATAAGCTTACTAATATAGGAGGTTCGGATATGACGATCACCAGCCCCGACCACGCCATTGACCTGGCCCGCCGCGCGCTGGCCCGTGAGGACCTGGGCCGCCTGGACTACATCCGGGCCTTGCGGGAAGCGGTGCAGCAGGGATTGGGCCAGCGCGAGATAGCCCGCGCCCTGCATATCACCCAGTCCGCCATCAGCCAGGCGCTGACGAAGGCTGAATCCAGGGGCGTGAAGGCGATCCCGGAAGGGTTCAGCGGAGCCAGCCCCTACGAAATCGCGGAGCGCTACGCTGCCGGCGACATCGACCGTGACGAGATGATCCGCCAGCTGTCCGCGTGGCCCTATGTGAAAGCCCCGGACCATACGGAACAGCTGGCCATGGAGTGGAAGGCGATCCTTCCCCCGGACCCTCCCGGAACGTTCGAAGAGGTGGGGGAGGCTTTCGACAAGGGCCTGATCGACGGGGAGGCCTACGACATCATCCTGGACGCGGCGGAGGACGCTCCGGAGTTGCCGTGACTACGCTGTAGAGCGTGACTATTGACGATCGGGCCGCCGCGCACCGTGCCCATCTGGAACGCCTGTGCGCTGACGGCGGACCGCTGACGGCCCATTCCCGGCACGCGACAACCCAGAACCCGGAATGGTTCAACGTCAAACGGCAGCAGCCGCGCCAGGAACGACGGGCCCTGCACAACGCGATCCTTACGGCTTTCGTCGCAGCGCATCCGGAAGTGCTGCGCAACCGCAAGGCCATCGTCCTCGCCGGCCCCCCGGGGGCGGGGAAGTCCACCGCCCAGGATGCGCTGATCGCGCAGACCCGGACGGGCCCGGGGCACTGGCTGTCCATCAACCCCGATGACTTCAAAGACGAGCTGCTGGTGACGGCCCTTGCCGACGGCAGTTATGACGGCTACCTGGTTCCGGATGAGGTCCGGAAGCTGGAAGCAGCGGGGGAGAAGTTCTACCCGCGCGAGTTGGCGGCCCTGGTCCACAACGAATCCTCCATCCTGGCCAAGAAAGCGATCCGGGACGCCCTTGACCGGGGGGACAACATCATCATTGACGGCACGCTCTCAGGTGAGAAGAACGCCCGTGCGCAGCTGGACGCTTTGCAGGCCGCCGGCTACGACGTGAAGGTGGCCGACGTCGAGACCACCCGGGCGGTCAGCGAGGCCCGCACCCTGGGGCGGTGGGAACGCGGCTACCTTGAGGCCGGGAACGGCACGGCCACCGGCCGTGACGCCGAGCTTGGAGGCCGGTGGGTTCCGCAGTCCTTCCCGGCCTCGCTCTTCACCACGCCCGATGCACAGGAATCCATCTGCGCGGCCAACGCCGCCGCCGTGGCCATCGACTACGGATGCGTCAGCGAATACCTCGTGTACCGGGTAGCCGACAAGGACGCCGGCCCCAAACTGGAAACAACGAAGGGCCGGGCAAAGCCTGACGGGCCGCTCGTGGACAGCGAAACCCTGGCCGCCGTCCGCGCCGCCTCAACAACCCGCCCACCGCAGCACAGAGGCGAGCCCCAGGCCGGCAGGGGCTTCGGACGGTAGCAACACGAAACGCCAATTTCCCGGGCGCTTCGCGCCGCTCCAGGAGAAGTACCCGGCGATGACCCTGACTCTCAAGTTCAGTCTTCGGAAGGCTCGTCTGCGCCTTCTTGCGCCTGGACGTCTTCTTCATAGGCGTATGGCCATTGGCGACGCACCGCGAACTCGTCCCAGCCACCCTGCAGCCGGTTGTGGGCCCGATTTGCGAGGATCTCGAGGGACCGCACAATTTCCGCCGGTGGTAACTCGGGCCTGCCGGCGAAGTACCCCAGCAATATATTCACGGCCGTTGCTTCCTGCGGTGTCATTCGAGCCATACGGTAACCGTAGAACGCGCGGACCGGCTCAGGAAGCGTTCGTGGCCAGTTCGACCTTTTCTTCGACCGCCCGTTAGCCGATCCGCGTGCGAGACGCCTCGACACAACCGCCTAACCCATCTTGACCATGGTGAGTCACGCCGGCGAGAAAGCCTCGGGCAATTCGACGAGCCGCACCCGAAATGCTGATTCCAAGGCAGCGTCCGATGGGAGAAGGCTGTTGTATCTTTCGTCGGCTGACCGCTCGAGCTGCTCGGCCCGTTCGTCGTCGTCTAGTGCGCCGGCATCGATTTCGGTTCGCACGTCTGCGATGATCTTGGCCGCCGGTTCAAGGCCCAGCCGGACAAACGCGGCCTGAGCCGCCTGAAGCAACTCTGTTGTTCGGCGTTCCACAGCATCTAGCACACCCCCGTTCATCGCCGATGAGTGGAACGTCAACGCGGCGGCCAACGCGATGTCTCCCGCGCGTTCATGCGTGCGCCCAAGCTCAAGTGATCGATTCCGGATGCGATCTGCTTCATCCATGGGCTACCTCTCAATCGAGCACGTGGAGCATGTCAATCTCGAGATTCCACCAATCAGCCAAAATGTCCCATCAAAGAAGTGCGGGTGTCCGCTTAAGGATCGGCGGGCACTCAACGCTCCATCGAGCACAGAAAGAGAACGAGTTCGCAGCGATTACGACCACGACAGCGCGGACCCCGCTATCGTGGTCAAAGTGTCGGTAGTGAATTCCCGGATAATCAGCTTCCTTAGCTGTTCTTCCCCGTGAGGTTGTGAACGCGGGCTGAGGGGCTTGGCCGCCGAGTGATCACTTCCTTCGGCGGATGACGTACAGCGCGACAAAGACCACGAACAGGGTGACAAAGACTGCGACCAGGGCGCCTGGGGTGATTCCCACTGTTGTCATCTCTCCTCAAACAAGTCGCTGAGTCTCCCCTGGGTGCGACGAAGAGTCTGGTACGTGATGTCCGGCGCCGTGGGGACTTGTTCCTGACGGTACACCGACCCTATCGATTGCGGCTGGTGCCGCATCCGCGCGCGGAGCACGTTTCGAGGCTACCGCGTTCACAACCTCAAGGGTATGAATCTCAGCGCTAAATGGCGGCATTTCATTGCAGCACTGACTGTCACCTCGCCGCGCGTAAGCCGATGGTTCAACGGACGTCGTTCGAGACGTCGAACTCCTGCAGCTCTGCTGTCATGTCGCCGCCGGCGTCTCCGGTATTCACTGTCCCTTTGGGCTCTATGAGGAGAGCTGAGACTTCTGCTACTGCCTTGGGGCAGTGCTCTACCCCGCGGGGTACGACGAAAACGTCGTTGGGGCCGAGTATCACATTTCGGTCGCGGAGCTGGATTGTTAGCTCGCCGGAAATCACCATGAACAATTCGTCAGTATCGGGATGAGTGTGCCAAACGAATTCGCCCTGGAGTTTCACGAGCTTGATGTCGTAGTCGTTGATGCTGGTCAGCCGGTGCGGCTGCCAATGGTCCGAGATCGAGGCGAGGGCGTTCTTCACGTTTTGCACGTCAGCAGTCATTTGCCCAATGTAGCAGCGGTGTCACGACTGCCCGGAAGGCGATCCCTAAACGCACGTTGCTGATTGTGCCGCCCGCATCAGGGGAGCACACAGAGGCTGTCGCACCGCCGCAGCCGCCGAAAAATCCGGAAGCGGGGCCGAGCTCTGTGAATCGGCTGACCGAATGGTGGGGACTACCAGAGCAGGTCGAGGTTCAGCACGTCGATTCCGTGCCTGCCGGCCAGCCATGCGTCTATAACTCCGCCGAGGTCTGCTTCGTGGCCGGCGAGTCCAAGTCGTATCGCATCCTCCGACGTGGTGTGGATGTGGTCGTGTCCGTCCTCGGGTGCGCCGTGCGAACATTTCGAGCACATCAGCCGGATCCCGGACCAATCGTCGAGTCCGAGTCCCCGCTGTCCGAGGAGGTCCGACAGTGCCTGGACATCATCGGCGGTCGCACCGACTATCTGGGCCTGCCATGTAGGAAGACCGGATTCTTCAAGACGTCCCAGCTCGTCGAAGACCGACACCTCCTGTCCATCGAGCCGTCGGGTCCCTTTGGGTTCGCCGTCGTGCAGGACCTTATCTCGGAAACGATGGCCGGACTCCGGCAGGGGAACGCTCGCGATGATTGCATGGGCCGGGCTCCGGCGCCAGCACCAGACCACCTCAGTCTTCCCGACCGAAAACAGGACCTGGTGAGGGAGGCTGGGCTGGTCGGGGTTGAGCCGGACGGGAGCCATGCCGCAGTCGACGTCGATGGGCCCGGTTTCGGCCTGAAACCTATCCAGACCGTAGGCGGTCCACGCATCCCTGGCTTTGGACCAGTCACCCAATGCTGTTGATGCGATGCCCATGTTCCAGGCAGCAGGATTGGCGCCGTTGAACTCCTCGGCATCCTTCGAAGTGAAGAGTTTCAGCGCCCGCGTGTTGCGGTCCAGACTTTCCGGCCAGTTGCCAAGGGCCTTGGACAGCAGACCGGCCTGAAACCAGCTGTAATAGGACTCGGGCGTCAGCTCCAGCAGCTCGGAGGCCAGAACTGTCGCAAGGCCGGCGTCTCCCGCCTCATCCGCAGCCTTCCAGTCTGACCACACCTCGTGCGGTGTCCGCTTTTTCCTAAACCCCGCCCAAGTTCGTCCCATCATCGGAACAGTATGCAACACGCGCGGCTCTGCCGAACGCCACGCGCAGCACGAAACCACACGACCGGCGTATCAAAACGTCCCCTGCTGGCCACAGCGCGAAGCTCAGTGGCGCACGCTGAGGGATCCTCATCCGGGACCCACGCTGCAGCGAATCGGTCCCGTTCAACGTTCGCTTTTGGAACATTAAAGCGGCGCGTTGCCTGGGGCTGTTTGCTCGGCTGTGCGTGTAAGGAACCGGCCCGCCCGCCGGAAGTCACGGGCGAGAAACCCTATCCCGGCCACCACTACTCCCACACCAATTGCCATCAGCCAAGCGAACAGACTGTCACCGCGGAGAGCTAAGTTCATGACTTGGGGAATGAAGATAAGCGGATACAACGGCGCCAGGAGCAGCTGCGTGGCGAGGCCCTTACGTAATTGCACCGCGGCGGCCCGGGTGACCGAAAGATGTTCCGGATCGATGGGTGCCTTCTCTGCGATCTGACGACGGACCTGCTTCTTTTCCTCGTTTTCCAGGGAAAGCAACACATCGATCTTCCCCAACTTTGCTGCAGGTACCACTTTCTTCGCGTTGTAGACCAAGCCCCCAATCAGGGCGCCGAGAAATCCAAGGAGAATCCCGAAGGTCAGGAAGGTCGGCCACCTCTCCGGTGAGCCCGGGAAAGCCAGGGTTCCGCCGATGGTCCCGGCCGCGACCAGGATGAAGAATCCGGCAGGGAAATAGCGGGTGTAATAGGTTTTCACGGGCTCACCCAGGCCATTGTCCTCGACGCCCTGGGCTCTTCTCGTCGCGTCTGCCCAGCGGTCATTGGACTCCGCCATGAGATCGTCAATACCGCTCATCGTCATCTTCTTCCCCGAAGCACAAAACGCTGACAAGGCGTTTGGCCTGAGCCTACTTTCGTAAATGCGTACTCGTCGAGGGCCAGGTGGGATTCGATCGACGTGCCAATGTGGCTTGCAAGATGTCCGTTGAGGGATCCTTTACCGGGACGCCCTCGACGAGGATGGGTTCTGACCGTCCGTCGTCAGTTTTATGCCTCCGGTTAGAAGTGAACGGACTGTGTTGTCGTGAATTCTTCGATGCCGCGTGGCCCGCGTTCGCGTCCAAACCCGGACATCCGGAAGCCGCCGAAGGGTGCGTCCGGATGAGTGGGGGCGCCGTTGATGGAAACGCTTCCGGTTCGGATGCTTGCCGCGACACGTCCGGCTTCCTCCCGCTTGAGCCCCCAAACCGCGCCGCTGAGCCCGTACGGAGAGTTGTTGGCGATGCGTATGGCGTCGTCGATGTCGGCGTAAGGGACAACGGCAAGGACGGGACCGAAGACCTCTTCCTGGGCCAACCTGTCGTCGGCGTCGGTGAGGTAAGCCTGCGCAGGCACGTAGTATCCGCCTGCCGGCCCGGATACGGCCCCGGCCGCGAGCAGCACAGCACCTGCTCCGCGGGCGGCTGAGGTGAGTCCGAGGACCTTGTCCCGTTGATCGGACGTTGCCAGGGGGCCCAGGACGCTTTGCCTCTCCGCGGGATTACCGGTCGGGAACAATGCGACCTGGTTTTTCAGTAACACTGTCACTTCGTCGATACGGCTGGCGGGGATGAGCAGCCGGGTCAGGGCGGCACAGGTTTGTCCGGAATTTTGGAAGCATTTGTCCAACGTTTTGGATATGGCCAGGTTCAGGTCCGCGTCGGGAAGGACGAGGCTGGCAGATTTGCCGCCCAGTTCCAGGGATACCTGCTTGATGTGCTGGCCAGCGATTCCCGCGACCCGTCCTCCGGCTCGTGTGGATCCGGTAAACGAAACGAAGTCAATGGCAGGGTGGCTGATGAGGGCTTCACCTGTGTTGGGGCCGTCTCCGAAAACTACGTTGAAGACACCGGCGGGAATTCCTGCCTTCGCCACGACGTCGGCCAGTACCATTACGCTGGAGGGCGCCACCTCACTGGGCTTGAGGACGACGGTGCATCCTGCCATGAGAGCCGCTGCTACTTTGGTCGCTATTTGGTACAGGGGATAGTTCCAGGGCGTGATGCAGGCCACTACGCCCACCGGAACGGGACGTACCACCGTTGCATCCAACTGCGCATCCCGCAGGATGTCGGGTCCAAGTCGGGCGGCGCCGGCAAAGGCACCGATGGCCGGGGTTATCTGCATCTGAACGCATTTGTGCCGCGGTGTTCCGACTTCGGCGGTGATGCCGTCTGCAAGCTCTTCCGCTCGGGCGTCAAGACCCTCGGCAATCCTGTTGATCAGGATGGCCCTTTCCTGGGGGTCTGTCCTGCTCCAGCGGGGAAAGGCCTCCAGGGCGGCTTGGCAGGCATGGTCGACATCGTTCCTGCTGGCTGAAGCCAGTTCGCCGGTAAGTTGGCCGTTTGCCGGGTTGTAAACGCCGAGACGCTCGGTCCCCGTGGAGGGGATCCACCGGCCGCCGGCGAAAAAGCCGCTGAGGTTTGCAGTATCAAGCATTGTTGTTCTCCGGATCCTTCGCTAAGATCATATAGGAAACTCTATAGGACAGTGAGGGAATAGTGAAGGCGCACACAGCACTTTCTGAAATGGGCACCGGGCCGCGGATCCGGACCAGCATAGAGGACCTGCCGCCTTATAGTGCGGGGCGCAGTGTTCGGGATGCTTCCGCTGACGGCCTCCAAAAGCGTCAGCTGCTGGGCCTGGCTGCAAATGAGGGCCCGTATGGCCCCTTTCCGTCTGCCATCGTGGCGGCGAACGCTCAGATGGAACGGGCGAATCTTTACCCGGAGTCCGGTTTCCGGACACTGCGCAGGTCTTTGGCCGCCAAGCTTGGCTTGAACATGGAATCCGTGGCTGTCGGGGCGGGCGGCATTGGTCTGATCCATCACCTCTCCGTGGCCCTTTTGGACGAGGGGACAAATATTGTCATATGCTCACCGACGTTCCATGCGTACGCTTTGGATGCCCGCAAGCAGGGCGCTTCCACCCTGAGCGCGCCTGTGCGGAGAGACGGAAGCTATGATCTCGACGCGATGTTGGCCTTGATCAATGAACAGACCCGCATCGTCTACGTCTGCAACCCCAACAACCCGACCGGGGCCATCACCACCCGGGACGAACTGCTGGCTTTTGTCGGGGCCGTCCCCGAGAGGGTGACAATAGTCATTGACGAGGCCTACTTCGAATACGCGGACTTCGCAGGCTATCCCGACACGATTGCCGACACGGCATTCCGCCGCCGCAATCTCGTTACACTTCGCACCTTTTCCAAAGCTTATGGCCTTGCTGGCCTGCGGGTGGCCTACCTCGCCGGATCCGAAGAAATTATCGCCGCTATCCTCAAAGTCCAGAGCAATTATGAAGTGTCCAGCGTCGCTCAGGCAGCGGCGCTCTCCAGTCTCCAGGACGAGGCAGAGCTGGGCCGCCGTGTGGACCTGAACCGGCACGGCCGGGACAGGCTGGGCGACGGATTGCGGACCCTGGGCTTCAACCCGCTGGAATCCCATGCGAACTTCGTCTATGTACGCGTCGGAGATGCCAAAAGCTTCACCAAGGCCCTTGAAGAAGAAGGAATCATCGTCCGCCCCGGTAACGCGATGGGTGATCCGGAAGGCATCCGCATCACGGTCGGCACGCCGGAACAGGTGGGCGAAACGCTTGAAGCGCTGGGTCGAGTTGTCGAATCCCGGCCAAAGGGGCTCTGAGTGATGCGAACCCAGCTGACGGGTTCGCCCACCATCCCCGTCTCCGGGAGGGCTTTAGGCTTCTGGCGTCGCACCACAAGGCCGGGATCCCATAGGATTAGCTATACGGCAACGGGCTGCGCCCTCTGCCTCCTTCCGGCCTTAGCCTGCCGTGGGGTGGAAGCACGGCAAAGAGAGGGAAACATGACGACATCGGTGGCTCCATCGAAGGTTGAGTTTGCACACCAGATCCTGCGCGAGCGCATCGTCAACTCTGAGTACTCGGCGGGCCAACGCCTCGTGATCGATTCCCTGACCAAGGAGATCGGGGTCAGCCAGGCGCCGATCAGGGAGGCGCTGCGTCGCTTGGAAGCGGAGGGGCTCGTTGAGTACGGGGCGAATTCCGGTCCCTCCATTGTCCAGCTCTCCAAGGAGGACTGGTTCAATCTCATGGAAATGAAAGCCGTCATGGAGGCGTACGCTACACGTGCGGCCGCGCCCTGTCTGACCGAAGCGGACCTGGTCGCCCTTCGGCAAACCAACGAACAGTTGCAGGTGGCCCTGGACGGCTATGACTTCGACGAGTGGTCGATACTGAATCGGACCTTCCACGGCCTCATCTATCGCCACTGTCCCAACCGTCGTTTGGTCGAGGAGGTCAACCGGCTTTCGCAGTGGGCTGACACCGTCAGCAGTCTGGTCTTTGCCCGGGAGCGCGGGATCATTATCCAGACCCTTGGCTTATCGGCCGGCAAGGAGACCATAGAGGCGCACGCCCGGATCCTGGAGGCCTTGGAGCGCGGTCAGGCCGATTCGGCACTGGAAGAGATCTGCCGGGACCACACGCTGGTGCTGGTACGGCGTGTGCAGGAGAAACTGAACGCCCGCGCCGTGGCTTAGTTTGTAGTGCCGGAGAGCAGAAGGGGCGTGGGGAGCGAACCACGGACGCTCACCCACGCCTCCCCGCCGGAGACGGAATTTCAGGTTCTGAACCAGTCGCCAACGTGTTTTTCAAGCTCTGTCCCGGTCAGCGAATCGGCGTAGGCCAGGGATCGGTTGACCTGCGCTTCGACGGGCCAGAGCCGTTCCGTGTTGGTGGCCAGGGTGTAAACGGAACCCGTGACGTCGAAAAGTCGGTCGGGCCGGACGACGAGAGTGCGCCGGTGCCGCAGAACATGCTGCATGAGGGTTGCGTAGAGTTCCGGGTCATAGCCGGGCCTGTCACTTTGGCTTAGGCCCAGGTCGCGGGCCGGCCCGCGCAGTTCCTCGGTTAGCTCATCGAGCAGGTCAGGGGATGCGTTCTTGTGCTCATAGCCGTCGCCGTTCTTCTGCAGGTCTGTAGCCCGCTGATTTCGCAGCGTCAGCTGAAGTTCCCTGTTGGGGGCGACTACCACGAACAGGACCCCCGCTCCCTGTAAGTGTGGCTCGGCGTCGTCCTGGATGACGTGGGCGAGTTCGGAGAACCGTCCGCCGATATGCGGTGCTTCGACGACAAGGAGGTCCGTCCCCGGTTCGTGGGTGGCGAACCAGTTTCCGACGGCGGACCGGAGCCAGGCCCCCATAGCGACCCGAATGGCCTTGTGGGTGACCCCGTCGATTTCCGGGTATTTGGTCAAAGCTGCCGGGTGGGTGTCCCAGGATTCCCGGCACACGTCCCATTGCAGCAATGCGTTGCGGCGTCCGGCTTCGGCCGCGGCCCGGGCAAGTTCCCGGACGAGCAGGCTTTTCCCGGTGCCTGGAAGCCCGACGACCACGACGCACTGAAGGGTGGGCAGCCGGTCCCATAGTTCCTGGAGGTACGGGACGGGGGCGGTTCTCGGCATGGATTTCACCGGAACTGATCCACGCTGACCATGTCTCCGACGGGGACTTCGATCACGGTCGGTTTTCCGGAGCGGAAGGCCGACTCGAGGGCCGGGGCGAGTTCGGCCGGCGAGGTGGCCCGACTGTAGACGGCGCCGAAGGAGGTGACGAATGCTTCGAAATTGGGGTTGCGCAGGTCTGTGGCGATGACTTTCCCGCCATAGAGGTCCCGTTGCATCTGTTGGACGTTGCCATATTGGTTGTTGTTGAAAAGGACGGTGACCAAGCCTATGTTGTGCTGGACTGCGGTGGCAAGTTCGGTTGCCGCGAACATGAAGCCGCCGTCACCGGTGACGGAGAGGACGCGGGTCTGCGGTTTGGCTACCTTGGCGCCCAGCGCGGTGGGGAACCCGTAGCCCAGGGTCCCCATATATCCGGTGGAGATGAAGGTGCGCGGTTTGTAGACAGGCAGCAGGATCCGGCTGGCGAATCCGATCTGGGTCAGTTCGTCGACGAAGATGCCATCCTCCCCCAATCCCTCGCGGATGACATTGAGAAAGCTTCTTTGCTGGTCGAGTACGGCACTGCGTTCTTTCCAGGCCGAATGAATGTCCCTCATGACCTCGGTGAGGTCATCCCCGCGGACACCCTTCTTTTCCAGCGCTTCAATAAGCAGCGGGAGGTGGGATTCGAGCCGGCCCGTGATGGCCACTTCGGGTTGGCCGTACCGTTCGTGGACGGTCTGGTCCACGTCGATCCGGATCAGGGTCCGGCCACCTTTCCCCCATCCCTGCAGAGCTGATCGAGCGCTGGCGCCCAGAGCGATGATGACGTCGGTGTCGGCCCAGAGCGGCTTGGCCTCGGGCAGGAAGCAGCTTAAAGGGTGTCGGCTGTCGACGATGCCTCGTCCAGTCCGGTATCCGACCACGGGTGCCTGGAGGATTTCGGCAAGTCGGGTAACTTCGACGGAAACATTCTGGGCACCGTTGGCGACAAAAATCATTGGTCTTTTGGCGCTGGCCAGTACGGCTAACGCCTTGTCCAGGCCCTCAGTGTCGATGACGTCGGGTGTCGGTTCTGCCGGGACACCCGCCTCCGGTACCGGTGCCCGGAGCTGGAGGACGTCCATGGGTACTTCCAGGGTGGCCGGGCGGGGGCGGTCGGTGTTCATCGCCCGGACGGCGGCGGCGATCTTCGTTCCGGCTTCGGCGGGGTGGGTGATCCGGTCGTAGTGTTTGCTCAGGGAACGCAACATGCCCGGCTGGTCAGGCACTTCATGCAGTGTGCCCAGTCCGCGCCCGATGGCCTTTTGGGGAATTTGGCCGGTCAGGAACAGCATCTTGGCGTTCAGGCCGTACGCGGTGGCCAGTGACGCGCCGGCATTCAGCGCCCCGGGGCCGGGGACGACGTTGCAGACGCTGGGTTTTCCAGTTGCCATGGTGTGGCCCAGGGCCATATAGCCGGCGCCTTGCTCGTGGCGGGTGTGAATGACGGTGAAGTCGTCCCGCGCATCGTAGAAGGCGTTGTAGAGCCAGTCGTTCTGTACTCCCGGAAGCCCAAAAATCGTGGTCAGCCCGTGGGCTTTCAGGCTGCTGACGACGGCTTCGCCGCCGGTGCTGTAGATCGTCATGGAACTAGCTGTCTCCTCGTCGTGGAAGCGTGATTCGTAAAAGGTCGTGGCCCACCCAGATGGGGCCGGTGTATTCGGTGGCAGCCTCGCGCAGTATTTCTGCATCGGAGACGGGTCCGAACGCCCCGACGGGGCTGAGCAGAAGGCCTCCGACCTGGGCTGCTGCTGCTACCCGTCCGGCTCCGACCGGATCACTATGGACCGCACGCATCCGGGCCAGGAGATGTCCGGCGCGGGCGGCCGGCAAGTGATCGCGGGCGTTCGTCAGGTAGGTTGTCTCATGGATCAGGAGGTCGGCCCCGGCTGCCAGCCGGCTCAGTGCGGGCGAGGGGCGGGTGTCCCCGGAGCAACATAGGCTGGTTCCATTTTGGTCGATCCGGTAGCCGAAGGCATGCTCGATAGGCCCGTGATCAACGAGCACGGCGGTGATGGTTGCTTCCCCGTCCTCGAGTGTGCAGTCCTGGTCAATTTCCGTGACTTTCACCAGGTCCCGCAGGTGGGGCCTGCCCTCGTCGGCCATCCTGGACCGGATGTCCAGGTCGAAGGCTTCGTAGTGGAGGTCAAAAAGCCTCCGCAGCGGTGGTGGGCCGATGACGTGGACCGGTCCCTCCAGCTGGGACCAGGCCAGATGCAGGAGGGTTGCGACGTCGGCGACGTGGTCGATGTGGTGGTGGCTGATGAGGATTCTGCGCAGCCTGGCCAGGTCGAGGCCGGCTGCCACGTATTGACCAACGACACCGTTTCCGCAATCGACCAGGGTCACCTCGCCGGCAAGGGTCAGTGCATGGGCTACCGGGCGCCGGCCGTGTTTGGGGGTGGGCCCGCCGGCGGAGCCGAGAACGATCACCTCCGGTGTATCCAGGGCAGGGTACTGCACCGTCGTGCGCGCGTCGACCCCTTCCGTGGTCAGCGCGGGGACCCCTGAAGGGGCTGGGTTCTCAGGCAATCCAGCCACCATCCATGAGCAGGGCCGCCCCGCTTGTATAGCTCGATTCGTCGCTGGCGAGGAAGAGCACCGCCTGGGATACCTCCTCGTAGGTGCCTTCCCGTCCGAGGGGAACGATTTGGCTGGCTTTGGCGGACCGCGCCCGGATCTGGTCGTCCGGGACACCGGCGCGCCGATCCCGGGTCATGGCTTCCAGGAAGCCCGGGCAAATCGCGTTGGAGCGGATCCCATCGGCTGAGAAGTCGCGGGCAAGCGAACGGGTCAGGGCGATGACCGCTGCCTTTGAGATACCGTAGGCGGCTTCTTGGGGGGAAGCTTTCATTCCGGCCGAGGACGCGGTGTTGACGATGGCGCCCCCGCCGTGCTTTTTCATGACCGGAATGGTCTCCCTGACGAACAGGTAGACGCTTTTGAGGTTGACTCCGAAGATGCTGTCCCACTGGTCCTCGGTCGTGTCTACGAGGGATTTGGCGGGCAACGGGTCGATACCGGCGTTGTTGAAGAGGACATCGATCCGACCGAAGGCGTCGACTGCGGCAGAGACGGCATGCCTTGCGGTCTCTCTTTGGGACACGTCGCCAGTGATTCCGATGACCTTCGTTCCGGCCTTCCCGATTTCCCGCACCGCCGCCTCCAGCGCATCGGCTGCCCAGTCGACAAGGACCAGGTGTGCCCCCTCGGCGGCGAACCGGCGCGCGGTGGCGAACCCGAGTCCGGAGGCGGCTCCGGTTATGAGGACTACGCGGTCAGAAAATCGGTGCTCAGTGCGGTTCATGCTGGCTATCTTTCTTTTCATCGGTTGGGAGGGCGCCGCGGGCGGTCGCGCCCCCACCGGTCAGGACGGGGCCGGTCAGCTCAGGCGGCAGTGTTCGATGTGGCGGTCTGCACCGGCGCGTCGATCATGCTCCTCCGGTAGGTTTCGGGAAGGCGGACCATCGCGATCAGTCCCAGGAGACCGATGACGATCAGGTAGAACGCGGGCATCAGTTTAAGACCGCTGGCCGCGACCAGGGCTGCGGCAACATACGGCGCTGACCCGCCGAAGATGGCGTATGCGACGTTGTAGCCCAGCGAAGCACCGGAGTACCTCACCCGTGCCGGGAACAGTTCTGCCTGGGCCACTACGACAGCTACGGAAATGGCTGTGCCGGGGATGATCGCGATGACCTGGCCGACGACGGCCCCCGCCAGGCTGCCTGAACCGATGAGCAGGAATGCCGGTATGGCGAGGATGATAAGCCCGATGGTTCCGCCGAGCAGAAGCGGTTTGCGGCCGATCCTGTCGCTCAGAACGGCGAAGAAGGGGACGAGTGCGGCCGCGAAGAGCAGTGTCACCGAGGTGGACAGCAGCGCCGTGCTCGGGTTTAAGCCGATGGTCGTAATGAGATAGGTCGAGGCGTACGTCTTCGCAACGTAGGATGCGACTGCTTCGACGGAGACGATGGCGATGAGGAGCAGCAAGGCCTTCTTGTGTAGACTCAGCAACTCCCGGATCGGCACGCGCTGGCGAACGGCCTCTTCTTTGGCCACAACGGCCTTGAACGCTGGCGTCTCTTCGACCTTGAACCGCAGGTAAAGCCCTGCTACCGCAAGCGGGAAGGACAGCAGGAAAGTAATACGCCAACCCCAGGCCAGCATCTGCGTCTGTCCCAGCACTCCGGTCAGCAATGCTACGAGGGTCGAGGCGGCCACAAAGGCAACGATCCCGATCGCCTGGATGCTGGATGTCCATAAACCACGCTTACCTTCAGGTGCGGACTCGGCCAGGAAGGCCGCCGCGCCGGAGGTTTCTCCGCCCGCGGACAGCCCCTGAAGAAGACGCAGGATGATCAGAAGTGTTGGCGCGGCCACTCCAATAGTCGAATAGGTGGGAAGAAGGCCGATGCACGCCGTTGCCGCACCCATCATCAGAATGGTCGTGGAAAGGGTGACGCGCCGCCCGAAACGGTCACCGAGATGACCGAAAATAATGGCGCCAACGGGCCGCGCTAGAAACGCGACACCGAAAACGGCCAGCGCAGAGAGTACTGACGTCACCGGATTACTGTTGGGAAAGAAAAGCGTTCCGAGGATGGTCGCCAGATACCCGTAGGCACCGAACTCGAACCATTCGACGGCGTGCCCAAAGCAAGCGGCAACAATGATGCGTGGCTTGGGGCGCGGAATTGCATTAGTGGAAGTGGCCACGAATGGTCTCCTTTCGGGTGGCGGCGTAACCGGTCAGGAACGGGTGGCGTTCGTGGCCTGGGCGGAACCATGGTGGCGCCGATTTGTGGGATGGGGGTTTAGCTTGCGGGAAAGTGTGTAGGCCGCTGTCAGGGCTGGTCCCAGTGAAGCCCCGGCACCGGCGTAGCCGGGACCCATCAGGGCGGCCGCGCTCTCACCGACTGCGAAGAGACCGGCGATAGGGTTGCCGCCGTTATCCAGGACCCTCGAATACGCGTCGACGGCGAGCCCGCCCTTGGTCCCATTGGCACCAAGGCCAACGGGAACAGCGAAGAAAGGTGCTTCGATGATAGGGCCGAGGCAGGGGTTCGGTTGGTGCTCCGGATCTCCGTTGAATCGGTCGTGGGCATTCGCGCCCCGGCCGAACTCCGGATCAGTTCCTTCCCTTGCATAGGTATTGAACGCCGAAACGGTGAGGCTCAAACCGGAGTGGGTAATACCTGCGCGGCTGGCTAGGGTCTCGATGTCCGGAGCCGACATCATCCATTCCGGGGGGTCGTGGGATGGTGTAATGCCGGCAATATTCCTGCTGTTCTTGAATTGTGCGTCGAAGATCAGCCAGGAGTGTGAGTTGGGGAATAGGTGGGAGGAGGCATCGAAATCGAAGAACGCCTTTCCCAGGTCGTTATAGGAGCTCGCTTCATTCACGAAGCGCTTCCCGGCGCGGTTGACGAGGATGGAACCCGGATATGCCAGCTCGCGCACGACGTTGCGGTGGAAGTCTGCCCCCTCGATCGACTCTCCCGGAATGGATATGGCCGCGGTCCACCAGGCTTCGGACATCCCCGAAAGATGCCCGCCGAGCGAGGTTCCCAGCATCATCCCGCTGCCAGCCGATCCCGGCGCTCCGGTCGGAACGATATCGACGAGCGGGAGGAAATCATGGCGAAGAGCGGTGTTTCGTGCAAAACCGCCAGCCGCAAGAACCAGGTTGTGTGCCAGGATCTCGGTCGAGTTACGGCCGTCGACCCCTAATGAGTACCAGTCAGCGTCCTGCCGGACTGCTGAGGTCACCTTGGACCCCGTCGTCAGCTGCACGTTGCGCCGCAGTGCTGCTCCAACGAGTCCGGCGATGAGACCGGAGCCCTGGGTACGGATGCCTGCGGCCTCACGCTGTTTCAGGGTTTCCCCACTGATGCCACGCCTCGATTCCGGTCCCGTGGCCGGACGCCGGACCGGCGATAACCTCATCCGTTCCCGCCATTCGCCGAGGCCTTCGGTGGAAACCGGTAATGGTTCAAGCGATCTGCCGAAGCCGGCGCCCGGCCAGTCCGGATGATAGTCGGCACGCTCGACACTGAGCAACGGGACGTTCAAATCATTTTCGAGGTACTCCACCATTCCCGGACCGTTAGACAGAAACGACTCTAAAATCTCGTCGTGCGTCGCTCCGAGCGAGACCCGCTGCAAATACGAACGAGCTGCGCCGGTCGAATCAATCAATCCGGCACGATCCATGGGCGCCGAGCATGGAACCCACATCTGGCCGCCGGAGAGGGCGGTGGTACCGCCAAGCAACTCATCCGCTTCAAACACAATTACGCTCAAACCAGAGTCAGCGGCCGCACACGCAGCCAGAAGTCCTGCACCGCCGGATCCGACCACCGCGACGTCGAATTTTGAACTGGCCACCGACGACATCAGTAATCCTCCGGTCTACCCGCAGAGGGAGCCGAACTGTTCCGCGGCAGGAGGGCCGCAGCGGTGTTGGTGTGTGCATCCATCGACTGCCTCCTTTCCTTCGGCTCGGTAAGGTATCCCGTTGCAAGCTGCCATGTGATCCACATCATGCTATTGGAAATCCTATAGGAGATCCTGCAGGAATGGAAGCTTCGGTCAGAATTCATGTTGTGAGCCTGTTTCGCCGACAAGCCCAGCCTCGGAGATCCGGACGCGAATCTCGTCGGACGCCGCCGAATGCTGATGCCCGTAAGCGGGTCGTCCACCGGACGCCTCCCCGGCAGCATTGAGCCCGTTCAGATCCGCGGGATTCCGCCCTCGCGAGATTCCCGTATAACCTGCCCGAATTAATGCCCGGTGAAGGTACCTTATACGCTACAGTCCAAAGTATGCTCATCGGCTACGCTCGTTGTTCGACCAGCTCTCAGGACCTCACCGCCCAGCGCAATGCCCTCTCGGCCGCCGGTGTGGACGCCGATGCGATCTACGTCGACCACGGGTTCACCGGGACCAAGCGCGACCGCCCTGGACTGGGTAAGGCCCTGGCTGCGTGCCGCGACGGCGACACGCTGGTGGTGACCAAGCTCGACCGCCTCGCCCGCTCGCTTCCGGACGCGAGGGACATCGCCGACGAGCTCACCCGCAAGGGAGTGACTCTGAATGTCGGCGGAAGCATCTACGATCCGCACGACCCTGTGGGCAAACTGCTGTTCAACGTCCTAGGCATGGTCGCCGAGTTCGAATCCGACCTCATCCGATCCCGGACCCGTGAAGGCATGGCGGTTGCGAAGGCCAAAGGCAAGCTTCGAGGTCGGCAGCCCAAGCTCTCCAAAACGCAGGAGGTGCACCTCGTGAGCCTCCACCGGGGCGGCAAGCACACCACGACGGAGATCGCCGAACTCTTCGGCGTCGCCCGCTCCACCGTTTACCGTGCGATCCAGCGTGCAGGGTCCGCGGCGTAGCTATCCGCTGATAACGCCGGTCACACCGTGCCCACGGTTCAGCACGGCCTGAGTACCTCAATTCACGCCGGTCCAAGACCCCATATTGGAGTGCGCGAGACACGCGTAAACCGCAAAGCTGATGCGCGCGTTTCCACCAACGGCCAAGACCTCACCGCCCAGAAAAACGCCCTCGTCGCTCTGGGGGTGACACCCGAGAAGACCTTCACGGACCAGGGCCTTACCGGTGCCAACCGGGCCCGGCCCGGACTCAGGGAAGCCCTGGCCGCCTGCCGGGACGGGGACACCATGGTCGTGCCCAAATTCGACCGCCTCGCCCTGGTCAAGCGTTAGTCATACCGGTCCGGCATCGCCCCGATCGCCTTCGATAGGTCGGATGTCGTAGGACCGAAGGAGAGCCGGCGAAGGAGCGATCCACGCCTAACCCCTTCTGAAGAAAACTTTGCTAAAACGCTTGACCGGCATAATAATTAACGCTAATTTACTAGTGATCAAACGCTTTAGCAGAATGGACATCAGCGCAGATGAAACGCTCAGTCTTCTTCCAGCCCACCGATGGATGGGTTGGGGATCTCATCCCCTTCGAGAAGGACGGGGAGTTCTGGCTCTTCTACCTTCACGAAGACCGCTCGGACCCGAAACCCGGCACTTCATGGAATCTGGTCACCACCAAGGACCTCACCCGGTTTGAGGACCACGGCGTTTCCCTGCATCACGGCAGCGAAGCCGATCTGGACTTCAACGCGTACACAGGCAGCATCGTCCTCGACGACACCGGCGTCCACCACCTGTTCTATACCGGCCAGAACCCCCGCAACCTCGGCCCGGACGGTGCGCCCCTGCAGCTGGTCATGCACGCCACGAGCACCGATGGCATGCAGAGCTGGGTAAAGCATCCGGAACTCACGTTCGGGGCCCCGGCCGGATACGAGTCCGGTGACTGGCGGGATCCCTTCGTGTTCCGGGATGAAAGCAAGGGCCAGTGGAGGATGCTGCTGGCGGCACGCCACTCCGCCGGGCCGGAACGGCGTCGCGGCGTCATCGCACAGTGCGTGTCCAGTGATCTCATGACGTGGCAGCACACCGACCCATTCTGGGACCCACGCCGCTACATCACCCACGAGTGCCCAGACGTCTTCTCCTGGGGTGACTGGTGGTACATGGTGTACTCCGAGTTTTCCGAATCGTTCACCACCCGTTACCGCATCGCCAAGAGCCCCGACGGCCCGTGGACCGTACCGAACCTGGACAGCATCGACGGCCGCGCCTTCTACGCATCCAAATCCGCAGAGCGCGACGGACGCCGCTTCTTCTTTGGATGGATCGCCAGCAAGGAAGGCAACACCGACGACGGTCCCTGGCAGTGGGCCGGCACGATGTCCGTCCTGGAAGCACGCCAGAACCCCGACGGAACACTGGGATTCTCCTTCGCCGACGAACTCCTAGACAGCTTCTGGGACGACGTCCCGGTAACCATGCCAAACGAGCTGCCCGCACGACTGGACGTACCGGACGGGTACACCGCCATCGTGTCCGAAGAAGAACTGCCCAGCCAGTTTTACGCCAAGGCGGTGCTGGACATCGACCCCCACACCACCGAATGCGGGCTGTTGCTCCGATCAGGCCAGGACGGGGACCAGTCCTACGTTCTGCGCCTGGAACCGAAACGCGGCAGGCTCGTCTTCGACAGATGGCCGCGGACCATCACCGGAGACGCGCAATGGCATGTCTCCGGGGACATTCCGTTTGACATCGAGCTCGAGCGCCCCTGCAACCTCGCCCCCGGCGAACACACGCTGGAAGTCATCGTCGACGGCGACCTGTGCGTCGCCGTCCTAGACCGGCAGGTCGCCCTCAGCACCAGGATCTACAACTTGCCGTCCGGGCGGGTCGGCGTTTTCGCCGGCGAAGGATCCGTCACTCTCACTGAACTTGAGATACGTAAGCGCACCGACAACTAAATGCCCGCCACCAAACCTCCGTTCCAATCAAAGGAGATTGTCTCAATGAAGAACTTATTTCGAACTGCAGCCGTGGCAACGGTCGCCACCCTTGCCCTCGCCGCGTGCGGCGGCGGAGGTGGAGCCGCCAGCCCCTCCAACGTCAACCCCACCGGGGACATCAAACCACGGCAAATCTCGTGGCTTCTGTCCCGGCCCGCTGACGGTGCAGTCATCAACATCATGAAAAAGATCGCCGATGAGTACGCCCAGACCCATCCGGGCTTCTCCCTCAACCTGATCACGACCCCAGACCGGCCCTCGTACATCCAGAAGTATGAGACTCTCGCCGCAGCGAACAAGCTTCCGGAGCTGTTCGACACGGACGCGACCCCGTTCGCCCAGCAACTCGCCAAGAAAGGCACGATGGTCGATGCCGAAAAGCTGCTCAAAGACCTCGGTGTCTATGACACCTACCGGCCCAATGCGCTGAACTACCAGCGCTTCGACGACGGATCCCTCTACATGATCCCGTTCCAATTCGAACTCGAGTACTTCTGGTACAACAAGGCACTCTTCCAGCAGGCCGGGGTATCGGTGCCGAAGTCACTCGACGACCTTCCCGCGATGTGCACGGCCCTGCGCAAGGCCGGCATCACCCCTCTCGCCCTTGACGGCCAGGACCAGTGGCCCCTTGAGCGCTACGTCTCCTATCAGCCCTTCCGCGACGCCGGACCCGACTTCGTGCAGAAGCTCAAGAAGGGTGAGGCGAAGTTCAGTGACGCCACCGGCCAGAAGGCAGTCAACTGGATAAGCCAGCTCGGAGCGGCCGGGTGCTTCCAGGACGGGTTCTCGTCCCAGGGGTACTCCGACGCCCAGAACCTGTTCACCTCCGGCAAGGCTGCCATGTACAACATCGGCACCTGGGAGCTGCCCAGCCTCGCGACCGACAAGCTGAATCCGGCGGTGCGTAACGACGTCGACTACTTCACGCTTCCGGCCGCGCCAGGTTCCGCCACGGCCGCCAACGAGTATGTAGCGACCTCCGGGATCGGCATGGCGGTCAACTCAAAGACCTTTGACCCGCTCGTGAAGGATTTCCTGAAGTTCGCCCTCGCCAAGTACCCCTCCGAGTACGCAGCCACCGGCGCCCTCTCGCCCACGACGAACGTCCAGACGACGATTCCCGCCAACGCGACACCGCTCTACAAGAAGGCGGTCGACCAGGCGCAGGATCTCGGGACGAAGCTGGCGATGCCTTGGGACACGCAGCTTGACCCGACCACGAACAGCAGGCTGCAACAAGAGCTCGTGCTCTTGGCACAGGGCAACATCAAGCCTGCCGAATTCACAAAAACGATGGATGACACCATCGCGCAAAACGCTCCGAAGTTCTTCAAGTAACCCCAAGCGGTGGGGGGCCCGGGCCCCCCACCCGAAAGGCACTCCCATGCTTCCCAACCGATCACGACTATCCGTCCTGGTCTTCCTGCTCCCGCCGCTGCTGCTCTACGGCGTCGCGGTGCTGTTCCCGATACTGCAATCGCTGTTCCTTAGTTTCTTCTCCTGGAACGGCATCAGCGACATGGAGTTCGTGGGTTTCGCGAATTACGTGCGCATGCTCACCGGCGACAGCGTCTTTTGGCACTCCTTCTTCAACGCCCTCGGCTACCTCGCCATCTGCCTCGTCCTCCAATTGGGCGGCGCGTTGTTTGTGGCCAGTCTCCTGACCTCGCTGCGCCGCGGTGCCGGAATCATCAAGACCCTCTACCTCCTGCCGGCCGTGATCTCGACGGTGGCCATCGCGTTTCTCTTCGTGCGCATCTATTCCATCGACCCGGTGGGGCTTCTCAACCAGGTCCTCGGCTGGATCGGTCTCGGCGGCCTGGAACGTTCTTGGCTTTCCGACGTCAATACTGTCCTCGCGGCTGTTTCGGCGCCCGAAGGCTGGCGGTTCACCGGCCTGTACATGCTCATCATCTACGCCGCCCTGCTGGCCGTCCCGCAGGAACTTGAAGAAGCAGCGCGCCTGGACGGCGCCAACCAATGGCAAATGTTCACCAAAATCCGCTTTCCCTACATCCGGCCCGTCTGGATCACCACCACGATCATGGCCACAACCTACGGCCTGCGCGGATTCGACATCCCCTACCTCATGACCAACGGCGGCCCGGGACAGTCCTCGGAACTCCTGACCACCTACATGTACAAAACCGCCTTCACGAGCACCGACTTCGGCTACGCCAGCACCATCTCCGTGTTCATCGTCGTCGAGTGCCTCGTCGCGGTCGGATTCATCTTGCTCATGCTCAAACGAAAGGCCGACGCATGACCGCGCCAACAGCCCCTGTTACCAGGCCGATCACCGGCCCGCCAAGCAGCCGGCCGCCACGGCTCCGGCGGCGCAAACCAAACGCCTTCCGCACGCTGTCGAAGGTCCTGATCGTCCTCATCGTCATCGTCCAGGTCTACCCCCTCGCCTGGCTGTTCCTCACGAGCCTGCGCAACGAGCACGACTTCGCGACGGGCAATCCGTTCGCGCTGCCGACATCGTTGACGTTCGAGAATTACGCCCGGGCGTTCCAGACCGGCAACCTCGGCCAGAACATCCTGAACAGCTTCATCGTCACGATGGGCGCCAACCTCCTGATCGTCCTGCTCGGGATGATGGCAGCCTATGCCCTGCAGGTCCTCGGATTCCGGTTCAGCAAATTCGTCCGGGGCCTCTTCCTGATCGGCATCATCGTGCCGGTGCAGATCGCGCTCGTGCCGCTGTTCATCGACTACTCGTCCGTGAACCTGCTGGACACCTACCAATCGATGATCATCCCCCTGGCGGGGTTCGCCCTTCCCATGTCGATCTACCTCTTCTCGTCGTTCTTTGAGTACATTCCCCGCGAGACCTACGAGGCAGCCTCCCTCGACGGCGCCGGCCCATACCGCATCTTCGGGCTGATCACCCTTCCGCTCTCGACCAACACGGTGGTGACGGTGGTCATGGTGAACAGCATCTTCATCTGGAACGACTTCATCTTCGCGAACACCTTCGTGCTTTCCGAAGGGCTCAAGACCATCCCACTGGGGCTGCAGAACTACATCGGAGCAATGGGCAAGGTCGACTGGACCGCAACGTTCGCCGCTGTCTGCATCACCATCACGCCCTTGCTTCTGGTCTTCCTTGTCCTGAACAAGGCCATGATCCAAGGATTGGAAAGCGGGGCGACGAAGGGATGACGGCCATGGCAGACGGATATACTCCCGATGGAGGACAGATGATTTCGCAGGAGAAAAATGCAGGCACCGCGGCCACCCCCGGCGTTCCTGTCAGAATAGGCCGCGCCCAACCGGTTACCCTCCGCGAAGTTGCTGAAGCAGCTGGCGTCTCCACTGCCACGGTCTCGCTCGTGATCAACAAGAAGAAAAACGCCCGCATCGCAGATGGGACACGTCAACGCGTCAAGGACGCGATCCGGCAGCTCGGCTACCGCCCCAACGCGATGGCCAAGACCTTGGTCAGCGGCACCTCACGGTTCATCGGGCTGGTCGCAGACGGCGTCGCCACCACCCCCTTTGCCGGCCAGATCATCCACGGAGCGCAGGACGAAGCCTGGAAACACGGGTACGCGCTGCTGATCGCCAACACCGAAGGCAACAGCGACCTGGAAGAGGACGCGATCGCCATGATGCTGGAATACAAGGTACGCGGCATCCTGTACTCGACGTGGTTCCACCGGCCCACCGACATCCCGGAAACACTGCGCGAGGCGGACTTCGTCCTCGTCAACTGCTTTTCTCCCGAGCCCGGGGCGGCCCGCGCTGTCGTACCCGACGAAGCCCAGGGTGGGCGGTCCGCGACGGAAATCCTGCTCCGGGGCGGCCACCGGCGCATCGCCTTCATCAACGCCACGATCCCCGCCCCCGCCAAGGACGGACGGCTCCAAGGGTACAAAGAAGCACTGGAGGCTGCCGGAATTCGGTTCGACCCCCACCTGGTCATGGAAGCCTATCCGGACCAGGAAGGCGGATACGGCGCCACCGAAGAGCTGCTCAAACGCAACGTCACCGCCGTGTACTGCTACAACGACCGCATGGCCATGGGGCTCTACGACGGACTGCGGGAACACGGGCTCTCCATCCCTGACGACATCGCCGTGGTCGGATTCGACAACCAGGAAGTGATCGCAGCCCACCTTCGGCCTCCGCTGTCCACGGTGTCACTGCCCCACTACGAACTCGGAGCGGCAGGAGTACGCATGCTGCTGGGCTTGGACGAAGCACCCATCGACTCCGCAGTGAAGATCGCGTGCCCCACCATTGAACGCGCATCCGTGGCTGTGCACTCGCCCGCATAGGTTTCGAGCACCCGGCTAGACTCCCAGGCCGCAGTGTCGAACTGCGCTGCGATCCCCGGCGCCCCCGCCAGGCTGCGCCTCGTCACGCCAGAATGCCGCGGCCAAAGGCCGAGACCATACTTACGATCACATCCGCTGTCCGCGAAGCGCAGCGGTTCTGAGCCACCACGTCCGGCGGGCCGCCGGAAGAGGGAACAAACGATGACATCCAATTCCACCGTCACAGCCCCGGCGGGACCGACTATCGATCGCCCGCTGAACCACTTCACTGCGGAACGCATGTGGATCAACGATCCGAACGGCCTGATCCACCACAATGGCCTGTACCACCTGTACTTCCAAGCCAATCCTTACGGAACGGATTGGGGAAACATGTCCTGGGGCCACGCCACCTCCCCGGACCTGTTGAACTGGACCGAGCACCCGGTGTCCCTGCTCTGCGACGAAGATGAGGAAGTGTTCTCCGGCAGCGTTGTGTTCGATGCGAAGAACAGCAGTCGGCTGGGAACCGCAGAGCACCCACCCTTGGTAGCCATCTACACGAGCGCCTACACGGCGGCCTCGCCACACCGCGGAACGCAGGCACAATCATTGGCGTACAGCATCGATGGCGGCTACACGTGGACCAAATATAGAAGGAACCCCGTACTCTCACGGGGCTCCGCGCATTTCCGCGACCCAAAAGTGTTCAAGTACGAAGGCACGATTGGAACCTACTGGGTCATGGCCGCAGTGGAAGCTGAACAGCGCGAAGTTGTCTTCTACCGTTCATACGACCTGATGCAGTGGGAGTACCTCAGCAGCTTCGGCCCGGCCAACGCCACCGGCGGAGTATGGGAGTGTCCGGACCTGTTTCCCCTCCCGTTGGACGGGGACCCCGGCGCCACCAAATGGGTCCTGACGGTCAATCTGAACCCCGGTGGTCCCAACGGCGGTTCCGCAGGACAATACTTTATCGGGCACTTCAACGGAGTGTCGTTCGCGTCCGATACGACTGTCCCGGCGGGCCCGGAAGACCTGAAAACGTACGACTGGCTGGACTGGGGCCGGGACTACTACGCGGCGGTCTCCTTCAACGATGCACCCGGCGGCCGGCGCATCATGATCGGCTGGATGAGCAACTGGGACTACGCCGCCAATACCCCTACGGCGCCTTGGCGGGGCCAGATGTCCCTCCCACGCGAAATCACCTTGGCAACCCGAAACGGACGCCCTCGGCTGGTCCAACGTGCGGCGGTCGATGAACTCCTCAGGGGACCCGACCCGTTCATCCACGATGGTCCAATAAGGCTGTCGGACAGCACACGGCGGTTTGAAGGCGTCTTCCAGCGGACAAATTGCATAAATGTTGAATTCCGGACCCAGGACGCAAAGGAAATGGGATTGCTGATCCGGGGTCGGAACGGTGAGATACGTCTTGCGCTGAACCCGATGGAGGGGATGCTACGTCTGGACCGCACACGTGCGGGTGAAGTCTCCTTCAATGATGGGTTCGCTTCTGTCGAGACAGCCCCCATCGACCTGTCCACGGGATCATTCCACGCCAGCATCTATCTGGACTCAAACTCCATTGAAGTCTTTGTCGACGAAGGAAACACCGTCATCTCGGACGCCGTCTTCTCCACAGGATCGCTGACGTCCCTGTCCTTGTATGCAACTGGAGGAAATGCAGTTGTTGAGCACTTGTCGATCACAGGACGATCATGAGCCCCTTCTGCGTCGGTGGAATATCCGCGGCAGGAGATCCTGCTTCGTTGATCTTGATGCGCCGGGTTCCAGTTCACCATCGCCGACGGCGATCGCGAACTCCGACCCCGCCCGCCATTGTTCCGCAGCAGAAAAGTGTGCACGACTTCGGAAAATTGCGTACACAGGACTTCGGAAAATGACAGCCCGGGCATGTCCGAGTTCAATGCTGTCCACGACCCAGATAACTTCCCGAAAGGTTAACTTATGCAAATGACCCAGCAAGCCGATGACCGCACTCAACCCATTGATGTCATTGTCGTCGGTGAAGCCCTTGTGGACATCGTCATTTCCGCCACGGGCACCGTCGAGCATCCCGGCGGATCACCAGCGAACGTCGCATACGGACTCGGACGGCTCGGAGTGAGCACTGCCTTGTTGACCTCAATCGGTGACGACTATCTGGCCGACGCTATCGAGAAGCACCTTCGCAGCGCCAGCGTCAATCTCTTGCCCGGATCCAAGGGCCGCGGCGGGACAGCAACGGCAACCGCCGTCCTTGCTGCGGACGGATCAGCCAGCTATGACTTCGACATTGCATGGGATCTTCCGCAGACCGCTCCCGCGATCCTTCCCAAAGTCCTTCACACCGGATCCATAGCTACTTTCCTGGCACCGGGAGCGGCAGCAGTAAAGGATCTCCTTGAGCAATCACACGAACACTGTGTCGTCACCTATGATCCGAACATCCGCCCTGCACTGCTCGGCAGTCAGTCAGAGGCGAGAGGCATCTTCGAGGATCTCGTTCCCCTCACAGACGTCGTCAAACTCAGCGACGAGGACGCATTGTGGCTCTATCCAGGACTGTCGCTTGAAGACACGGCCAAGCACATCCTCGGCCTGGGCGCCGGGCTTGTGGCGGTTACCAAAGGGTCCGAGGGATCCCTCCTTTCAACGGCAGACACGCAGGTGATCATTCCCTCGGTCAAGTCTGTAGTGGCCGACACCATCGGCGCTGGCGACTCGTACATGGCTGCCTTGATATACGGACTCCTGATGCGCGGAACAGATGGACTCGCGCCGGCGGTGCTGGAATCGCTTGGCCGCATGGCTTCAAAAGCAGCAGCCATCACAGTGCGCCGTCCCGGCGCCAACCCCCCGACGTCGGAGGAGCTGCAAGCGGAACTTCCGGAAGATGAACCCGCGCCCCAAATGAGCCCAACTAGGGCTTAGGCGCCAGAGTTGTTTGTTCCCTGCTCTGCAGTGCAGCCGACTTCTGACGTGCACACGACTTCGGAAACTGACATCTAACCGAGCTGTCTCACCCCATCATCCTGTCTCGGAAATACCCAAAACACGCCGCGAGACGCGATGAGCAGTGAGACGACTTTGCGAGACGTCCGGCGTCTGGCGGCATCCGCGTGATTCCGGGGCGTTGATCATTTGGGCCGGCCGGGCGCGCGCTGTCTCGTAAAGCTGTTGTTTATTGAGGCAGCCAGGAGGTCGGGCTCCGTCCGAATCTAGGTTGCTGTTGGCGCCCCCTCACAGTGCATTTCACCGCGGCGACCAGGTACACCCGGCCGCCGCCCCGATAGAGGGCCGGGAACGGAATAGCGGTGCCTTGCACGGGGTTGTTGCGGCTATGACCAGCTACGTGGCAGCCACCGCCTTCGGTGGCACTGAGGCATTGTCCGTTTTGAACGAGACCCTGGGCGAGCCGGGCCCCGGAGAGGTCCGCCTCCGGGTCCACGCCGTCGGGACCAACCCCGTGGACTTCAAGGTCTACAGCGGCGCCTACGGGCGCGATGACGCACGGCTGCCGCTGCGGATCGGCTCCGAGGCCGCGGGCACCGTCACCGCCGTCGGACCGGAGGCGGTCGGACCGGCCGGGCGCATCTCCGTGGGTGACGAGGTCATCGTGTTCCGCGCGCCGGGGGCCTACGCCGAGGAACTTCTGGTTCCCGCCGGGGCCGTGCTGCCCAAACCCGCCACCTTGGACTGGAACCAGGCCGCGGGCCTGATGCTCACCGGCGTCACTGCCACCCACGCACTTGCGGCCACGGCGGTAGGCGCCGGAGACACCGTGCTCATCCACGGCGGCGCCGGCGGGGTGGGCATCATGGCCATCCAACTGGCGGCCAGCCGGGGTGCCACAGTGGTTGCTACGGCAAGTCCGGCGAACCACGCATTGCTAGCGGAGCTGGGGGCCATTCCGGTGGCCTACGGGCCCGGGCTGGCGGACCGCGTGCGGGCGGCGGCGCCCGGCGGCGTCGACGCCGCCCTGGACCTGGTGGGCACGGACGAGGCCCTGGACGTGTCACTGGAACTGGTGGCGGACCGGGACAGGATTGCCACCATTGCCGGGTTCAGCGGCGGATTTGGGGCCGGCATCAAGGTGCTTGGCGGTGCGCCCGGCGCGGACAACGGCGCCGCCATCCGCGACGCCGCCCGGCTGGAGCTGGTCCGGCTGACGGAGGCCGGAGCGCTCACCGTCCACGTGCAGCAGACCTTCCCTCTCGCGGAGGCCGCGGCGGCGCACCGGCTGCTGATGGACGGCCACGGGGCGGGCAAAGTCATCCTGGTGCCGTAGCCAGCGGCCCGCTCCGCCGCCGTCGGGCTTTGGTGCAGGCGGGGGGCTCCGGCCTGGGCTTGGCTTAACCGGCCACCCCCCGACGGGTGTAATCACTAGGCCCACACCTGTGGCCCCACGCTAGAGTGGCGCCCGACGACGCCTGACCTGCACAAACGAGGTCGGTTCCTTGCCGGAGTCCCGTCGGACCCCGAGAGAACCTAGGAACTGGAACAGTGCTCAAGATGCCGGTTCACCCAAAACTTTCTGAGATTTCCGCGACACGATTCTGCCCGTGCCCGCACTGTATCCGTAGGGAGGGGTTTGTCTCGAGCGGCCTGTTTCTTAGGAACCTGTCGCCAGGCTGACTTCCTGGTGCACCGGCCACTGACCTAACAGCCCCATCCCTACGGGGCCGGGTCGCCGTCCGTGGATGCAGCTTTGTCTGCGCCGGGGAGCCCCCTGATCAGGGCCGCCATGCGGCGCACCGCCTCGGGTTCGTCCTCCCAAGAGCTCCCGTCACGCGTGCAGGCGCGGAACGTGTTCACGCCGGCATCTTCGGCCGCCTGGTTGAGCTCGGCCCAGGCCTTTCTCAAATCTGCCAGCTGCGCGGGTGTAAATGGCTCGCGCTCCTCCTTGGGTGCGGCCACCGCGGCAGGGGAGGAATCCTCCGTGGGTTATCTACACTCCTGGAAGGTGAGGAGGCACTGTTGGGACGAAAGGACGACACGCCGTAGCTCTTCGTTATCCCACACTCCTAAGGGACGGTAAGCAACGATCCCTTTCATGGCATGGATTGTAGAGGTGGCGTTGCTTCAGGATGGCTGGAAGACCCGTCTCATCGTGGACAGTGAAAGCTACGACCCCCACCCGGAAGCGATGGGCTTTGTAGTAGCCCTCAACGCAGGAGAGCGCTCCCCGAATACCATCAAGGCCTACCTGAGCGCGGTGGCGGTCTTCCTCACTTGGACCGATGAGCATGGTGTCGACTGGCGAAAGGTAAATATCCTCGAATTGGCGCGATACAAGCGCCACCTGCAAGAAGCGCCCGGCAGAGGCGGGAAGCCCCGGTCGCCAGCGACTGTGAGTCTGTCTCTTACGGCTGTGGCGGAGTTCCTGCGCTACTGCTCCGCCGACGGCCACATCGACCCTTCTGTGGCGAATCGTCTAGTCGAGAACCGCTGGGTGCAACCGCGCCGCGGCGCTGGAGAGAACGGCCAGTTTCGCCGGACGAGGATCAACGCACTGCGGGTCAGCCTCACCGAGCGGCCCCCGGAGGTTCTTAGCGACGAGCAGGTTTCAGCGTTGCGGGCAAAGACCGCTACTGCCCGGGACCGCTTCCTGTTGAAAGTGCTACATGACGGCGGGCCGCGCATTGGAGAAGCATTGGGGTTGCGCACCGAGGATGTGCATCTGCTGCCGAATTCCCGATCACTCGGATGCGCGGTGGCCGGGGCTCACTTCCACGTCCAACGTCGGACCGATAACCAGAACGATGCACTTGCGAAGTCCCGGCGCCCGCGTCACCTGCCTGTAGCGAACACCTTCATCGAAGACTACCGGGAGTATCAACATGAAAGGTACATGCGTTTTGGCGAAGAACAGAGTGCCTACTTATTCGTCAACTATGGCGGCCCTGAGCGTGGCCAGCCGATGACCTACTCGAACGCCTACAAAGTCATCACTCGCCTCGGTCGAGCGTGCGGCTTCCGTGCGACTCCCCACATGTTCCGCCATTCCGCGGCCACTGCCTGGGTAGAGGCCGGAACCGATGTCGATGTTGTCCAGCAGCTCCTCGGCCATGCCTCACCTTCCTCGACAGCGATTTACATGCACGCTTCGGATGAGCGCATGCGGGAGGCTGTTGCCGTCGTTCACGCAGCTCGGGGCCTGCAGTGACCGCGGTTGCCCTCGAACTACCGGTCGCGCCCCCCTCTACTCGCCTGTCATGGCAGGAATTCC
This sequence comes from Arthrobacter sp. 01T428, assembly GCF_056398685.1. Lineage (NCBI taxonomy): Bacteria > Bacillati > Actinomycetota > Actinomycetes > Micrococcales > Micrococcaceae > Arthrobacter > Arthrobacter sp. 01T428. Next base: position 3,540 of record NZ_JBFTPW010000010.1, on the reverse strand, counting down.
TGAAAGAGTCCTTGGACCCGGTGTGGCGGGAGGACGAGTGGAACCCCGAAACATGGACGTTCGTGGGTGTGCTCGGCAATCCGTGGACAGACATCTCAATCTGCATGCGAGCTGGGTGCGAAGTCGTAGTCGATGGCACCAACAGGATATGTGATGGATGCCGCAAGGAGCGGCAACTAGCCGGCTCCAAGGACCTTCCACCCTACGTCGCAGGCGAGTGGTCCCGAAGGCAACCTGGCAGAGCCAAGCGGTTTATCCTCGGGGGATTGCGACCTTCCATCAGGAGCGAGGTCCTGTTCGGATTACAGGAGGGCGACCGGCATAGGAAGGCAATCCGACCAGCACAAGTGGCTCTTCTGCTTACGAAACTCCCGGCAGGGATCGAGTCGATATTGGACGCGCCCGACTCCGGTCTTCCGGGTCTGCAACGCGCGCTGCTTCGGGCGATCCAGCAGCGTGTTCGTCGTCTGCGCACCGTGTTCGAAGGTGACGACGGCACCGCTGGAGATATATGGGACTGCGCGCTCGTCGGGCTGCTATCTCGACCAAACGACCCGTACCCTGCGGTCAGTGGACAACTCGATTTCACCGTGATCCGCCAAAGGTGGCTCCGCGACATTGCGCTTGCTGTGCTCCGTGCAAGACGGCCCACCGTTACAGATTGCCACCGCTACATTCAGTCTGCCGCCATCGCCAGTTCCGTCCTGTCCGGGCGCCCGAACGGGAACAAACCAACGGAATTGACCGCTGGCGACATGACCGCAATCTGTCAGGCATTCAAGTCGGCTATGTCGCCGAAGGGAACGCCGTATTCCGACAGCCATCGCCGGAAAATTCTGGGCTGGTGGCGTCGACTGACCGACTTCGCCCGCTCTGCTGGGTTGATGGACGCCATCCCGGGGACATTCACGGTCGGCCCGGACCACATGATTGGCGGGACAGAAACAAACGAAGGCCCGGGACGCGCCATCCCAGAGGAGTGGATCGCGCATCTTGATGCGCACATTCAGCTGCTCGGGACTTCGTCGGAATACCAACCCAGCGGTTGGACCGCTGAAGATCTTCGCGAAATGTATCGCGTCTTCTACCAATTGCTCCGAGACACCGGGCGCAGGCCGAGCGAGATCGCACGGTTGTCGGATCGGCCCATCGAGTACTCCAAAGGCCAACCGTCACTGATCTATGACAACCGCAAGGCCGGGCGTCTCGGCCGACGGCTGCCCATCGACTCGTCAACGGCGGAAATCATCGAAAAGTGGGCAGCGCGGCTGACCACCATGCTCATCCCAAGCGCTTCCGAGGGTCACTTGTTTCCGGCGCCGGGCGCCCAGAATCGTGCACGGCGCGTTCATCTGAATGCCAATCAGTTCCGAAGAGCGTTCGTAGCCTGGATCGAGGGTCTCCCCACAGCTGCAGGGTTCTCGGAGGAGGCTTCAGACTTCCCCGTGGACAACATCGATCCGTACGGATTCCGGCACGCTTACGCCCAGCGGCATGCGGACAACGGAACACCGATCGATGTACTTCGCGACCTGATGGACCACAAAGAAATCGAAACGACAATGGGCTATTACCGGGTGACGTTGGCCCGGAAGCAGAGAGCCGTCGAGTTGGTCGCCAAACTGGCACTCGATAGGCATGGCTCACCGGCGCCGTTCCCTAGCGAAATCGCCTATGAACGCGCAAGCGTTGCCACGGCATATGGCAACTGCACGGAACCGAGCAACGTCAAGGCCGGAGGAAAGAGCTGTCCCATTCGCTTCCAGTGCAGCGGATGCGGCTTTTATCGGCCTGACCCGTCGTATCTGGCCGCGATCGAGCAGCAACTTGCCCAACTTCGTGCAGACCGCGCCATCGCCCTCGCCGTCGACGTCGCGACCTGGGTACTGGACAACCTCGACGAGCAGATCAAGTCCTATGACCGGATCGCCTCCACCATGCGGGAGCAACTGGCCGCCCTCGATGAACCAGAACAACAGACGGTAAAGTCCGCATGTTCCGACCTCAGGAAAGCCCGGCAGACTCTCCTGATCCCGGCTGAATCCCTCAAACGGAGACCCGATGACAGCATCATCTAGCGTCACCGCTCGCACCGAGCGGCTAGTCGCGAAACGCAAGCTCGCCGCGGCGGAGAAACAGGCTCACACCCTCGCGTTCATCGAGCGTCTACTTGCCTCCCAAGGGCGTGTGACGTTCGTGGACGTGCAACGCGGCGCAGGTGTGTCGACCTGGTTTGTTTACAACAACCCGGTGGTCCGTGCAGCAATCGAAGACGCGATGCGCGAGCAGCGCACCGCTCGCTCGATCGATGCTGTTAAGCCAGCCGACGATCGCACCATCCGTGGGCTTCGCGCCGAGTTAGCCGACGCCAGGGCCGAAATCCGCGACCTCCGGGAGGAACGTGAACGCCTCCGCCGAAGGCTCCAGCGCAACCTGGGCGACCAAATCAGCACCATGGAAAAACGTGAGCTACTAGAACGCCTCCGCGTGCTCGAAGACGAGAACAACCAGTTGCAGACGTCCCTTCGGGCGACCACCGAGGACCACGCGGCCATTCGGCGTGAACTCGACAATTCCCAAACCGAACTCGAAGGGACACGGCTCGCGCTCCGCCAAATGGTGCGCCAGCAGTCATCGGCTCTGACTTAGATCCTCGCACGACTCTCCTCTTGAAGCCCAGGGCGCTAGGGCTGGCGGGTCGCGTCAGCGGCAGTCGGCAGCGGTTGACCAGGGCACGAAGTAAGAACGTTTGTCATTGCGTTCTTCTCAGCGGCTGTGACCCACAGGTGGTACTTCACCTTCACCGCGACCTGGCGCGCGACATACGAACACCGGAACTTCTTGTTCGGAGGTAACCAGGATGCCGCATCTGATGCGCCCTTTTGCTGATTTGTCGGACCGTCGACGGCAATGAGATTCAGAGGATCATTAGCGAACGCGGTTCGCTCCTCGCGTGTGAGCTGCTGCGCCCCCTTTTGCCATGCATCCGCCTCTGCCGAAACGTGGTCAATTTGAACTGCCATCGACGACGTCTCACCACGCTTAAATTGGATCGTCCGCCCCGTGTATGGGTCGGCCAAGATCCCGGAGTTCACAACGCAATGAGGAGCGGCCTTCTTCGGAGCAGGCGTCTTGCACACAATTGAGGTGAGGTCGCGGGAGAGAACATCGTCTCTCGTTGAAAGTCCGTTTCCGGACCATGGCGCAGTGCTGCTATCGGTCCACGCGTCGCCGAACTCAGCTCGCGCGTAACCAGTCATCGGAGCGCGTCCCTTGATCTGAAGGGTATCGAGCCCCGCCATCGCGGCGCTCGGCTTACCAGCTGGCACCTGCACCGGCGCGACAGTTGGCGCGGCTCCGCAACCGGCCAGCGCCGAAACCACAAGAGCCCCAACCAGCAGGTATGAAAGCTTAGATGATGGGGCGGAGGAACGACGCTCGTCACACAGGTCCCTCAGATTCTGGAGCTGTCCTCGGGTCGGCTGAAAGCCCGTCATCACAGGACTCCAGCGACGGCGCAACTATTCCGAGTGTAGATAA
>NZ_JBFTPW010000009.1:0-158707 GCF_056398685.1 Arthrobacter sp. 01T428 | reverse complement strand
TCACCGGGCAAACGGTCCCTGCCCGGCACGGGGAAACGGCCGCGGCGCTGGCGTCCGGGGTGATCGGGTCCCGCTCGGCCGGGATCATCACGATGGCCGTGGCGAAGGTGCGTCCGTTGTGCAGCCCGGAGAAGGCCACGGRGATGGAACATGCCCTGGCCCGCACCGCGGAGGAAAACGACCAGGACTTCCTGGCCAGGGTGGCCCGGCGCTGGATCGAGGCGATCGACCAGGACGGACCGGAACCGTCCGAAGAATCCCTGCGCCACCACCAGGGAGCGTTCCTGCGCCGCCCCAAACACGGCCTGGCGCATGTGGAGATCTTCGCCACCACCGAGCAATACGAACACCTGCTCACGGTCATGAACACCGCCACCAACCCCCGAACCCGCACACCCCAGGGCGCAGCAACCCAGGGCACAGCTCAGGTCTGCGCGGAGCCTTCCGGCGATTCGTCCGGGGGACCATCCGGCGATTCCCCCGGCGATTCGTCCGGCGATTCATCCGGCGAGTCGTCCGGGAGTGCCGGGGCGCCGGACCGGCGGTCGCGGGCGCAGAAGCTCCTGGACGGTCTGGTCGGCGCCTGCAAGCTCGCCCTGGCCACGGGATCCCTGCCCGCCACGGGCGGCCACCGCCCGACATCATCCCCGTGGTCCTGGGCGGCGAGGGCCAGGTCCTGGACATCGGACGGGCCTCACGGATCTTCCCGCCGCACATCCGCAAGGCCATCACCGCGCGGGACAAGGGCTGCGCCTTCCCCGGGTGCACCATGCCGGCCCCTTGGTGCGAGGCCCACCATATCGAGTACTGGTCCCGCGGCGGAGTCACGAGCGCCGCGAACGGGACGCTGCTCTGCAGCCATCACCACCACCTGATCCACAAGGAAGACTGGCACATCCAGGTCCAAGCGGGCGTGCCCTGGTTCATCCCGCCACCGCACACCGACCCCCACCGCAAACCCCGGAGAAACCACTACTTCCAGTTATGAGTCCCGAGATGGGCGTTCTCCTGTGCCCACTTATCCTCCACAAGCACTCTGCGGCGGGCCTGTCCACATAGCACCGGTCCGGGCTGCTGCTGCGGGCTCGGACCTTCTAGGCTCGTGGATATGCCACGTAGGAACCGAGCCTCACCCGCGGATGATGCTGCGAGTGCCGCCCGGCTCCGATTCGTTGCTCGTCTTGCGTCACCGACGGACCACGAGGCCGAGGCTCAGCCTGGCCACGTCAACAAAACGGAGCCTCTGCTTCCATTGCAGGCCTTGATGACATCCGGACCGGCTATGGACGATGTGGGGGAGCAGTCAGGCACCGAAGGGGTGTCCGAAGAGGCAGGACCTCCATCGAGGCTTCGGTGGCGCACTCCATGGCGGGTAGCCGTGTTGTTGGCTTTGCCTTGTTTGTTGCTGGTGATTTGGTTCTTCTGGCAGTCCTGGTCCGGGCAGCCGATGGTTGAGCCCCTCGTTCGAAGTTCACATGCGGGAGGAAATCCCGAAGCGGGCGCGGGAAGTAGAAATGGCGGTGTCGATGGGGACCTGGAATCACCCGATGGAGCCCAGCTCCTCATAGTCCACGTGGCGGGTGCCGTGAAGAACCCCGGGATTGTCAGGGTGCCCGCCGGTGCGCGGGTATTCGACGCGATCGCCGCAGCTGGTGGTGCGGATACAACTGCCCAGCTTGACAGCCTCAACCTTGCCGCCATCGTGGAGGACTCGGCGAAGATTCATGTTCCGCGGCTGGGGGAGGCTGTTCCGTCACAGCTTGCGGGGCCAATTGGCGGTGCGCCCACAGCCGGTGGCGCGGGAACCGGGACTTCTGGCGGTGGAAAAGTCAACCTCAATACCGCGACGGCCGAGGAGCTCGACGCCTTGCCCAAGGTCGGCCCCGTCCTGGCCAAACGCATTGTCGAATGGCGGCAGCAGCACGGCCCGTTCGCTGCCGTGGAGGACCTCGATGCCGTGGATGGTGTTGGTCCCAAGATGATGGAATCGCTTCTGCCCTTGGTGACGGTCTAGGGTGAGCGGAGTCAAGCTGAGCCCCGGCCGCGTAGACCTTCGGCTGGCCCCGTCTGCCGTTCTCACGTGGGCTGTCTCCCTTGCGGCCGCCTATCTACCTTCCCTCTGGACGGGAGTTGTGTGCGTGGCTTTGGCCCTCGCCGCGTGTCTTCTTCTCGCCACTCGGGCCAGGGCTCCTCGTAGCCTGAGGACGTTTCCTGCCACGTTGGCCGTTGCGTGTTTGTTCGGCGCGGCCGTGGCCGCCCACGCCGCAATGCAAGCCGGACAGCGCGACGACGGACCGGTTGCCGACGTTGCAGCGGCGCGCGATTCGGTGGTCATTCATGTGTTGATCGTGGGTGATCCTCGCGAGTTAGGCACGGATTCCCGTGGATCGGGACGGTGGGCCGTGCCGGCCGAAGTGATTGATATCGCGGCCGACGGCATGCTGATCCGCTCCCGCACCAGAATTCTGCTGACCGGAGGGGAAGGCTGGGGGCAGGTTGTCGCGGGACAGGAGGTAAGAACAGCCGGAAAACTGAAGCCTGCAAAGCCAGGACAAATCGAGGCTGGTGTTCTTGCCGCCGCCACCCCACCCATGCGGCCGGACTCACAGCGGAAGCCAGACACACAGAACAAGCCAGAAGCAAGGCACCCGACGCAAGGACCTGCCGACGTTCCCCACGGTCCCGCCCAATTGAAAAGGCAATTCAGTTCCGCCGCCGAGTGGTTGCAGGGCGACGCCGCCGGACTCCTGCCTGGAATGGTCACGGGCGACACCACGGGCTTGGACGAAAGCCTGGAGACGGCGATGAAAACCACCGGCACCACCCATCTCACCGCGGTCAGTGGCAAGAAAATCTTCTATATGATATGGGTTCAGCTCGGAGCAATTTCGCGCATCCCCGCAGGTCAAAGCCATTTCAACTACCCATCTCCTCTTAATAGTTTGTGACCAGTAATGTTTACTTTTAAGGTACTCGATGTGCCGATGACACTTCGACCGGGCGGAAATTCTGTTGACCGGCACTGGGCCGCGGCCCTTGAGAGTCGCAATCTGGGGGAGAGGATTCCACCGTCGGCGCGGCATGCATGATCCGCGAAACTGCAGTTGCTCAGCGACTGACATCGAGCCGGCCGGACTCAGGGCTCCTGCGAGGTCCTTGAACATCGAAATCCCCTAGTTCGCATCGTTGAGAGGCGTGGGAGATGCGGTGCCAGCGATCCTAGCGGAAGTGGCTTGCGCCGGTCGGGTCGGAGGCATCCGCGGGAGACGTACCCCAAGCAAGCCCATTCGGCTCAAGGACATGCTCGAGCGGAATGGCTTGCCGTTAGGATCCGGTCAGGGAACTATCGCCGTGAGGGCTGCCCTAGCTGAGACCTGGAAGACTACATCGCTCGGATGTGCGCGGCTGCCGCAGCAGACATCGTGGCCACGCTGTTGGGAACCGACTGCGAGGACGCCGAGTGAGTCAGGCGGTTAGCTGCCTGGGCCCCGGGGCCAGGGCTAATGCGGAAGTGGGCCCAGGATGGCGGTGCGTTCCAAGGGAAGAAGGTCGTTCGCCCCCACGTGTCAGGTTGAGTTCTACGACCCACTCGTCACCTTGCCAGGAAAGAAAGAAGTGGACCCCAATCTGACAGCACTCGGGGGGGACGCTGACGTCAGGTTGGGGTGTACCCCAGACAGAACTAAACACGGTGTGGTGCGATTCCAATTGTGAATCGCAGCGATAAATGGCGTCCTTTTCGCGGCGCTAGATTTCGGGATTGGGCTGGTTGCGCGCGTTGGAACTCGCGGTAGATGGCGGCACAGGAGACGCCGAATAGTTCTGCAAGCTCCGTCTTGGGGTGGGTGCGGGCAGCGTGGACGGCGACTAGGTGACCTTACGGCCCAACGCGATGGGCCGCGGCACGTTCCGGCGACACCCCTTGTGGTCACCAAACTCGACAATCTGGCCACGCTCTCTTCCAGATGCACGCGACATCGCCGACGAGCTAACACGGACATAATTTCGGCTTAGCCTAGGCCGAAGTGGGCGAAGCGCCTCAGCTGCTTTTACGTCCGTGCGGATGGTCGACCCGGGCGCGACGGCGCGCTGGCCGAACCTCACAGGTGCGAGCCTGCGGGCGTGGTCAGGATCTCAAGCCGGCGGCGGCTGATCGTTGGCGTACACCACACCCAACTGGGAGCGAACGCCGTCGAACAACTCCAGAATGGCCACCGAATCAGCCAATGGCATGGTGGCGCTTTCCAGTTGTCCTGCCTGGATGCAGCGGGTAACCTCACGCAGCTGGTAGGTGTAGCCGGACCCGGGCTGGTCGAAGGATTCCTCGCGGCTGGTGTCCCACCCGGTGCTGATCCGGATGGTCCTGGGATTGTTCACTAAATCCACAGTTTCGATCATGCCCTTGGTTCCCGAGACCACGGCCGTGCGGGGCCCTAAGGAGGACAGGTAGCTCATCAGCTGCGCCTGGGCACCACCGTCATACTCCAGCGTCAGTGCGTTCTGGCTGTCCACGCCAAAATCCGTCACAGTGCCGGAGGCGTGCACCGCGTTGGGGGCACCCAACGCACCCCAGGCCCAGAGCAGCGGGTAGACGGTAACATCCAACAACGCGCCACCGCCGTCGGCCGGGGCCCAGACGCGGGCACTGAGGTCTTCCGGCGCCGGGAAGCCCAGATCCGCACGGACCCAGCGCACGATGCCGATTTCTCCCGAGGCGATGATGTCCAGGGCCCGCTGGATGCCGGGCACGAAACGGGCCCAGACTGCCTCCATCAGGAACAGCCCGCCCTCACGGGCCAGCTCCACCAAGGCTCGGGCCTCGGCAGCATTGATGGTCAGCGCCTTCTCGCACAGGACATGCTTGCCTGCGTTGAGGGCCGCCTTGGCCACCTCGTAGTGGTAGGCATGCGGGGTGGCGATGTAGACCACGTCCACCTCGGGGTCCAGGACGAGCTGCTCATAGCCGGCCCCGCCGTCGTCCGCGGTCCTGTCGTAGTAGGCGCGGACAAAGCCAAACTCCGCTGCGAACTCCTCGGCATTCGCCTGGGTGCGGGAGCTGACTGCCTGAAGCACGGCATCCTCCAACAGCGCCAAGTCCGCCGTGACGGTGTGGGCGATGCCGCCGGTGGCCACCACGCCCCAGCGCAGTGCGGTGCCTGTGGCGGAGAGGGTCTCCGGGGTGTCCGTGGTGTACCAGTCAGGCTTGGCGATATGGCGCGGTTGGGGCATCAGTTCAGTCATGGGGCCATTCCCCCCACGGCCATACCATGCCCCGGAGAATCTGCTACGGCATGCGGGCTTGTCCGGTGGGGGTGGGATCGCAACGGCTCTGCGGTTCGCGCCGGTGGCTCTGCGGGTCGCGTCACTTTCAGGCTGGGGACGGTGGCGGTCCCGCCTGTGGCGTAGAGCGACAGGCGGGTTCTGTCCGGCCCGGGAAATATGAGGCCTGTCATGGTGACCTGGCCGCTTTGGGCGAAGACTTCCACTGAGCTGTGGTCGATGAAGAGGGTGAGAGTGTATGAGCCGTCGGAGGCCGGTTTCAGTGGTGCCGTATCGGTGGAGGCAAAGGCGTCATGGAATTCCGTGTTGCCGGAGTTCGTACGGTCCATGATGAGCCGGTTGGCGGAGGGACAGATGCCGATGCGTGTGCCCTCGGTGTCCTTGCCTCGAATGATGAGTCCGAATTCCTCTGCGGATCCCGGGATGAAGGTCACCTCTATGATCTCTACCGGTGCCCCGGCGTGCAGGTGGCGCATTCCTTCATCTATTGCAAGATCCGACCAGGTAATCACGGACAGTGCGTCGCCGGTTCGATATTCGTCGGCGACCCGTTGGGACAGTCGGGGCTGGCCCTGGTCCGTGACCAGGGACATTTCGCGTACGAGTGACATCGAACTGCGCCATGGCCAGGTCGGGATGTCGGCGCCGTATTGCCAGTTGTTCATCCAGCCGACCATGAGACGGCGCCCGTCGGGTGCGTTGGCGAAAGACACGGCCGCGTAGTAGTCCCGTCCCCAATCGAGCCAGTGGTAGGCGTCGAGCCCGGCCGTTTGGCTGCTGCCGTCGGTGACGGTTGTTTCGGATGTGAAGGCCACGCCGTCGAAGTGGCCGACAAAGTATTGACCGCCTGACCCGCCATTGGGTCCACCGGGGTTGAGGTTCACAGTGAGAATCCACTTGGTCTGCTCTTCGTCGCCGTCCAGTGGCAAGGGGAAAAGGTCAGGGCATTCCCAGACGCCGCCGGTGGCGTTGGCGGGTCCGAAGCTGCTGAGGTAGTGCCAGTCCCGAAGGTTGTCGGAGCTATAGATGACCACTGTGTGCTCCTTGGCTTCGACGGCCACCATGACCCAATAGCTGCCCTGGTGCCCGTTGTAGCGGAATACCTTCGGATCGCGGAAGTCTGCGGAGCTCCTGTCGAGGACGGGGTTGCCGTGGTGCTTCGTCCAGGTGTAGCCGCCGTCGGAGCTCCAGGCCAGCGACTGGGCCTGTGTGCCCCGGCGGGCTGAGCTGTCCTTGTAGGCGCTCGTGTAAATTGCTACCAGCGGGGCTGTCCGCCCGTTGCCGAGGCCGCTGGTGTTGTACTGGTCGATGACGATGCTGCCGGAGTAGATGTCCTCTTCGGCGTCGCAGAGGATGGCCACGGTCTGCTCGTCCCAGCTGATCAGGTCCACCGAGGTGGCGTGGCCCCAGGACATGTTTCCCCATACGTTCCCGAAGGGGTTGTTCTGGTAATAGAGGTGGTAGATGCCCTCGTGGTAAACGAGTCCGTTCGGGTCGTTCAGCCAGGTGTTTTTGGCCGTGTAGTGGATGGCGGGCCTGAAGATGTCATCCACTTGGGCGGGAATGGCAGTCATGACGTTGGGTGCCTTAATGGGTAGTCGGTGGTCGCCGGGGTAGGTGGCAGCTGCTGCGGTTGCCGGGGTGACTTCCGGGCAGTAAGGAAACGCGATCGCCGGTGGGCAGTTGCGAACGGACGTCGGGCCCGGAGGAGCGGGTTCTCCCATGGTTGGGGGATGCCGGCCCTCCACCGGCAGGTGATCGCCTTTAGCGCAGCCGGAGAGGCTGTGTTTGTGTCAGTGGCAGCCGCACGAAGCGCGCAGTACCAGCTCGGCGGGGAAGATTTTGGTCTGGGTTTCCCCTCCGGGCTCGGGGACCAGGAGGGCCTCCAAGGCGGTCTGTGCAAGGTCTTTTACGGGTTGGGCGACCGTGCTGAGCCGGGGCCAGGTGTATTCGGATTCGGGCGAGCCGTCGAAGGAGAACACCGCGAGGTCCTCCGGTACGCGCAGGCCACCCTCGTGGAGGGCGCAGAGCAGACCCACCGCCTGCTGGTCGGAGCTGACGAAGACTGCGGTCGGACGCTCGCTGCGGGCCAGCAGCTCCTGCCCGGCACGGTACCCGCCCTCGCGGGTAAACGGTGCCCTGGCGATGGGGCCCGCGATGAGGCCGGCATCCTGGATCCCCTGATGCCACCCGACCTCGCGTGCGTCCAGGTCACCGCCAGCGTTGCCGCCCATGACCAGCCCGATGCTCTCGTGCCCGTGGCTGATGAGGTGCTCGACCGCCATGCGTGCCCCGTCCTGGAAGGCCACTCCAACGGAGTCGTGGCCTCCCGCCCCGTGCTTCACGACGGCGGGACTGCCTGCCGTGGCGAGGTCGGTGCTGTGGTTCAGGAGCACAACGGGAATCTCTGCCTGTTCAAGGTCCATCAGATCGGGCTCGAACAGCACGCTGCACAGGAACAGGCCATCCACCCTCCGGGCGGCGAAGTTCTTGATGAGGCGGCGCTCCGTGCGCAGCGAGGCCTGGGAGTCCGCCAGCAGGAGGGCGTAGCCCCGCTCGGCCGCGGCGTTTTCGACGGTACGGGCGAGCGAGGCGAAGAACGGATTCATGGCATCGGAGACGATCATCGCGAGCATCTCGCTGGAACCCAATGCAAGTGCCCGGGCTGCCGGATTGGGCCGGTAGCCAAGAGCCTTGATTGCCTGCCGCACCTTGGCCTCGTTCGCCGGGGACACGGGCCTGGGCCCGCCGTTGACCACGTAGCTGACGACGGCGGGGCTGACCCCTGCCAGCCGGGCGACGTCGTCGCGGGTGGCGGTCTTGGCGTGTGAGGTGGGGTGCGGCATGGCAACCATGCTAACGGGGTTTACTTGGCGGATTCGTGGAGTGCCGGGCGAGGCAGCTCTGCGGGGGCGTCGCCGAAGTCGGGCACCGGCAGGCGTTCGCCGCCACGCAGGGCGGACTGGTGGGCAACGATGCCTGGAAGCGTGTAGCGGGCCGCTTCCCAGGCGTTGACCGGAGGCAGGGTGCCGGTGTTGATGGCGGTGACGAAGTCATCCACGAGGAAGTGGTGGCTGCCCTCGTGGCCGTTGGGCAGGCCGCGGAACTCTGCCGGCAGGCGTCCTGCGTCGTGCACGGAGGCCATGCCGGAAATAAAGGCGTCGCGCAGCGCGGGGGCGACGTCGGCAAGCATGGGGTCATCCGCGTCCATGGTGGCCTGGGTCTCGAGCTGGTCACTGATGTCGGTGACGGTGTGCTTGTCCTGCCAGACGCTGACCAGGGCGAGCTGTTCCATGCTGGCCTCGGTGCCGAAGTAGCGGAAGCGGCTCTCGCGCAGGTGGGAGGGGTAGCCCACCCTGCGGAACTCGTTGATGCGCATGGACCCGCCGCCGGCGAGTTCGAACAGGGCGCTGGCGTTGGAAAAGTCGTTGGCGAACATGCTTACCTCCCGGTCGAAGACGCCGTCGCCGCGCTCGTCCCTGACCCCGACGCAGCTGACGCTGACGGCGTGACCGCCGGTTGCTCCGAGCACTCCGCCCACGGAATGAGTGGGGTAGAGCATGGGCGGGTAGCTGGCCGTGCGCTTCCAGTTTTCTCCGCCGCTGTACTGGTAGGCGTCGTAGAAGCCGAGGTCCATGTCGTGGACGTAGTCGCCCTCGGCGTAGAAGATCCGGCCGAAGGCGCCCTCTGCGTTCTTCTTGCGGGCCAAGACGGTTGCCGGGTTGTAGTAGCTTGTCTCACCCATCATATAGGTCAGCCCGGTCTCCCGGACCGCCTCGATGATGTCGGCGATCTCCGCTTCGGAGATCGCCATCGGCACGGCGGAGTAGACGTGCTTGCCGGCGCGCAGCGCCTGCACGACCAGGGGCCCGTGGGTCCAGCGCTGGGTGAAGATCGCGACGGCGTCGACGTCGCTTTCAAGCATTGCCTCGAAGCTGTCGAAAGTCCCTTCAGCCCCAACACTGCTGGCTTGCGACTCTGCACGCTCACTGATGAGGTCGGTGAAGTAGATGTCTGAGATTCCGGGGTGGGCAGCGAAGAGCTTGGCGAACACGCCTGAGAACTGTCCTGCACCAACGATTCCAATTGAAGAAGTCATGGGAAAAAGTATGGGCACAAAATCTACGCGCGTCAAGACATTCATCCGATCAGACTTTTAACCCTGATATTTCAAAGAAAATCTTGCATCTCACGTTGTGACGCGCGTAGAGTAACGGCCAATTGTTAGCTACCTCACAGGAGAGGGATCAAAGATGACCACCACTGCCACCAGCCGGGCCGCCAGAGCCGGCACGGCGCTCCATGAACAACCAGGACGGGCCGGGAAGCCCTTTTGGCGCCGGCGCCATGGAGACGTGCGGATTGCCCTGTTCTTCATCGCCCCGGCCCTGCTCGGTTTTGTCACCTTCTACGTGGTACCCGTGGTCCGGGGCATCTACCTGAGCTTCACCGAGTACAGCCTTTTTGGAGACCCCAAATGGGTTGGAGGGGCGAACTACGCAGCGATCGCAAAAGACCCGCTGTTCTGGAACTCACTGGCAGTGACGGGCGAATACGTGCTGATCAACGTAGTCCTCCAGACGACCCTGGCCCTGGGCCTGGCGCTGCTGATGCACCGGGTCGCCAAATCCACCCTTATCAGGGGCGCACTGCTGTTGCCCTATCTGATGGCCAACGTGATCGCGGCAATGCTCTGGTTCTGGCTGCTCGACTACCAGATCGGCATCGTCAACTACTTCATCGAAGCCGTCGGCCTGCCGCGGGTGGCGTTCTTCGGCAACGAGACCTGGGCCATTCCCACCCAGGCCCTGATCAACACCTGGCGCCACGTGGGCTACACCGCATTGCTCATCTTCGCCGGCATCCAGGCCATCCCACGGCAAATCTACGAGGTGGCCGAGCTCGACGGCGCCTCCCCCTTCCAGACCCTGCGGAGAATTACCCTGCCGCTGCTGCGTCCGGTGCTCGCGCTGGTGCTCATCGTCACCGTGATCGGATCCATCCAGATCTTTGACACCGTTGCCGTAACCACCCAGGGCGGCCCGGTCAATGCCAGCCGGGTCCTGCAGTACTACATCTACCAGCGGGCCTTCACCGAGTCGGACTTCGGCTACGGTTCCGCCCTCTCCGTCATCCTCTTCGTCATTCTCGCCGTGGTGGCCTTCGTTCAAATGAAGTTCCTCCGCGGCAACGAATCGGACCTGGATTAAGGAAAGCAACCATGACCACCACCCACCGTCCTAACCCTCCCCGCCTGCAGCGGTCCCGCAAACCCATGACCTGGCGCCGGTCAGTGTCCTGGGCCCTGATCATCGTTGCCGTTGCCGTCTCCGTGCTCCCGTTTTATTGGGTGCTGAGAACCTCCCTGTCTACCAACAGCTCGCTGGCCAGCAACGCGACCAACCTGCTGCCGGCCGATTTCAACCTCGGCGCCTTCAAGCGCGTGTTCGGACTCCAGTCAACCCAAGAAGCAATGGCAGAAGGCGGCTCCGGCGCCCACATCGACTTCTGGCTGTACCTGCGCAACTCCGTCGTCTTCGCCTCCATCACCACCGCGGGCGCACTGTTCTTCAGCGCAATGGCCGCCTACGCCTTCGCCCGACTACGCTGGAAGGGCCGGAACGCTGTCTTTAGCCTCTTCCTCGCCACCCTGATGATCCCCGGGATCTTCACCGCCCTGCCCAACTTCCTGCTCATCAAAAACCTCGGGCTGCTCAACACCTTGCCCGGCCTGGTGCTGCCCTACATTTTCATGAGCCCGTTCGCCATCTTCTTCCTTCGGCAGTTCTTCCTGAACATGTCCCGGGAAGTCGAGGAGGCAGCGATGCTCGACGGCGCCAAGCACCTGCGGATCTTTTTTCAGATCGCCCTTCCCAACGCCGCAGCACCCCTGGCCACCCTCGCGCTGCTGACCTTCATCGGCCAGTGGAACGAGTATTTCTGGCCCCTCCTGGTCGCCAACCAAGACGAGCTGAGGGTCCTCACCGTCGGACTCGGCGTCTTCAAGGCCCAGGCCCCCCAAGGCTCTCCGGACTGGTCCGGCCTGATGGCCGCGACCCTGGTCTCGGCCCTGCCGATCCTCCTGCTCTTTATCGCCTTCGGCAAAAAGATCGTCAATTCCATCGGCTTCTCCGGCATCAAATAACCCCCGCAAGCAGTTCCCCCGCCCCGCGGGAACAGTGCCGGTCCACTTCCGGCGCCCCCACCCTGTCCTGAAAGGACCCACATGAAAAAGAAAACAGCCAGCGCCATCGCCGTTGCCGCTGCCGCTGCGGCCGTTCTGGCCCTGTCCGCCTGCGGAAGCGGAGGAAGCAGCTCATCCGATGAAGCCAAGGGTGAACTCAACTACTGGCTCTGGGACTCCAACCAGCTCCCGGCCTACCAGCAGTGCGCCGACGATTTCCACAAGGCAAACCCGGACATCACCGTCAAGGTCACCCAGCGAGGATGGGACGACTACTGGTCCACCCTCACCAACGACTTTATCGCCGGAAACGCCCCGGACGTCTTCACCGACCACGTCACCAAATTTCCGGACCTCATCAAAAACAAGCAGCTGCTGCCCCTTGATGAAGCCCTCAAGAAGGACCCCGTCGACCTCTCGATCTACAACAAAGGCCTTGCCGACCTCTGGGTCGGACAAGACGGCAAGCGCTACGGGCTGCCCAAAGACTGGGACACCGTCGCCGTCTTCTACAACAAGAAGATGACCGCCGACGCAGGTGTCAGTGAGGCACAGATCAAAAACCTCACCTGGAACCCCACCGACGGCGGCAGCTACGAGAAGACCATCGCCCACCTGACCGTTGACAAAAACGGCAAACGCGGCGACGAACCCGGCTTCGACAAGAACAACGTGGCCGTCTACGGCCTGGGCCTCAACGGTGCCGGATCCGGCCTGGGCCAGTCCGAATGGAGCTACCTTACAGGCACCACCGGCTGGACCCACACCGACAAGAACCCCTGGGGCAGCCACTTCAACTACGATGACCCCAAATTCCAGCAGACCATCGCCTGGTACGCCGGTCTCATCCAAAAGGGCTACATGCCCAAACTGGAAACCACGGTCGGGGCAAGCACCCCTGACATCTTCGGCGCCGGCAAGGCAGCCATCAACGTCAACGGCTCCTGGACGATCGGCCAGTACGCCGGCTACAAGGGGATCGACCTCGGCATCGCCCCGACTCCCACCGGTGTCAACGGCAAGCGGGCATCCATGATGAACGGTCTCTCCGACGCCATCTGGGCCGGCACGAAGAAACCCGTAGCTGCCGCGAAGTTCGTCGAATACCTCGGATCGGCCGCCTGCCAGGACGTCGTTGCGTCCAAGGCAGTCGTCTTTCCCGCCATCACGTCCTCCTCCGACAAGGCCGCCTCGGCTTTCCAGGCCAAGGGCGTGGACGTGACCCCCTTCACCCAGCAGGTGAAAGACGGCACCACGTTCCTCTTCCCCATCGCGGAGAATGCCCCCAAGGTCGACGGCATCATGACACCTGCCATGGACGCGGTCGTCTCCGGCAAGAGCCCCGTCAGCTCGCTCACCCAGGCCAACGAACAAGTCAACGCCCTCTTCAAGTAACCATCCGATTCCGGTGGGAGGGGCGGGGCCCTTTCGGTTCCGCCCCTCCCACCGGGCGACAACGATCCACCCCTACAGGACCACCATGTACACCGACCCATCAAATGAAGACCTCCTCCACATCCGCGTCCAGAAACGGAGCCAACTAGAGGACCAACTGGACAAAGCCGTGAACATCCTCGCCGAACGGGCTCCGCTCTGCGGCGGCAAAGGGATCCTCGTTGCCCGGCACTCACCCCGGGACTTCACCGTCCAGCTCCACCCGGACGTCCCGTACGGAACCATCCAGGAAAGGCAGGAATGGTAACCCGCAACGCGAACAGCCTCCCCACGAAACCATGACCAGGAAATACCCATCGCCCGGGATGAAACGCCGCCGGAAACCACAACCCACGGGCCCCACCCTCACCACCCCAGGCACCGGCGTCCTCGACACCATGACCCACCGGGCCCGCCTCGCCACCTCTGCATGCCCGGAACTGCTTATCGACACCGACGGCTGGGCCCTGCCCAGCCAAGTCGCCTACCGGAGCTGGACCTCGGCACAAGCCGGTCTCGGGGTTCCCAGCCTGTACTACACCGTCCGCCTCGATGTACCCGACCCCAGCGAACAACCCATCCCGCCCGCGTCCCTGCACGCCACAGCGCAGCACCGGGCAGCACCGGGCAGCACCGGGCAGCCTACCGGGCCACGCTAACCCGTTGAGGCTGAATAACGTACGAAAAAACGGGGGTGTTCAGCGTCGGATGGCGGGAGGCTGCACACCCACCGCGAAACACAACAGCAGCTTGGGCTTCGCTCGAAGCATCTCAGTACTGTCTGCACCAAGGAGTCAGTGCCACCCTGGCTTTGTTGCGGCCCTCACGTACCAGCTGACCTCCTGGGTTGACCCTTTCTGGCCGGTTCATTCCTGCCTTCAAACTTCCCTCACCCGTGCGCCGGACCGGCTTCTTGCCGCGGCCGGCAGAAAGGCACCGATGACTTATTCGGCTGCGAACACCCGCTATGAATCCATGCCCTACCGCCGCGTCGGACGCAGCGGCCTGAAACTTCCCGCCATCTCCCTGGGCCTGTGGCACAACTTCGGCGACGACAAGCGCTTCGATGAACAGCGCGCCATCCTCCGCCGTGCCTTCGACCTAGGCGTCACCCACTTTGACCTGGCCAACAACTACGGCCCGCCGGACGGCTCGGCCGAAACCAACTTCGGCCGCCACCTGCAGGACGACTTCAAGCCGTACCGGGATGAACTCGTCATCTCCACCAAAGCCGGCTACTACATGTGGCCGGGTCCGTACGGCGAGTGGGGATCCCGCAAGTCCCTGCTCTCCAGCCTGGACCAGTCGCTGGGCCGGATGGGCCTGGACTACGTGGACATCTTCTACAGCCACCGGCCGGACCCCGAGACGCCGATGGAAGAGACCATGGGGGCGCTGGACTACGCCGTGCGCTCCGGCAAGGCGCTGTACGCGGGCATCTCCTCCTACACTCCGGAGCAGACCATCGAGGCTGCCCGGATCCTGAAGGGCCTCGGCACCCCGCTGCTCATCCACCAGCCCAGCTACTCCCTGCTGAACCGCTGGACCGAGAACGGAACGCCGAACCTTTACGAGGCGCTGGAAGAGGTGGGCGCCGGTTCCATCGCGTTCTCCCCGCTGGCACAGGGCATGCTGACGGACCGCTATCTGGTCGGCATCCCGGCCGATTCGCGGGCGGCCAAACAACGGTTCCTGTCCAAATCTGCCCTGACCGAGGACAAAATGGACCGTGTCCGCGGGCTCAACAGGATCGCCGCCGGCCGCGGGCAATCACTGGCGCAGATGGCGATCGCCTGGATCCTCCGCGACCAGCCCAAGGGATCCCCCGTCACCTCCGCCCTGGTGGGTGCATCCAGCGTCAAGCAACTGGAAGACACGCTATGCGCTATCAACAACCTCGCATTTACCGGCGAGGAACTCGCGGCCATCGACGACTTCGCAGCTGAATCAGACATCACCGTGACCGTCCGCACCTAATGCCCCGCCAATATCCCGGTGGTCGAAGGCGATGAGTGATCGTTTCCGAGGTGTGTCGATGTGCCAGTTGTGCCAGATCGCTGGGGCATATGCGGAGAGTCTGGCTGCGACTCTCGCGCAGACCACCGAACGCTGTGCTCTCCGACAAAAATCCCGCCAGCTCACTCCTGCGGGCCGCGGGCATCGAATCCCCCGCAGCGTCCAGCCCCACCATTTATACGTTCGTTTAGGTGACAGCCGGATCCGAAATCGGGATACCCTTGGCAACTGTCACTTAACCTGTGACCTTTGGCGCTCTTTGGCGGCATTCTGTGATCGCCAGGTGGCGCATCGATCTGAGTCCTCGAGCCCCATCTAGAGCGGCCCTAACGTCTCGTCACCGTCAAACGGCACCCTGGCATTCGGCTCGGCGCATTCCGAAAACACACCGATAGCCGAGCTCAAGGGGTCGCTGGGGGGAGGTCTGGCATTGGGGGTGCGGTTGTGGCGCGGATGACAAGTGACGTGGGGAGGGTGGTCGTCGGGGGGACCGCTTCGCCGCGCAGCAGCGCGAGCACGGCCTGGGCTGTCGTTCGGCCCAGCTCGAACGGGTCTTGCCGGACGGTGGTGAGATCGGTGAGCGATGCGAGTGGGTGGTCGTCAATGCCGATGACCGAGATGTCTTGGGGAACGCGCAGGCCTGCCCGCCGTATGGTTCTCATTGCGCCGAGGGCAACTTCGTCGGAGTGCGCATAGACGGCGGTGGGCGTTTGGTGCAGGCCCAGGAGTGTTCCCATGCAGGTCGCACCCTCTTCGCCGCCCCAGTCTGCGACCGCGACGAGTTCGGGAACGATGGGCAGGCCAGCCTCCGTGAGTGCGTCGTAGTAAGCGGTCGAGCGACGTCGGCTCAGGTGAGGAAGATCCGGGTCGGTCGCCTCGATCATCGCGATTCGCCGATGGCCGAGGTTGATCAGATGATCGACCGCGCGGCGCGCTGCCACATAATCGTCAATGTGCACGAGGGGGCTGACGCCATCCTGCAGGGCGGCCGTGACGATGTGGACACCCATGAGTTCTAGTTGGCGCTGCTCGTCCTCGGTCACGGGAAAACCGATGATGATGAGCGCATCGACCTTGCGTCGAGGGGGAAGCGCACGGAAAAACCGTCTGCGGTCACCCGCATCGCCCACGTGGTACAGCAGGAGGTCCAGTGCTGCCTCTCGCAATATCGTTTCGACGCCCTCTACGACGGCTCCGAAATGCCACCGCGACAGATGCGGCACTAAGACACCAACACGACCGGTGTTCCCCTTTGCCAATCCCGCGGCCTGGGGAGAGACGACGAAGTGCTGCTGTTCCGCGATCGCCAGGACTCGTTGCCGCGTGCGGGCAGAGACACCGTAGGAGTTGCTCAGCGCGCGGGAAGCGGTGGCCATGCCAACACCCGCGAGGCGCGCGATATCGGCCAGCGTCACCGAACTCGATTCCTGCATCACAGAATCAGCTTATCTGATCGGAATCGATTCCAAACATTCGACCGATCCGCGGTGCCGCCGAGTGGCCCTCTTTCCGGTCCTATTGACTTGATAACCATTGTGTGGATAACCTTTGTTTCGGAAGCGCTTCCGAAAACAAGGAAATTCCACGTTGCTGTTGCGCTGTTCCTTTTCAGCCCCGATTTCCCTTCTCACCGTGGAGCAGTGGCATGTACAGTAATTCATTTCGTTTCTCACGACGCGCCCGTGGTGGCGCCGTGATCGCCATGGCCGTCGCCTTGGTGTGCGTCGCAAGTGGCTGCGCGCCGGGTGGTTCGGCGCCGGGCAACACCGATGCGACAAATGTGACGGCCCACACCCTGGGCGACGCCCAGGTGAGCTTGACGTTGTATGACGGTCAGGGCCTGAAGCCGCTGGACGACGCGTTGATCGCGGCGTTCCAGAAGCAGCACCCGAACGTCACCATCGCCGCGACTTACGACCCGGACAATGTGACCAGCCAGAACCAGCCGCGACGGCTGGCCTCGGAGACGCCGCCTGACCTGACCCGGGTGGTGTCGGTGACAGCCAACTCCAAGGCGGGTCTGCTGACAGACCTCACCCCGTACCAGGACCTGTATGGCTGGAACAACATGCCTGCGACACAACTGGTGCAGTTCCGCGCAGCGAACGGCGTCGCCGGGTCCGGCGCGCTTTACGCGAAACCGTCCGGGTTCACCATGACCGGCTTGTACTACAACAAGCAGTTGGCCCAGCAGATCGGGATGGACACGCCCCCGCGGTCCGTCGCTGAGCTGACCGGCCTCTTCGCGTCCGCGAAGAAAGCAGGCCTGTACGGGCTTGTTGTGGGTAACAAGGAGGGAACGGGGGTCTTCCCGTTCCAGTTGCTGCTCAACTCGGGGATGGGTGTCGCTGGGGTGTCAAACTGGGTGTTCAACGCGCCCGGGGCGACCATCGACACACCGGAAGCGACCGCTGCAGCCGAGCAGATCGTGCGGTGGGGTAAGGCGGGCTACTTCCCGGAGGGTGTGAACGGTCTGGACGCCACTGCGGCGGACGCCATGTTCGCCGCCGGCAAGGGCGTCTTCTACGCCTGGGGCAACTGGGCGGCGGTCAACCTCGACAAGACCATGCCCGGCAAAATCGGATTCATCCCGATGCCTCCGGCACAGGCAGGTGGTCAGCTGGCCGCGATGTCCGACGCGGCGACCGCGTTCGGCATCCCGGCAAAGTCGAAGCACAAAGACGCCGCGGCTGCGTTCCTGGACTTCCTCTCCAGTGACAAAGCCCGTCAGATCGCAATCGAGAACGGGTTCATGCCATCGGGTCTGGCAAGTCAGGCAGTTCCGACGGTTCCCAAGGATTCCGTGATGTCGGATGTCGTCAAGGCGTTCACGGCAGTATCTGCGGCTGGCGGGCAGGTCCCGTTCGTTCAGAACGCGACGGCCGCGATCGCGAACCAGGCGTGGAACCCGGAGAGCCAACGTCTGTATGGCGGTGAAATCGGCCCGGAAGAGTTCGTGCGTAACGTTCAGGCGACGTACAAGTCCGAGATCGAGAAGTGACGCTCCGCATCACCACGGCCTCAGAGCTCCGCGGGGAGGGCGCGGCTGCGCCCTCCCCGCGGAGACTCCGGTCCCCGAAAAGCCGGCGGGGTGGATGGTCTGGTTGGCTGTTCGCCCTCCCAGCGCTTGCCGTGTACGCCACGTTCTGTCTCTACCCGGTCCTGACGGCGGTGCAGTACTCGTTCTACGAGTGGGACGGTATCGGCCCGGCCACGGCGGTCGGGCTCGCGAACTACGCCCGGGTGTTCACCGAACCGCAGCTATTCGCATCGATTGAGCACTCTTTCATCCTGATCATCTTCTTCACCGTACTGCCGGTCAGTCTTGCGCTCGTCGTTGCCTCCATCGTCCGAGAAATTCGTTCCCGTGTACTGGGCGGCGCAGCCCGGACCCTCATGTTCCTGCCCCAGATCATTCCGGGTGCTGCCGCGGCCATCGCCTGGACGTGGATGTATGCCCCGAACGGGGCGGTCAACCAGCTGCTCGGTGCGGTGGGGCTAGGTTCACTGAAGACGGCGTGGCTGGGGGATTTCACCTGGGCGCTGCCGGCGGTGGGAATCGTCGGCACCTGGCTTGCAACGGGGCTATGCACTCTGCTGCTCCTCTCCGGCATCGGCAAAATCGACAACGCCCTCTACGAGGCGTCGGTGCTCGATGGCGCCAACCGGATTCAGCAGTTCTTCGCGGTCACGCTTCCGGGTCTGCGCCGTGAGATCGGTGTCTGCGTGACGATCACGATTATCACCGCTTTAGCCAGCTTCGATGTCGTCTACATGACCACCCAAGGCGGCCCTGGGTACAGCACGATGGTGCCCGGCGTGCAGGTCTACCAATTGGCGTTTACCCAGTTCAAGATCGGGCAGGCCTCCGCACTCGCGATCGTGCTGAGCTTGTTGGTACTCGTGGTGATCGTTCCCCTTCAGTGGCTGTTCCGGGAGAAGTGACATGTCCGTTTCTGTGATCAAAGACACCGCGCCACGCGCCCTTCTGCTTACCGCTGTCGCGCTGTTGTCGGTGTTTCCGCTGCTGTCGATGCTGTCGGCCGCGCTGCAACCACAAGGCACAGCCCCGTCGGGACTGGCGATCCCTACCGACCCGCAATGGCACAACTTCGTCGACGCGTGGAACGTTGCCAACCTGACCGTGCTCCTGCGCTCCAGCGTTATCCTCGTGCTCGGCGTGGTGCCCGCCACCTTGCTGTTCGCCGCGCTGGCCGGTTACGCCCTCGGACAATTGAAGATCCGATTCGGCGGGCTCTTCTTCGTCCTGCTGCTGTTTGGGCTCACACTGCCGTTCGAAGTCGTAGTCGTGCCGCTGTACTACCAGATGCAGTCGCTCGGCCTGCTTAACACCCAGCTGGGGTTGATCCTCGCACTCATCGGGCTCAACATGCCGTTCGCGGTGTATTGGATGCGCGCACACTTCCAGTCCGTCCCGATCGAACTTGGCGAAGCATCCGCCCTGGATGGTGCAGGCCCCTGGCGCGCGTTTCTGCACGTGCAGCTGCCGCTGGCCGGCCCCACGCTGGCGAGCCTAGGGATCCTGACTTTCCTGGGCACCTGGAACCAGTTTCTGCTGGCGATCGTCCTCATTGACGACCCCAACCAGCGCACCATGGCCGGGGCTCTCCAAGCGTTCGTCGGCGCACACAGCACCGACATCGTTTTGCTGAACGCCGGGGCCCTGCTGATCATGGCGCCCACCATCCTTGTCTTCATCATCTTTCAGAGGTACTTCATCCGCGCCATGTTGGCCGGCGCCGTCAAAGGCTGACCCTCCGGCGGACGGCCACGCGACATCCGCGTGACCACGAATCGACGACCACTCCCACCCCAAATCACGAGCGGAGCCCCACGGGTGTTCACCAATAAGAATTTAGACCAAGGCCGCCTCAAGACGGCCGGATTAGTGGCATCAGTTGATCCTTCGCGCGGGATTCTCGACGTGCGCGCGACCGACGGAACCACGCTGGCCCGCCTGCGGCTACTCTCGAGCATCGACACGATCGAAGGCACTGACGAGGTCAGCGTCAGCAACGTCGACATCACGGGGCCCGGGGATGATGATCAGCGCATCATTGTCACCGCCGACAGCTCTCGATGGGACACCCACGAGACGGTCGTACGCGCGGCAGAGGACGCGCTTGAGATCCATACCACCGTCCGAGGTCATGGACGAATCTCCACGGTGCAGCAGCTCGGCGCTCGTAGCAGCACCGGCCGCGGCGTTCTTTCGAGCGACCTCATGCACCGGTCGGTCTTTGCCCCCACCCCCGACCAACCCTGGCGGATTCTCCGCCGTGCCGAGGAATCCGCCGTGCTCGGAGTCGTCGGCGACGGCGGCGAGCCAGGTGTGGGCCGCTGGTTGTTCACACCACCACCCCTGTGCATAGGGCTCTCAACGGCAGATGACAATGACGACCGCGAAATGGCCGGGCCGTGGCTGATGATCGGCGTCGCGGCCACCCACCGCCCGTTCACGCACCTGACTTACGACGCCGTCACCCCCGGCTTCTCATTCCGATACGACTACGATGGCCACACAGTCGCGGAAAAAGAGTTCGCCACACCCACGCTTCTGTTGTTCCTCGCCGACGACCCCTATGCGGGGCTGGCCAAGTACGGCGAACTGCTCTCGGCCCGCGGCCTGGTGCCGGATCGCCGATGGGCGGCGCCCTCAGCCCGTTGGCGTGAGCCCATGTTCTGCGGTTGGGGAGCGCAGAACGCAGACGCGGTGTCTGCGGGCGCGCCTCTTGACGCCAGCGACTGGGCACGGCAGGGCCAATACGACAAGTACCTGGCTGCTCTTGAGACATACGGCATCCGCCCGGGCACGGTAGTGGTGGACGACAAGTGGCAGCAGAACTACGCCACCTGCACACCCGACGTCACGAAATGGCCCAACATGGCGGAATGGATCCGCAACCGCCACCTCGCGGACCAGCGGGTACTGCTGTGGTACAAAGCCTGGGACCCTGAAGGCGCACCACCAGAGGCCTGCGTCCGCGACCGCCACGGTACGCCCGTCGCGCTCGACCCGGAGTCCTCCGCAGGACGTCGGATACTGCGCGAGGCCGCCCACAGCATGATCCTCGACCTCGATGCGGACGGCGTGAAAATCGACTTCACTGCCAGCACCCCCGCCGGAACAGCGCTTACCCACGCGGGACCCTCCTGGGGCATTGATCTCCTCCACGAGCTTCTCTCCGTCTTTTACGACGCCATCAAACAGATCAAACCCGACGCCCTCGTCATCACCCACACCCCCGACCCCGCATTTCGCGACGTCACCGACATGCTGCGACTGAACGACGTCATGATGCTCGATCAACGAGACGGAAGTAGCGAACCCTCCTTCGGGCACCCGGGCAGGGCGGTCAGCGACGCCATGTCGTTCCGAGCGCGAATCGTGCGTGCAGTGAATCCAGACACGCTCATCGACACCGACGGCTGGGTCCTTCCTCACGCCGCGGCGTACGAGAAATGGACAGCGCTGCAAGGCACGATCGGGGTTCCAAGCCTCTACTACACCGACCGGCTCGACACGTCCTCCGAGCAGATCATCCCCGACGACCTGCTCCAAGCGACCAGCCATCACTGGGAGTCCTACCGCCAACGCCTGCGGACCTCAAAGCACCAATAGCAACCTCCGACGCCTCGATCTCCTTAGCAACCGTGGTCGGATGAGGAGGGACTCACGGACTGTCTGCACGATCCTTACGGGCGCCGGTGAATGTCCAGTTGAGGTGTGCCCTAGCTGGGCGAACACCCGGCCAGTTGGCCAGACTCTCCGGACTTAGCGAGTCCGGCTACCCACGAGGCTGTGCTCGCCAAAAACTTTGAGCAGCCCTGGCGTACAACGTTGTCGCACAGGCAGGAATAGTTCGAAATCGAATGTGCACGTGTACCAGTAACCCCTCAACCAAACTCTCCCATCTTCCGACCAGGCGGGCACCTTGGTGAGATGTACCAGTGGGTGTGAAAGGAGGCTGCGAATTGGGGAAAGTAGAACTAGTGGAAGTAGCTCGGGCCGGCTCCGGCTCCGGGTGTCCTAAGTGCTGCTTCCTCGGGCTCAAACCTGAACGCCATATTTCCACATGGAGGATGTTTTGTCCTCAAGGAAGGAGCAGATGGCGAAGGGATCCGTATGCATCGGAGGGTGCAAGGTGACGTCCACGGAAATGGGCAAGGTTACGCCGTTCTGAGTAATGGTCCTCAGGAACCTAATCAGGTCAGCGCCTTCTTCCGGGCCTCGGCGATTTTGGGTAGCGCGGCTGGTGTAGTCCAGGGCCTCCTGTGCCGTTACTTCATGTGAGATCCGGATCGTTGAAATGTGATCGGCCGGAATGGCGACCAGGTCCTCGGCCGCGTTTTTGGCCCCGAAGTATTGCCAAGTGTCGACGCAGATCCCAGCGTTCCTGCGCTGAGCGCGCGACACCAGCATTGCTGCCGTTTGGATGGAGGCGATGTTTGTGTTCGTTCTGGGTTCTAGGCTGACTGCAAGGCGCCGTTCCGACGCTTGGTCGCAGATGCGCCGGAATTTCTCGACTGCATCATCTTCCAGCTGGCAAGCACTCGATCATGATGGCGTTCGACAACGCCACCGTCACCGGGCTGAACGCCCGCGCCCAGGCGTACAAGATCGCCACCGGTGAACTGGACGCGAAGAAGCCGGCCACGATGCTGCGCGACGGCCTCACCGCCCGTGCCGGGGACATGGTGGTCACCCGGGAGAACAACCGGCGGCTCTCCACCAACCGGGACAAAGACTTCGTGAAAAACAACGACGTCTGGGACGTCGTGAAAGCCCACAAGGACGGTTCGCTGACCGTCAAACACCACGGACACCAGGGCACGCTCACCCTTCCGGCCGGGTACGTGCGCCTCCACACCATGCTCGGGTACGCCGCGACGATCTACCGCACCCAGGGCGTCACGTGCGACACCACGCACCCTCATCGGCTCCGGCCTGTCCAGGTCCCTGGCCTACGTCGCCGCCTCCCGGGGACGGGAGTCCAACAAGCTCTACGGCGTCGTGGTCGAGGGTGAAACCCTGGAGGATGTCCTGGCGGCCGTGGCCGCGAACCACGATTCCAACCTGACCGCGCACGAACAGATGGACGCCGCCCGCGCCCAGGCCCGTTCGCTGCCGGACATGTCCGCGGCGTACCGGGACATTGATGACCAGGCCAACGAGCTGCGCATGGCCAACCTCGCCGCCCGTGTCTTGGGCGAAGGAACGGCAGCCGGCTTCACCCAGTCCACCGCGTGGGGTGCAGTGGCCACGCACCTGCGCCACGCGGAGAACGACGGCTTCAACATCGCCAACCTGCTCGGGGACAGCGTCAACGAAGGCGACTTCGACGCCTCCGATGATCCCGGGGCGGTGTTGGCCTGGCGCGTCGAAGACCGTCTCGCCCGGTGGCGTGAGCGCGCCCAGGACCCGGGCCGTCGGCCCCTGGAATCCATGAGCGACGACGTCCTGGACCGTCTGGAGAAGCGCGCCGTCGGTGAGTTGATGCGTGCCAGGGCCGAAGCCTCCCGGACCCCGGACATGGAAAAGGCCGACCGGAAGACCCTGCTGCGCGGCTGGCTGGCCGAACGCAAGGACACCCCATGGCAGGGGCGCCTGCACGGGCACCTCAGCGACGATGACCTGGCGATCCGGATCACGGCCGCGACGCAGCAGCTGCGCACCGATACGACGATCAACGACACCGCTGCAACCAGTAAAGCCCGGTGGCTTACATCCTCCTTGCAGAAGGAACAGGCGCTGCGTGAGCTGATGAACCCGGAAGCCCGGGCCGATGAAGCCTACGAGCGCGGCGCAGTGACCAACTACGGCCGGGATGTGCACGCCTCCCGGATC
The DNA here is from genome assembly GCF_056398685.1 of Arthrobacter sp. 01T428. Taxonomy (NCBI): domain Bacteria; kingdom Bacillati; phylum Actinomycetota; class Actinomycetes; order Micrococcales; family Micrococcaceae; genus Arthrobacter; species Arthrobacter sp. 01T428. The sequence goes on along the minus strand of NZ_JBFTPW010000009.1, from coordinate 134,924 downwards.
CAGGCCGCGGCACAGATCCAGCGCCGGATCCGCGCTGAAATCGAACTGCGCCGACATCTGCCACAGCCCGTTTTCGGTACTCTCAAGGACTAGTTGTCGCGGTTGACCTGCGCTTCCATGTTGTTGGGTGCACTGGCCGAGGTGATGATGAGTCTGGCGGCCTGAGGTGGCCGGCATCTACCTGTGCCGACGCAGCCTGGCGTCCGGCAGTTCCGGAACGGCGAGCTGCGAGACCTAAACAGGGGAGACAAACGTGTTTCGCCCGACCAAGGAAAGCGCTGCCTGGGGGTAACCACATACTTCCCCTGCAGAACCGTCAGCCCCGGAGAACGTGCATACTCACGACGTGCGCGCGAAAGCGAGGAGCACGGACACGGCTACAAAAACGGCGCCGCCCACCACGGAGACCGCGCCATACACCCGAATGTAAATGCGCAGCCATGATCTGGCCTCCGCTACCGTCCATAGTCCTGCATATGCAGAAGCGTAACCGCGATAGTTCGTCGCCAAAATCATGCCCCAGACGAGCCCATCAACACCAAGTATCCCCAGTGAAAATGCAACCACAGCCCTTTGCCCTGAAGACATGACCAAGGCTGCGAAGGCGATCAGGAACACGCCGAGAGATACCAGCGCTCCGACACGGAGCGGCATCGGAAGCTTCCTAAGACGCTCTACGTATCTTGTCACTACTCGTTCCTCCATCGCTCGTCCTGACCACAGATTAACGCCCGGTAATCCAGAGGCCGGTCCATCACGGTTGATAACAGCGTGTCACGGGGCGGACGCGTCTTGTTGCCCAAATCGGGTTGCCGTTGACCCTTCCATCGCCACTGGAACATCTACCAGATATGCACAAATGAACGTGTCCCTGTGACTCCAACCGGCGGGGTCGACGCTGGGCCGTCTTCCCCTATAGAGAGGAACCGTCAGGCGTCCGGGTCGTGGCCGAGGATTCTGAGCAGATACCGGAGGGACATCCTGACTTGTTCGTATCCGTGCTGATAGAAAAGCGGGGTCATCTCGTGCAGGCCGGTGTCGTCGAGTTCGTGGATCATTTCTACCGTCTCCCGGATGAAGGCTTCGACGTCAGGGGGCAGCCGTCCCGGCCACGCGGCGTTGGTTTCCGGGCTGGTCACGATGTTGTGCCTTTCTCGTTCAGTCTCTTCCCTGCTCAAGCGTTCAGGCGGCGTGTGAGGTCGGTGTTGAGGCGTCGGACGGCGTCCAGTTCCTCGCAGCGTTCGTTGAGCAGCAATTGAAGGGCGGCCGTCTGCTCAGACAGCTCCCGGATGCGTTTTTCACTGGCTGGGTCGATGTCCTGGGCGAGGCGGCCCAGGACCGGTAGTTTGTCCTGAACGGCGTGGCCGAGGACTTCACCGAGCCGGCGTTCCAACGCTTGCAGGCGCTGTTGCAGACGGCGGTTGGTGGCGCGGCTGTTGGCCAGATCAGCCCGGGTCGTTGCTGCCGTCACGAGACCCTGGGCTTGGGTGCGGGCATCCCGGGAGTCGAGGATGCGTGCCATTTGGGTGCGCAGATACCCGACAGGTCCCATGCCGAACACCTGCGCGCAGAGGGTGCAGGGTTCCGACTCGTGGCGGTAGAGAAACGTTTCCGTCACTGCTGCTTTCCGGGCGATGCTGGCGGCGGAATCGGTGGTGCCGCGGGCAACGCAGGCATCGATCGCGGTGCGGACGGCGCGATGTTTGGCTTCGCTTTGGGTCCGGCGCTGGCGGAGCATGCCGTCGGTCTGACGTGCGCTCGAGGATTTCATCGTGCTCTCCCGGTTGTCGGTATGTGGACGGCGCCCCGTAGCCGTGCAAAGGATCCGGCGAACAGGGTTGGCTCGCCGGTGCGCACGATTCCCAGCAGTTCCAGCGGCACTGCCTGGGTGGCGCCAACCCGGGCAGTCCGAACCTGTGCGACATGCGCGTTGATCTCGGCGCGTTCCTCTTTGGTCAGGGATTCAAGTGCGGTTTCGCAGCGGCGGATCAGGTGGCGGACCCGATCGATCTCCTCGTTGGAGGGCATGGCACTGTCCCGGGCCCATGGTTCCAAGGCGCTGTCAGCGGCGGTAAGCCGTTCACGCGAGAGCAGCAGTTGGGTCAGGTATTCACCGAGCTCAGGGAGGTAGGACGGATCGGTGCGAAAGTGTGAGCAGCCCAGGCAGCGCATCCGGTAGGGGCAGCTATGGCCGCCGGCCTTAACATTGCTGGGTTCCACACAGGTCCCAAAAGGAACGGCCACCGAGCCGACTTGGCCGCGGAGATCTTCCTCGCGCTCAAGGGTTCGTAGGCCTGCGGCGACGAGGGAACCGGTGTTGGTCAGCTGCAGCCGGCTGAGCCGGTTCATGGCCTCATGCCGACGAGCATGCGTCATCCGGTAGTAGCCCTGAGTGGTGCCCGGTTTCGAGTGGCCAAGCAAGTCCTGCAGCACCTCAAGCGGGGTGCCTGCATCGGCGTGGTCTTGAGCCCACGTATGCCGCAGAGCATAGGGGTAAACCTTCTGGCGCGGGAACGGCCGGTTCCCGCTGACCGGTTCCTCAGCGCCGGTCGCCCTGCCGTCCTCATCCATTTGCGGGCAGCGAAGCTCGGGCAGTGCTTCCACCCATCGTTTCAGCGAAACTTCCACCTGATAGGTCGCCACCGGGCGCTGGCCGGACTCATTGTGATGCGGATGCGGGAACAACGGAAGCCGCGCCCTATCGGTATTGGGGTAAGCGTCCACCACCTGCTGGCGCTGATCCTCGATCACCGCAGCCGTTTCAGAATTGATCGGGAGCCGGTAGGACGTGAGGCCGACCTTTGACATGTTGTGGATCAGCACGGCGTGGGTGCGCTCTGTCCCGTTTTCATCGCGGAGCACGTTGTAATCCAGACACCCTTCAAGGGGCAGGTGGTTCAACTCGCCGGGGCGTCTGCCGGTGCCGAGAGCGAGTTTGAACCAATTCACAGGCCACCTGCCGACTCCTGATTCCAGCAGAGCCAGGGAATCTGGTGCCATGAGCTGACGGACAACTTCCCGGGGCAAGGCCTTGCCGGGCTCATCCACGCCGCGAGTGAAGCCCCCGGGATGATCCCGACGGGTCAAAGCGAAGCTGTCTGGCAGTCCCGCAGCGGCACCGCCCGCATCAGTGAGCCCCCACTGGCGGATATCTTCCAGAACATGGTTGATGAAACGCACGCAGCGTTGCTGCCCGCTGCGGCTGAGCAGCGCGGTTTCGCGGAGTTGTCCCAGCCGTATCAGATGCGCGGTGATGTCCTCCCGGCCCAGTCGTGTGGCGTCGAGCCCGGCATCCGGCCGTTCACGCAAGGTCGCGGAGAGCAAGGTGAGGGCAAGGACCACATTGTCCATGTAGCTGGCACTGACGCGGCGAAGAGCACTGCGGAGAACCCACTCCTTCGCAATCGAGAGCAGCCACGGCTGGCTGATGTCTGTCGCGCCGCGACCGGCACGGTCAACGCGGCCCCGGAACCGGGCATGGGCGGTGGCCCGGTTGTACCCGAACACCCGCAGGTCCCAGGTGTCCAGTGGAAGTTGTGCCTCGATGGCCGCCGACAAAGGGTGCCCTGCCAGCGGATGACTTGCCGCTGGCTCGAATAACCGGGCGACCGCAGTCATGAATGCTCCCGGGACGTCAGTCGGTCCGTGAGACGGTCAACCGCCGCGCGGCGGCGGTCGTCGCTGACGTGGATGTACGGATCTGCCGACGCGGGGCTGCTCCATCCCAGAAGGGCCTGCAGCTCATCGCGGGTGGTTCCCGACGCCAGATGCTCCGACGCGGCGAAGTGCCGCAACATGTGGGGGTGGATGTGGCGCAGACCCGCTGCCCGGGCGAGCCGCTTGATGATCTTGTTAAGGTTGCGGGGTGACATCGCGCACCCGCGGGTCGGCCCGATCAGCGTAACGATGAGCATGTCGTTGGCAGCGGCCTCCTCGCAGCCGTCACGCTCGAGCATGTAGTTGTCGTAAAGGGCCAGCAGAATCCCCGGTGCAGGGACGGCGAAGTCGAATTGAGCTTTGGACCAGGCGCCGTTCGGGTTGCGGCGGCGGACGACGTGGATATGTTCCCCCGGGACGCGACACAGACTGCCGGTGCCCGTTGCGGATGGCAATCCGAGGCCAGCAGCATCGGGCACGAGGTGCAGGTCTTGCCGGCGAAGTCCCAGCGCCTGTCCGATTCGCATCCCGGTGAGTGCAAAGAGAAGGATCAGGAACCGGTCGCGGGCGGTCGTGGCAGCATCGAGGAGAGCGACAACTTCAGTTGCAGTCGCCTGATCAGGTGCCGTTGCGCGTCTGGGCTCACGGCGTCGGTGCCGCACCCGCGGACCTCTCGCCGAATGGAACTCCCGCTCGTCGGGAAGCTCGTATAGATCGCTCAGAAGCCGGTTCGGCAGGGCACCTTCGGTGATAGCGAATCGGTAAAACTCACGCACGGCTACGAGGATCCGGTTGGCTCTGCCCGCCGTCCGGGGCAAGCCGGCATTTCTCCCGGACGTCTGAGGTTCTGTCGCGAGATAGGCCGCGAACAGGTGAAGCTTTCGGGCGGCCTGCTCAAGGTCTCGTCCGCTTTGTTGCGCCCAAGTCAGGAATAAGGCGATGGAGCTGGCGTACTGCGCGCTGGTTGTTTCCGCTTGGGCCCGTCCGAAGAAACGGACTTCAAGCCACCGCGACGCGAGCTCGTGCGGCCGGTATGCCTCGTCGACCACGCTGTAGTAGGCCCCGAGGTTCGGGGTCAGGATTCGCAGACGTCGGTAGCCCACCACCACAGCAACAGGATAGGAGCCTGTGTGAGCGGTACCGAGAACATCCCCCGTGTGTCGTTCGAACGGGCATCCGTTCAGTGAAGACCAGTGCTCAGCCGGTACCGAAACCAGCCTGTGGCACAAATTCCGCGGCTGGACGGACTGCCGGGCTGGATGGCACCGGCCGACGTCGTGAACCACCAGGACACCCCGGCACTGTGGCGGAAGGAACTCGCAGCACGGCGTGAGCTCATGGCCAACGAAGCCACCCGACTGGGCGCCGAGCTCGCCGCCGAACCCCCGGCCTGGGCAGCAGCCCTGGGCCCGGTCCCCTCGGACCCTGCACGGCAAGAGCAGTGGCGCCAGCTCGCCATGGAAATCTCCACCTACCGCGACACCTACCGCGTGCCGGAGCCCGAGACATCGCCTGTTCCCGCCCAGCACCAGGAGAATGGCACGGGTGCCGAGCTGACAGCGAGGATCACGGCCATGCACAAATACAGTGCCCAGACGGCCAAGGAACCCCTCGCCCCGGCCGACGCTGCACACATGGCCGAAGCTGCCCAGGTCGAAGCCCTTGTCAAGGACACCCCCACCCCGGCCGAGCAAGTCGTGGATCACCTGCAGGAGACCCGGGGCGCCGAGGCGCAGCTGAGCCCCGCCCAGGAACGCGCCGAACGCATCGCAGCACCCATGCCCCCGCTGCGACGTCCAGCCCGGCTCACCGTGCCGGTCCCGATCCGGTGCCGTCGCCTCGACCTCGGGCGAAGTCCCGGACCGGTCGATTTCGCCGAACGTCTGGGCCGGCGCCGCTGCGCATCGTCGGTCCGGTGCTGCCGGAGTGGTACGCGTCGCGGATACCACTCCGGCAGTCGCCGTCCGGGCGCTAGGAGGTCATGATTTACTGAGTTGGCGTGACGACGACCCTAATGCGGTCTAGGTTCTGCGCCAGTGCGAACTTGGCCGTGGTGTCGCCGTTGCGCTCTGAAGACACACGAAGGGCAACCAAATACGTACCTGGTTTATCGAAGGTGGCTGTCCTTTCGAGTGTGATGGTCTTTCCGACGCGATTAAGCGGTGCATCCGTATAGACCCCGTCGCCGTCCAGGTCCCACTCAGCTTTGATAATCTGCCCGGCCCCAGGGGGAGCCTGCACTTTAGCTTTGAGGGGAACTGTCTGTCCCACCTTGGCTGTGATGGAATCCTTGCCTTGGCTCGTCAAAGCGACCGTGGGTTGAATTCCACGCCTGGCGGCGGCGTTGTCCGGCACGACGATCTGGGTGTCCGAAACCGAGTAGTTCGTTGAGTCGGGCGGTGCCACTCCATCTTCAACCCATGCGGCAACGTCCCTCAGGGCCTGCTCGGCCATGCCATACCAGTTGACGAGGTCTTTGGCCCGTTCTCCAACAACCGGCGCATCTTGGTGGTCGGCGTGGTCATTAAAGTAGACCCTGTAATTGTTGGCCGCGGTGTCGGTGCCCAGGCTTGCTTCAATTCGATGACGGTACCAGTCGGTGTGCCACGGCAGAGCATCGGAGTCGTAGAGGTTGGATACCGCGATGACCTTACCCTTGATCGAGCCGTCGAAGGCGGTGTTCCCGGATACTGCACCGCCGAAGTCCGGCGCCTTCACCGGCCGCTGTGGATATAGCGGTGTGCCGTCGGCTTTACGGAATTGGTCCAGCCCGATCCATCCCTCGCTTGCGGGCGGAATCTGGTATCGGTAGTAGAAGCGGTTAGCGATATCCCAGCGATTGGCCGTGGTGTCTCCTGCTTTGGCTAGTTCGGCCCGGACACGCTCACCGAGGGGGGAGTTTTCTGTACCCAAGTAGCCGCTTGCGTTCCAGAAGTCGTTAACGTATGTAGGGTCGTAGGCCAGAGGGGCGCTTTGGGTGAGCCCGTCGCTCTGCCACTGCGTGTGGCCGAGCAGGTAGTCAGGATATTCCCAACTCTTCCAGGGGATCCCAAGCGCCTGCACCTCTTTGAGCATTGCCTGTTCAGCTTCATCAAGGCCTGCGTAGGGGTTGCCGGACCCCCCGGGCAGCAAAGCGTCCCGGATCTGGACGGCTTTGGCCCCAAGGATAAGTTGCGCGGCGGCCCGGCCAAGGAAATTGTAGGAGGTTGGCGTGGGGACGGCCTGAACCATTGGAACATATCCTTGCCACACTCCCGTCGTGTTTTCGGCGGCTCCGACGGTTTGGAATGATCCGCCGCTGGGTCCGTACAAGTAGCCGAAGATCCGCCGATCGCTGCCGTAATACCGGGCTGCCACAGTCTCGGCGAATTTTGCCGCAGCAGCATCGGCCCGGTATCCGAGGGAAACGGACTTATTTCCAGCTTGCACGGCGTAACCTCCGCTGGAGAGGGCGAAGCCGATGGCGCGGTCGTCGGCACTCGACGTGTCCGTTACAGGGGCAAAGGGGATTGGGTAAGTGAACTGGAAAAACCGACCTTTCCATTGCGCTTTGTCCTGCTGCGAGTGCAGATAGATAGTGAACTGAATATTTGTGCCATCGAAGTGCCCGCGTACGCGGTGGTGCGCCACCGGGACTGTTTCATCCGTTTCACTGTCAACGACGGGGTGACTGTAGGTCGCATCAACGCAGTCCGCGTTCACCTGCATGGCGCCCTTTACTGTCGCGCAGTCGGAGGGGCCAGCGAGACTTGGGGCGGCAGTGAGAAGGCCTGTGCCCAGCAGCAGCGTTGCGGCGAGGACACTGACACCCCCCCGCCGGGCAACGGTGGCGTAGGTTTTCATGGTTCTCCTTCATTGGGGAATCTTGAATGCGGGGCGGGAAAACTTCGTAGGCTCCGCGTCTGAAGAACGTTCTCCATGGAACGTTTCAAGGGACAGTACAGGGGGGATTTTATGGCGTCAATACCTTGACTCCAGGATCCCGCCGAGGGTGATGGCCGCCAACAATTGGCCACTGTTCTCGTCGTGCAGCTCGTTTCGCTTCGCAGGCCCAGCTTCGCCGCCGCTGATCCGATAACTCCTGGCGACGGTAGCCATCTAAGACCGTCAGGGAGCAATGAAACGGGTAGGTCGGCACCATAGCTTGACGCATCGAACATAGGATCCCTATTCTTTGTAGAACGTTGCACGAATCCCGTCAGCTGCGTCAACCACGGTAACCGCGTGTGGCGCCACTGTCCTGACCAGGATTGCTCGTTCATCCAGTGCACGGCTGACGCCCGGACTGCGGCACGCTGGCAGCTGGGTGGCGGCTTATCCGAGATGCTGCGTGCGTTTCAGGTCCGACATGAGAGCACGTTCTAACCCCTTGACCATCGCGACAGCAGGATCATTCAATGGCAAACATCCCACCGAAGTGGCCTACTCCCCGTCATCTCAGTAGCACCGCTCAGCAGGCACTCGCGATTCCGAAAGAACCGGATGCGTACTCCGGTCTTCGGGAAACTGCGGCGTGGTTGCAACACATCGAGAAGTTCAACGAGGGGGCACTCGAAAGCCTGCGAACAGCGGCAGGCGCTGAGGCAGCTCGTAGGCTCGACCTTGAAGGCGTTACTGTCTACGAGGCCGAACCGGCTGCCCCTCTGAGCGCGGGTACTCCTTTCGTTTATCTGAGCATTCACGGCGGCGGGCTCATCTACTTCGGAGGCGAGCTCAGCAGGTCCATTACCAAGCTCGATGCCGAAACATCAGGACTGACCACATGGGGGGTGGACTACAGGATGCCTCCGCTGCACCCGTATCCCGCTGCCCTGGACGATTGCCTGGCTGCCTACACGGCGTTGCTCGAGAGGAGAAAGCCGGAGCAGATAATCGTTGGCGGGTCCTCGGCCGGCGGCAACCTCGCCGCGGCAATGTTGCTGCGCGCCAAGAACGAGGGACTCCCACTGCCCGCAGCCGTTGTTTTGTTCTCCCCGGAAGTAGATCTCACTGAATCAGGAGATACGTTCAACACCCTTGCTGGCGTCGATAACACCTTGGGCATGCTCCAGGAGGTGAACCGTATCTACGCGGAAGGCCACGATTTACGGGACCCGTATCTATCGCCGCTTTTCGGAAATCTTGCTGGACTACCTTCGGTATTCCTGCAGTCAGGAACACGGGACCTCTTCCTGTCCAACACTGTCCGCTTCCACAGGAAGCTTCGGGGAGCAGGGGTAGAAGCGGAACTGCATGTATTTGAGGCTATGCCGCACTCGGGCTTCGGCCCACAGTCCGAGGAGCATGCTGAGCTAGTCAGTGAAGTGAGGAGCTTCCTTCTGCGCCACATCACGAAACCTTAAAGCGCCCTGTCGCACGGCGAACTGCAGGAGATTCCTCCAAGGTCAAATAGGAGATCGGCGGGACGCAGGGCTGTTCTCGGTCGTTCAGCGGATTGCCCCGGACCGGTGAACTTCGCCGTCGTCCGGGGCACCAACCAACATGTAATTGCGAAGAAGCTCCGTGTGAAAAGGTTCTGCCCTAGGGGCGCCTGAACCGCCGGGTCCACCGCGTAGTTCGCTCAGTAAGTGGCACGTCCGCCGCTGATGTCGTAAACGGCACCCGTGGAGAAGCTGACCTTTTCCGATGAGAGCCAGGCGACAAGTTCGGCTACTTCCTCCGCTTTGCCCACTCGTTTCATGGGGATGAGGCTGGTGATGTGGGCGAGCACGTCTGGTGATGTGTTGTCGTTCATTGGCGTTGCGATCACGGCCGGTGCGATTGCGTTGACCAGCACGCCGGTCGTGGCGAGCTCTTTACCGGATGATTTGGTGAGCGCAATGACGGCCGCTTTTGATGCTGAGTAGATGGAGAGATTGGGATTTCCGTCTTTGCCGGCCATGCTGGCAAAGTTGACGACGCGTCCCCACCCACGTTCGACCATTCCGGGCACGAATGCGCGCATGGTGGCAACGACGCCGAGGACGTTGACGTCGAAGACGGTTCGCCAGTCCGTGGAGGTTGTCTCGACAAGGGGAAGGCCAGGGCCGACAATGCCAGCGGAGTTTATAAGGATGTCGACAGAGCCAATTTCGCTGGCTGCCTGAGCGAAGCCGTTCTCATCGGTAATGTCGACGACGATGTCTACGTCACCGGCGATGTCGAGGGTGATCACGCGGATGCCGTCCGCTCGGAGCCGATCTGCAACTGCGGCGCCAAGGCCTCTGGCGCCACCGGTGACTAGTGCTGTTTTCATGGTTTCTCCTGGTTAAGTCGAGGGTCGACGTGGACTTTCGGGCCGAGGCCGGCATTCTTGCCTCGATGTCCCTCGAGCCGGTTTGGGACATCTTCGAGCGCTATCACTTCGCTGACTATGGCGTCGGGGACTACGGATCCACTCGCAAAACCTGCAATTGCTCCGGACAGGCCGGGGGATGCCGAAAGAATGCCGACTGCTGTGATGTCCTTCAGTGCGATCTCGCGGGTGTCGACGTGGCTGGGGCTTGAGGACAGGCCGATATAGACCGCTCGTCCGGCTGGCTTCGTGAGACGAACGGTGAGAGCCGGCATTTCAGCGTTACTCGTCGCCTCGATGGCAGCGTCGAATTCGTCGGAGCGGCCGTCGGTGAGCTCGTCGAGTTGCCATGTGTGCTGTACGCCCAGTGAACGGGCAAGGGCCAGTGATTCTTCGCGTACGCCGCCGACGTGGACTTCGACGCCGTCCGCGAGTGCGAATAGCGCGGCGAGGAGCCCGATCGTGCCGGAGCCCAGGACGAGGAGTTTTTGCCCTGGAAGCAGATTTGCGGCGCGCACGGCGCGGAGGGAGTTGCCCGCGGGCTCGACGAGGGCGGCGGAGGTGAGACTGACGTTCTCCGGGATTTCGTAAGCAAACTTGGTGGGGACGAGCATGCGTTCGGCAAGCGCCCCATCCCAACCGTCGCGAACCCCTACTTCGAAGCGGTTGGGGCAGACGTGGTGGTGCCCCGAGTGGCAGTATTCGCAGTGCCCGCAACCGAGCATGGTGTCTCCTGTGACCCGTTTGCCGATCCAGCTCTCATCTTCTGGTGAGCCTGCTGCAACAACTCGGCCGGTCCACTCGTGGCCGAGCCGCAAGGGAAAGTTGGTGAAGCCCTGGTCGATGTAGGCCATCTCACCCGTGTAGAGCTCGACGTCGGTGCCACATATGCCGACGCGTTCGACGTCGACGAGCAGCTGGCCGGGTGCGGCGACGGGGTCGGGAACGTCCTGCACGTGGGCCTGGCGGGGCCCGGTGACGATAAGTGCGCGCATCAGTTGCCGATCACTTGCTGCGTCTGGCTTCCCAGCTGGGTGATGCCGAGGGTCATGGTTTCGCCGCCGTGCAGGAAAACCTGCGGTGACATGCCCATGCCGACGCCGGGCGGTGTTCCGGTGTTGATGAGGTCGCCGGGCTCGAGTGCCAGGAACTGGCTCAGGTAGTGGACGATGAAGGCCGGGCTGAAGATCATGGTCGAGGTCGAGCCGGTCTGCCGTCGCACGCCGTCGATGTCGAGCCACATGTCCAGGTTGAGGACGTCATCGATCTCGTCGGGTGTCACGAGGTAGGGCCCTGCGGGGTTGAAGGTGGGCGCAGATTTGCCTTTGGACCACTGGCCGTTTCGTTCCAGCTGCCACCCCCGCTCACTGACGTCGTTGACCAGGACGTAACCGGCGATGGCGGCCGCGGCTTCTGTTTCATCCGCGAGGTAGGAGGCGCGCTGTCCGATGACGATGCCGAGCTCGACTTCCCAGTCGGTTTTCTCGGAGTTGCGCGGGATCAGCACGTCGTCGTTGGGGCCGATGAGGGTGTTGGGCGATTTCGTGAAGAGGATGGGCTCAGTCGGTACGGCCTGGCCGGTCTCTGCGGCGTGGTCGCTGTAGTTCAGGCCGATGCAGAGAATCTGATGGGGCCGGGCGATGGGTGCACCAAGGCGGCGTCCACCGATCGTTTCACTCCGCCCGTCTGCGATTCGGGAAGCGACAATGTCGGGAAGGGTTGCGATCGCGCCTGATGCGAAGAACGCCTCGTTGAAGTCGCTGACAATGTCTGAGAGGTCGATGAAGGTCTTTTCGTCAATCAGTGCGCCGGGGGTCTCGGAGCCGGCGGCTCCGACTCGTATGAGTCTCATGTGTTTTCTTTCTCCATTGGGGGGTGGTTGTGCTGCCTGTCCACCGGTGTGGTGGCAGGCCTGAAACTCCGAAGTCGGCGAGGAAGATGGCTCCCGCCTGGTCGGTGAGGGTGTCGAGCCCTTCCTGGGCGGTAGTGATAGCCAGGGTGTCGAGGTTCGGTCCGATGAATCCCGGGCATGAGGCCTGTGCGGCGTCGACTTCCACGATTGCAAGGAGTTCGCCGGTTGGTGCGTGCCGCCGAACACTCGATCCGCCCCACTGTGCGACCCAGAGCGCGCCTTCAGCGTCTACGGTGAGTCCGTCCGGGTATACGGGCAGGCCGTCGAGGACAGTGACCCAGGGTTCTTCCGGGTTGAGCGGGGCCGGGCCGTAGGAGTGCCGTGAAACCGTGCCAGCGAAGGTGTCAACGTGGTAGATCGTGGCGCCGTCGGGCGAGAACGCGACACCGTTGGAAAGGCCGATGCCTTCGCGCAACGTCTCAACGTGCCCGTCCGGCCACACGCGAAGCAGGACCTCTTCGTCGGTGCGCTCGGTGAGCGAGAGGGTGCCGACGACGAAGGCGCCGTGGGGATCGACTGTGCCGTCGTTGAACCGCACGTCGGTCCGCTCGCCGAGCAGGTCGGGTCCGAGGGATATGTCGCCTGTTGGTGAAACCGTCGCGAGGCCACGGGCGGCGGCGATCAGGAGTCCGCCGTCTTCCGCGAGTGCGACCGCTCCCGCGGTTTGCCTGATGGTGATTTCGTCGATGTCGGTGATACGTCCGCTATCAAGTGCGCCGGAGAGTATGCGGCCCTTCCAGATGTCCACCCACCTCACTCGGCTGGCGCGGTCGTCCCAGAGCACGCCTTCGGCAAGGTTGTATTCAGCGGGCGTCGCGGCCGTCGCGGCCAGGCGGGGAATCTCACTCATGGTCTTCCTTCGCATGATCGCGGATCTGCGGCCCGGTCGAGTATCTCGAGAACGTGGACGTACTGCTGGCCGGTGGCCCTTGTCATGCCGATCTCGCACGTGCGGTTGCACGAGACGTAGGCATCGAATTCGCCGGAGACGATCTCGTCTGACTCGCGCTTGGTGGCGCTGGCTGTGAGCTCTGGATGCAGCATGCCGCGGTCACCGGCGAAGGCGCAACATCCCCAACTGTCCGGGACTGTCACTTCGGAGGCCACGGCGGCGGCAAGCTTCGCGAGGTTTTTGTTGGAACCGGCCCGGGTGCTCGAGCACGTCGGATGCACGGCGACGCTGTTGACCATAGTGCTGATGTCGAGGCGGGGCAGGATGCGCTCGGCGGCGAAATCGACGGCGTCGATGATGCGCATAGCCCGGAAGTCCGGATTGTTGTCGACCGCCTTTTCGAGTGCAAGGACCAGGCCCTCTGAGCATGAGGAGTTGTCGCATACGATGGGGAGCCGGCCGTGGTCCGAGGCCTCCCATAAGGCGGCAGCGGTGCGTTCAACCATGCTGTGGTATCCGCTGAGGATTCCTTTGGACTTCCAGGGGGTGCCGCAGCACAGGCCGCCGATCCCATCCGGCCGTACGAGTCCGATACCGGCCTTGGCGGCGAGGGATTCGAAGGCGGCTGCGACACCCTCGCCTCCTTCGGCCGGGCCGAACATGGTTCCCACACAGGCCTGGAAGTAGACGGCGTCCACTTTTGTATCCGCCCCTGACCGGCGTCTGCTGCCGCCTTTTGGCAGGTCTTTGGACCACAGCGGTAGCGTGTCTGCGCCGAGCAGTGCCCTGGCGGCCGAGTTCGGACCGGTAATGAGTGGAGCGGGCACAGCAGATGCGATCGTGAGGGCGGCGGAGGCTGCCTGGGTCACCGGTTTCCACGCCTTGCCCGCGGCGGTCCATACAGCAGCCTCAACTGCGCCGACCTTTTCGGACCGGAGACGCCGCACCAGGTCCCCTGTATTGATGAGCACCGGACACGCCGTCTGGCACATGCCGTCGACGGCGCATGTGTCGACGACTTCGTATCCCTGCACGCGGCGCAGCTCGGTGACGAGGGCTGTGTCGCCGCGCAGTTCCGCCTCGGCGATCGCTCGTTGAACGACGATGCGTTGGCGGGGTGTGGTCGTGAGGTCCTTGCTGGGGCAGACCGGCTCGCAGTAGCCGCATTCGACACACCGGTCGACTTCGGCTTCGACGGTGGGTGTGGACTTGAGGTCTTTGAGGTGCAGGTCGGGGTCGGTGGTGAGGACGGCGTCCGGGTTCAGGATGCCTGCCGGGTCGAATGCCTTCTTGATCTCCAGCATGATGCCGTAGAGCACGGGACCATACTGTCGGGCGACGAACGGTGCCATGATGCGCCCTGTCCCGTGTTCGGCTTTGAGGGTGCCGCCGGCGCCAAGCACGAGCTCGACCATGTCTTCGGTGAACGCCGCATACCGGGCGAGATTGGACTCTTCATCGAAGTTTTCGTTGATGAGGAAGTGCACGTTGCCGTCTTTGGCGTGCCCAAAGATGACGGCGTCGTCATAGCCGTGAATTTTGAACAGGCGGGTGAGGCCCGCGCAAGTTTCGGAGAGCGTCGCAACCGGCACCGCGATGTCCTCAAGAAGAGCCGTCGTGCCCGAAGGGCGTGAGCCGGCAATTGTTGCGTAAAGTCCCTTGCGGATGCGCCAGAGCGAGGCGCGGGCCATCTCGTTCTGGGACAAGACAGGCGCAGCAGCAAGCGGCAGGCGGGCGAAGAGTGCCTCTGCCCGGTGGCTTAGCTCCGCGAGTTCAGGTGCGGTCGCGGCCTGATACTCCACGAGCAGCGCGCAGTGGTTGACGGGCTCGAACTGGGGGAGCGCAGCGCGGGACGCTGGATCAATGCGGGCCGCGCGCAACGATGCCGCGTCCATGAGCTCAATAGTTGCCGGTCCGGTGGAGATGATGTCCACGAGCGCGTCTGTAGCGGCGCGCAGGGTGTCGAATACCAGCAGGGTCGTGGCCCCGAACTTGTGCAGCGGCACGGTGTTGAAGGAGGCTTCTGCGACAAAGCCAAGCGTGCCCTCGCTGCCAACCATGAGGTGGGCGAGGATCTGCACGGCCGTGTCGTGGTCGACGAGCGAGTTGAGACCGTAACCCATGGTGTTTTTGATGCTGTACTGACGTGCAATCTCAGCGCCGAGCTCCGCGTCGGCGAGGACCTGCTCCCGCAGTGCCATAAGCGAGTGCCAGAGCTCAGGTTCTGTGGCGCAAAGCATGTCGTCAGCGTCTTCGGCGCTGGTGTCGATAATGCTGCCGCTCGGTAGGACGATGACCGCCGACCGCAAGGTCTGGTAGGTGTTCTGGCGGGTTCCGCAGGCCATGCCAGAGGAGTTGTTGGCTACGACGCCGCCGATGGTGCAGGCGATCTCGCTGGCAGGGTCGGGCCCGAGTTTGCGGCCGTGGCGCAAAAGTCTGGCATTGACCTGGCGGACCGTCGCGCCGGGACCCACCCGGGCGATAAGCCCGTCATTTTCGATGGTGATGGAGCGGAAGAATTTGCGGGTGTCGACGAGGATGTTGCCGGTTGAAGCTTGCCCTGACAGGCTTGTGCCACCGGACCGGAACGTCAGAGCTTCACCGCTGCCCGTCGCGTAGGCGAACAGTGACGCGACCTCCTCGGGGCTCTTCGGGGTTACGACTGCACGCGGAGTCAGCAGGTAGTGGGAGGCGTCGACGGCGGCAATGACCCGGTCGAAGGGGCTTGTTGTGACGGCTCCCCCACGGGGGAGGGCCTTGCTAAGGGCGGTGCCCAGCCCGGTCTCCGGGCCAGTGAGAGCGGAACGGGAGGCTAAGTTAGTGGCTTTCACGGCCCACCGCTACCCCGCTGGAGCCCACCAGGAAATCCAGGTCGGCGCCCTGGTCTGCCTGCATGACGTGATCGACGTACAGTTTCGCCCAGCCGCGTGCGGGTGCGGCGTAGCCGGCCTCACTGGCCGGGCTCTGAGTGCGGGCGTGCAGCTCCTCATCAGAGACATTCATGGTGAGAGTGCGGTTTTCGACATCGAGGGTGATGATGTCCCCTGTGCGGACGAACGCAAGCGGCCCGCCGGCCGCGGCTTCGGGGGCGACGTGCAGGATGACGGTGCCGTACGCGGTGCCACTCATCCGGGCATCGCTGATGCGGACCATGTCGCGAACGCCCTGTTCCAGGAGTTTGCGGGGGAGCGGCATGTTGCCCACTTCGGGGAACCCGGGGTAGCCGCGGGGTCCGCATCCACGCAGGACGAGAACGGAGTCGGCTGTGACGTCCAAGTCCGGGTCGTCGATGCGTGCGCGCATGTCTTCGATGCTGTCGAAGACAACGGCAGGGCCGGTGTGCTGCAGGAGTTCGGCCGTCGCGGCCGCGGGTTTGATGATGGCTCCGCGTGGGGCGAGATTGCCGCGCAGTACCGCTATGCCCGCATCCTCCATCAGCGGGGCCTCACGCGGGTAGATGACGGTTTCGTCGTGGACCGGCTGGTCAACGAGATACTCGACGAGCGGGGTACCGGTGACGGTGATGGGTGCCGGATGCAGGAGATCCTTGATCTGGGACAGAAGGGCGAGTACGCCGCCGGCGCGGTACAGGTCATCCATGAGAAACGCGCCGGAGGGCTGCAGGTTTGCCATAACGGGCACCCCAGCGCCGGCGGCATCGAAGTCTTCGAGGGTCAGGTCGATCCCGAGGCGCCCGGCGATTGCGAGCAGGTGCACGACGGAGTTGGTTGATCCGCCCACGGCGGCGACAGCGATGATTGCGTTGAGGAATGCTTCCCTTGTCATGACGTCGCTGGGCCGGCGGCCCTGTGCCACCATGTCAACGATAAGCCGGCCGGTGTCGTGAGACATCGAGAGCAGGCGGGCGTCCGGCGCCGGGATTCCCGCGAACCCGGGAATTGTCATCCCGAGTGCTTCGGCGACCACCGCCATGGTCGAGGCGGTTCCCATCGTGTTGCAGTGGCCCTTGCTACGGATCATGGACTGCTCTGACTGGATGAACTGGCTGTCAGTGATGTTCCCCGCCCTGGCCTCCTCACTCAATCGCCAGACGTCCGTGCCGCAACCCAGAGCCTTGCCACGAAAGTGGCCGGTCAGCATCGGTCCCCCGGGCACGACGACCGCGGGAAGATTAACCGACGCCGCGGCCATCAGCAGAGCCGGGATGGTCTTGTCGCATCCGCCCAGCAGCACGAGCCCGTCAATGGGATTGGCGCGGAACATTTCCTCCATCGCCATGGCGGCCATATTCCGCCAGAGCATGGCAGTGGGCTTGACCTGGGTTTCGCCGAGGGAGACGACAGGAAGGTTGAGTGGGACGCCGCCTGCGGCCCACACGCCCTGCTTGACCGAGTCGGCGACCTCGTTGAGGTGCATATTGCAGGGAGTGAGGTCCGAGGCGGTGTTCGCGATGGCAATCTGCGGTTTGGTGGAATCGAAGGCACCTTCCGGAAGGCCGCGGCGCATCCACGCACGGTGGATGTACGCGTTCCGGTCCATACCGGTATACCAGTCGGCGCTTCTTAGCTGCTTCAGGAGATTCTTTTCCATTTTATTCTTGTCCCTGGGGTTCGCTGATGGGGCTACGGCCGCCATGCGTCCTGCCAATCGATGACCGGCATGCCGTTATCGAAACGGATCTCCAGCCAAACGTGACGGGCCTGCGAGGTGTCCGGGGCGCTTGCCTGAATGAAGGCATCGAGTTCAGCATCACGGTCGCCGCCAGTGAACTGTGCCTCGGTCGCCCGCCAACCACGACGGATCATGTCATCCGGGACATCGGGAAGCCATCGATCGGCAATTGCTATGTGGCGTCCGTCTTCAAGAGTGAGCACCGATGAGATTTGGGAGTGAAAGGACGTTCCGGTCGCATCGTTGCGGTGCGGGTCCCCGAGCACGGTCCATGGGCCGTGGAACTCGTCCGCGACTGCAACCTCCGAACGGTTGGGAAAATACCAGCTCGTGCCTGACGTGATCAGGTAATGACGACCCTCGTGACGAAAGTATGCCGGTGCTTCTCGAACCAGCGGCGGGTGTGGATGGGGAAAATGCGTGGAGTACGTACCCGTGACGTCAGTCAGGTCCTCGTTAAGATCGGCACAAATGAGATCAGAATGGACGCGCTCGAAATAGTAGTAGCCGCGGCCTGTCTCGGGGTCGACCACGATGTCAAAGTCGCCGGCGCTCATGCCCAGAGGTTCGAAACCGGACCGCGCCAACCGGTAAGGCCCTTCGAACCGATCGGCTTCGTAGACCCAGGAGCGCTGCACGCCGTCATCATGCATAACTTTTAGCCAGCAAATGAACTTTCCGGTGGAGGGGTGACGCAAGATGTGCGGCCGGTCCATCATCGTCGTCGGGTACAGAGGTGATTCAGGATCATCCGGTTCTGCCGGCAGAATGGCGCCGAGGTCTGTCCAGGTCAAAAGGTCTTGTGATCGGTAGGCCCGGATCCCGCTATGCCACCTGCCGGTAGCCGGTGACGACTGGGACTTGTCTTCTCCGTACCAGAAGTATTCGCCGTCTAAGGCAAGGACAGAGCCACCGTGGATGTGGATTCGTTTTCCTTCAGCGTCGTTCATAATCTCACCGGGGCGAATCAGGTCAGTCATGGAATTCTCTCTTTTCCGGCTGCAATGCAGCGCTTTGTGTTGATACACGACAGTTGATTGGTGCCGTCTGCCGCTCTCGGGCTCGACACGTTCGTGCACAGTCGTTGTTTCCCGGCAGGGCAGCGGTCCCGCAGGCTGGTGGCTGGTTACGGCGATCAGGGAGCTAGGGGATGCCTTCCCTGGTCCGACTGCCAGCTTGGGCTGGTATCATTCGGCGTAGAAGCCGCGCGTTTTTCCGTCGACCAGTGCATCTGATACGACCGACACTGTGTCGGTTAGCCGCAGGTCGTTGGACGAGCTTCCTACCATGATGTCCACTTCCCCAGCTTCCACCCGCCACCGCATTTCGGCGTCGAGGAACGCCAGTTGGCTGATGTCGAGATGAAACTCGACCTCTTCCGACTGCCCCGGGAGCAGATCGAGCCGGCGGAAGCCCGCAAGCTCAAGAACTGGGCGCGAAACGGAAGCGAACCTGTCACTGACATAGAGTTGGACAATTTCGGTCCCTTGCCGCGTGCCGGTATTCGTGACCCTGAGGGAAATGACAAGCGTCTCGTCGGCTGCTATCTGATGTCCCGAGAGGACCAGGTCCGAGTACTCGAATGTCGTGTAGGACAGGCCGTGGCCGAAGAAGTACCGGGGCGTGTGAGGTGCGTCGACGTAGTCTGGAAAACCTATGCTTTCACCTTGGTGCCAGGCTGACCCGTGGGGGTGGTTGTAGTAGACCGGTACCTGACCGGCATTGCGTGCGATGCTGACGGGAAGCCGGCCGCTGGGATCGTGGACGCCGGTGAGAACGTCGACGATTGCTTCGGCGCCGCCCTCGGCTGGACTCCATGCCTCCAGGAGCGCGTTTAAGTGTGTGTCCGCAGCGTCACTGGACACCGGTCGGCCATCCAAGTGAACGCCTATCACCGGCTTGCCCGTTTGGGCGAGTTTGAGGATGAGGTTTTCCTGGCATGACGGGAGATTGATGTTTGTGGCATCTATGCCCTCGCCTGTGGATGCGATGGAAGCGGTGCCGTGCTTGCCGCCCAAGGTCACGAGCACGACGTCGGCGTTCTCGGCCAGGGCGATGGCCTCGTCGTGTCCGGAGTAGTCGTCCCCGGCAATTGGGTAGCCGTGCGCCCAGTTCACCTCAGTTTCAGGCATCCGGAGGCGAAGTTCTTCGAGGAGGCTGCGGATGCCGGGCTGCTGCTGTTGAAGCAGTTCCTCGAATGCCGGACCGTCGGATGCCTCAATCGTGGTGCCAGGAACGGTGTTCGTGACGGTCTGAAGAGCGTCGCTGCGGGTGGCGAGACCTGCCATCGAGGAGTTTGCTGCAAGTTTTCCCTCTGCCATGGAGTAGTGCGTGTAGCCGCCGAAAAAGTACCTCGCGGTCGCTGCATGGCAGCCGATGATAGCGACTTTGCGCAGGTTCCTCTGCAACGGGAGGATGCCGTCGTTGTGCAGCAGGACCAGCGATTCCCGGGCCGACGAAGCAGCCACCGTCCGGTCGCTGGAGAGCCGGAACGAAGTGTCCCGATCAGCAGGGTCCGGAGCGAACGGATGCTCGAACAGCCCCATGCGAAACTTGGTGGTCAGCATCTGGTGTACCGCCCGGTCAAGGAGCGCAACATCGGCACGGCCCTCAGCGAACCAATTGCGAAGTTCAGGGCCAAAACCCTGCGGCACGTGAAGCTCTACATCCATTCCCGCGCCCAAGGCGGCGATGCCGGCGTGCGCTGGGGAGGGTGCGACGCGCTGAACGGTGTTGAGGTTCCCCACGGCCCCATAGTCGGAGACGATGAGGCCTTTGAAGCCCATTTGTTCCCGCAGCAACCCAGTGAGCAGCCGCACGGAGGCCGAGACAGGCTCACCCGCCACGGAGTTGTAGGAAGGCATCACTCCTAGCAACCCGGCGAGGGTGATGGCGGCCTGGAACGGTTTACCGTACGTCTCAACCAGCAGACGGTCAGGGACGTTGCAATGGGCTCCGTGGATACCGCCTTCGGTATGGTGCGATCCAATGAAGTGCTTGGCAACTGCCTCTGTGCGCCGGCCGAATTTGTCTTCAGTCTGGAGCCCACGTGTGTAGGCGACGCCGAGGGCAGCGGCAAGAGTGGGGTCTTCACCGTACGTTTCACCCTGCCGCCCCATCCGCGGATCCCGGGACACGTCAAGGACCGGAGCCAGCGTGTGGGTGATGCCAACCGCCCGTTCCTGCCGACCCACGACGTGACCTACCTCGCGCTCGAGGTCTACGTCCCAGCTAGCCGCGCGTCCTAGGCCGGAGGGGAAGCTCGTTGCTCCGGGAAGGTATGCTCCGCAGAGCCCCTCCATGTGGAAAATCGCGGGGATTGCATGCCCAGAACCTTCCATGGCTTCCATTTGCACTCCGTGCTGGAAGGCGGTGACCTCATCCAGTGTGAGGGCGGACCGTGCTTCGAGGCACGAGACCTCCCCGATCCCGTTCGGAAAACGCTCCCTGAAGTCGGAAGTCTGCGTGATGTCGGTAGGGAAGTAGCAGGAAACCTGGGCCATCTTCTCATCGAGGCTCAGCTCTCTGATAAGGAGGCTGGCCCGTTCCTCAGAAGCCAGTCGCTCGTCCATCCATGGGTTCATCGTGCGGGCGCTCATGGGTAATCCCCGTTCTACGAGTCGTTGACCCGGCCGAGGTAGCTGCTCGTACCGGACAGCGGGAAAGACCGCCGCGCCGGACGACAGGGCGCCGGACTTCGAAAAACGTCGCACCATAGTGGCGTGCAACGTTCTACGCCACCTTAGCCTGTATGGTGCCGTGGCGGCAAGAGGCGTCCGCTGGGGACCGGCGGGCGAAAGGCGCGGTTCCTTTCGGGGGAGCAGCTCTCGGGCTGATCGCAAAAGTATTGGCCCCATATCGTGCTACCCGTAACCTCACTGAAACGTTCCATGGAGAACGTTCTTAGCGCCGACGTAGACGGGTAGCACCTTTAGATTCGGAGGACAGGCGAACTTCGAAAAGCCTGGCACCTACCTGGTCGCATTTCGCCTGTCCTCCGAACGTAAGGTGACTCCACCGCCCGGTTCGAACTTGCACAAGACCTGGACAGGGTAAAGGAGTCGTCACACCCGCTGGCTGAACCGCACGGAATTTACCGCAATCACGAGGGCCGCCGCGAACCGGTGGCCCTCTTGATTCCGCGAGACCGACAGGCGTTATGCAGGCGTATCCTTGGACCGGAATGAAAAGGGGAAGGATGAGCGGGAGGAGTAAGGGCGCGGACGGACGCCGTATTACCATCGTCGATGTCGCCAGGCACGCAGGAGTTTCCACTGCGTCCGCCTCCAAAGTGCTTCGCAACGCATATGGCGCCAGCGAGTCGATGCGGGCCAGAGTACAAGCCTCCATCGACGAGCTGGGCTACCGGCCGTACGGTCCTGCCCGCGGTATGCGCGGGCGAACATTCACCATAGGTGTTGTCCTCTCCGACCTGGATAACCCATTTTTCAGTCTTATTATCGAGGGCCTTTCACGCGCGGTCCGTTCTCGCTCCTACGAACTCTTCGTATCGCCTTGCGGCTACAAAGGTTCCCCGCAACAGTTGGGTATTGAGGCGTTGATTGACCACCAAGTGGACGGTCTCGTGCTCGTTGCACCGCTGGTAACCGCCGCCCAGCTCGAAGTCATTGCGGCTCGGATCCCGCTCTTGGTTGTGGGTAATCACAGCTGCAGCCAGGCCTTTGACAGCGTTGCCGCAGACGACGAGCGCGGGGCACAACTTGCTGTGGACCATCTCGTGATGCTGAAACACCGGCGGATCGCCTACGTCATGCATCCAGGGGGTCGGGACGACGAGACGAGGCCCGAGTCGCACCGTTTGACCGGCTTCAAGCGCGCAATGCTAAGGCATGGGCTGGGCGGCAGCTCGATGGTCCTGCACGCTCCGTGGAACCTGGAAGGCGGCCGGGAGACGGCCCGTCAAATTGATGGCCTGGTGTCCCCGCCGACGGCGGTCTTTGCCGGAGCAGACATTGTTGCGCTGGGAATGATCAATGAATTGTGGGACCGCGGCTTATCTGTCCCCGAAACTTATTCACTGGTTGGCTACGACAACTCCCGGTCAGCTTCCCTAGGTCCCGTCTCGCTGACCTCGGTTGATCAATCTGGTGTGGAGATGGGCGAAAGAGCCGGGCAACTGCTGATCGAGCGTATTGAAGGTAGATTCCGGGCGTGCCATGACATGTTCGCCCCTCGATTGGTGGAACGAAACTCCACGGCTGCGCCAGCTCAATTTGGCAGTATAGGCTGACACCCACGAGGGGCCCTCAAATGAGCATAAAGGGTTGGGTTCCGAGTGTTTTTCGCTGCTCATGACGGTTCCCTCAAGGGTCTAGACTCCGCCTTTGACCCTGCTGGAGGCAGCACTGAACCGCTCCTCAAGAAGGGCATCCAACCTGCAGGGGGAAACAGGAGCCGGCGCTTCCCCGGTGGGCCCTACTGCTGATGAAGTGAATGGCTTCTGCGGCCGCTGTTTTGGTCCTCACTGGCCACCGGTCCACTCGTGTGCCGCGTAACCAGATGAGGTGCCAGCACATAATGCGCCGGTTGAGTACGCCCTTCGATGCGCTCCAAAAGAAGCCGGGCACTGTTCGCCCCGGTAAGCTGACCCGACTGGTCGACCGTTGTCAGTGCAACTCTCCCGATCGCTGAGACGTAAATGTTGTCGTACCCCACGACCGTGAGGTCCTCGGGAACTCTAAGCCCATGTTCTTCAGCAGCACGCAATACACCGAGAGCGGCTATGTCTGCTCCAGCGAAGATTGCTGTGGGGCGGTCCATGGCCGAAAACGCCTGCAGGGCCGCCTCATAACCGCCCGCCTCAGAGTATGAGGTGTCAATAACGTCCGGTGTCAGCCCGTGCCGCAACATCGCCTGTTCGTAGCCGTAACGTCGAGCTGTATGCGAAAGCACGAAAGGTTCCAGGCCGCCCGAAGGCATGCTTGTGTGCACAATGCGTTTGTGACCTAGTTCGACAAGGTGATCGACCATCAGTCGGGCGCCTTGGTACTCATCGTCGACGACGGTATCAAATGCGGTGGCCGTGCCATGGCGGGCCACGACCACGGTCGGAATCTTGGCGCCCAATTCCTCCAGCCATTCTGCTTCCATCCACGGCGCCACTACGATCAACCCGTCCACTTGTCGATCCATCAGCGCCTCGATACTGCGCTTCTGGCGTTCGGGAGGGATGCCACCGACTATAACGACCTCTTGATAGGGCGTCGTCTGCAGCGCCTCTGTAATCCCCAGAACAACTTCCGGCTGGAACGGGGATTCCATCTGAACGATCATCACGCCTATCGTGTATGACTTTCCACGCATAGCACGGGCTCCGGCATGCGGACGGTATCCGAGCTTCTCGATGGCCGCGGTTACACGTTCGCGCATCTGGGGGCTTACCCCTGATGCGCCCCTGATTACTTTGGAGACAGCGGAGAAGGACACACCTGCTTCGCTGGCAACATCCTGAAGTGTGGCCCTGCGCGGTTTGTCGCTGGTGATGGTATGTCTGGGTGTCACCGCCGAGCCCTTCTCATTAGTTCTTCACTAAGAGGCAAGTGTACCCACAGCGGGCAACGTTGCACCAGAAAGTCGGTCCGCACAAGAAGGCGTGTCGCTGAACTTTTCGTTGGCGGTTAGGGTCGCGTGCTGGCCGTGGGCGAGATACGCGCATGCCGGGAGGAACTTTAAGTGGGGGAGGCTTGTGCTGTGAGCCGTTTCACGTATATCGTTGCACGCAGCAACCCGCCGTATAACGTTGCACTTATCCGTTCGCAGCGAATTAATTGGTCAAAGGAGTCCGATGTCCCTTCCCAGTACATCGACCGGCATCGCCTCCGAGCCGGTGCCGACGAGAGAAGAACCCCGCCCTCGAAGGCGAAGAAGCGCCATGTCCGTTGGTGGCAGTCTGTGGTGGCTTGTCCTGCCCGGCGCGCTTGTGTTCGCATACGTCGTTCTCCTGCCTACTGTGCAGGGCGGCTACTATGCGTTCACCAATTGGAACCTTTTGACACGCAACCCGAAGTTTATAGGCTGGGACAATTTCGTCGACAACTTCCGCGGTGACGCCGGGCCGGCCGCTCTTCGCACACTGTTCATTGCGCTCGTGGTTGTTGTCGCCCAGAACGCGCTGGGCCTTCTGCTCGCTCTATTGTTGAATGGCCGAATTATCGGCCGGGGTGTGCTCCGTACGATTATTTTTGCGCCGATGGTCATATCGGCACTCGTGGTCGGGTACCTGTTTAAGTACATTTTTGGAGCCCCCGATCAGGGCGCGGTCAACACGGCGCTGAAAGCATTCGGCTTTCCGCAGGTCGATTTTCTCGGCAACCCGACATGGGCCCTGTGGATTATCGTCATAGCTATCATCTGGCAGTTTACCGGCTCTTCCATGGTCATCTACCTGGCCGGACTTCAGGGCGTTCCCGCCGAGCTCGAGGAAGCAGCATCCCTCGACGGTGCGGGCTACTGGCAACGATTTTGGTACGTCGTCCGGCCACTACTGGCTCCCGCCATCACTATTAACCTCATGCTGGGTCTCATCGGAGGGCTGAAGATTTTCGATCAGATTTTTGCTATTACCGGTGGCGGCCCGGGAGGCCAGACCGAGACCATCACCACCCAGCTCTACGTTCTGTTTTCCAAATTCGGCTACTACGGCCGTGCTGCCGCGCTCGCTCTTGTCCTGGCCGTCGCCATCGGAATCCTCTCTTACATCCAGTTCCGCGTTCTGCGCCGTCAGGAGCTTAACTCATGAAATCCCCACTGGCTCTCCGGGTGGGTGGGAATGTTCTTGCCTATGGGGCAACCATCGTTTTCCTGATCCCGGTGTACATCCTTTTCAACCTGGCGATACGGCCTATCGGGGACCTCACCCCGGCTATCGTCCCCAGCGCAAACCCCACATTCGACCATTTCATCACGGCCTGGACAGCATCAAGGCTTCCAGGATCGATCATCACCAGCGTGGTTGTAACCGCCCTTAGCTGCCTTGTGGTGCTCGTCTTGGCGACGATGGCTGCTTACCCGTTGGCAAGGTCGACAGCGCGGCTGTCGACTGCGACTTTTTACCTGTTTATGATCGGTCTTTTGCTTCCTTTCCAGCTGGCACTATTGCCCCTTTACTTCCAAATGCGCGATCTGCATCTTTTGGGGACCGTATGGTCGCTGGTTATCGTTTATACCGGGGTGCAGATGCCCTTCTCAGTCTTCCTGATTACGACTTTCCTCCGCGCGAGCATTCCCCTTGATTTTGAGGAAGCGGCCCGCATCGATGGTTGCAGTAATCTTCAGGCGTTTTGGCATGTTGTGGTGCCTCTCCTACGGCCGGCGCTGGGTACGTGCGTCATTCTCAATGGCGTAGGAATCTGGAACGACTTTTTCACGCCCCTCATCTACCTCTCCGGCAGCAAGCAGATAACTGTACCCATGGCCTTGTACCAGTTCGTAGGACAGTACGTGAGCAATTGGCCCGTCATCTTCGCGTCGCTGATCATTTCCATAACGCCAATCCTTGCGCTGTACCTGATTTTCCAGCGCTACGTGATCCAGGGCTTTGCGGGCGGCCTGAAGGGCTGATCCTGCCGCACACAAGTGTCCGTCCTCGGACGGCAAATGCACTACATCCCCAACTACAGAGATAGGACCAAGATCGATGAAGATCAAGCATCGAGCCGTTGCGATAGGCGCCGTCGGCGCCATGGCTCTCGGGCTTGCCGCGTGCAGCGGCGGCGGAGAAAGCGCCCCTTCAGGGAGCGCGGGTGAAATCACCGGCACAGTCACGGGTATTTTCGACTCACAGTACAAGGGTGCCCTGGACCCGATCATTGCAGACTTCGAGAAAAAGTACCCAGGCGTCCAGGTTCAGATTGACTACCAAGGCGGTGACCTGGGCCAAGTTGTCCTCACCCAGCTGCAGGCCGGAACCGCACCTGACGTCTTGCTCGCTTTCCCTGGCGGGAAGCCCAACGATATTTCCTCCAACGTGGTGCCGCTTGCGAAATCCGGACTGATCGCGCCCTTCGAGGCCGACTGGAGCAGCAAGATTCCTGACATCTGGAAGTCGGATGTCTCGTACGAGGACAAGCTGTATGCCTTCCCCGGAGCGTTGCAGCCGCTCTCGGCCATTTACAACCAGACTGCGCTTGACAAGCACGGTCTGAAGGCACCCACAACGCTCGATGAGGTCTACAAGCTGTGCACCGATGCAAAGGCCAAGGGGGTCTATGCGTACGCTCAAGGTCTCGGTGACACCGCTGGCCCTCAGATGCTTTCCTTCGGTCAAGCCGCGTCCCTGGTCTACGGTGCAGACCCGAAGTGGGATGAAGGCCTCGCGAGCGGTAAGTCGACCTACCCCGGGTCTGGTTGGCAAACCCAGCTCGAAATTTACAAGAAGATGTCCGACCAAGGCTGCTTTGGCGAGGGCGCCTTGGGCCGCACCCGCCAGCAGGGGGCTGATGCTGTTGCACAGGGACAGGCTCTCGGCATTGTCGACGTAGGCGCCGTCCTCACCGGCATTCAGGCCGCAGCGCCCAACGATAAATTTGTTGTTGCACCGATCCCAGCGACCAACGAAAGCGCTTCGGTTACGGCATTGCCGGGTTACGTCCTGGCCTTGAATGCCCAGGCGAAGAATCCTTCTGCAGCCGCGGCCTTCCTAAAGTTCGCCGGTAGCCCGGAAGAGGCAACAAAGTACGCAAAGGGGTTCAATTCGGTGCCCGTCGTACCCAACGACGGCTTCACACCCTCGCCACAGCTATCCGAGTTCAACAAACTGGTGCAGTCAGGAAAGACCGCCCGCATAGCGACCCTGCAGCCCGAAGTTCAAACCACCCTTAACACTGGAATCCAATCGATGCTGCTCGGCAAAGAAACACCCGAGAGCATCGCGCAAAAGCTGCAAAACGCCTACAAGAAGTAGCCCGAATCGCTCCGGGGCGTCGTCACACGACGCCCCGGAGTTGCGCTGCTATCTGCTTTATCAACCGTTCCCTAGGAGTACCATGCCACCCATCGTCACTGCTGCACCAGGACGGCCTAAATTTGACCATCGTATGTTGGCTTTGGGTGTCCCCTCACCCTCCCCTCGCGTTAGTTGGGCTGCAGCGCCACACGCAATCGGATATGAAGTGGAGTCGACAGCAGCAGAGGGCGACGTTTGGACGGTACGGGTAGCTAAAGAGTCCTATCTCGGTACCGACTGGGTAGGACCGGCACTCCAATCCAGAACCAGGCGTACTCTCCGGGTCCGAGCAATTCTGGAATCTGGATACTCCGCTTGGTCAAAGCCAGCCGAAGTGGAAGCCGCACTGCTCGAAGCGAAAGATTGGACTGCATCCTTCGTCGAGGCACCCAGAACTCAAGCTGGGCGACCAGTCTTTCGGCACCGCTTTCAAAGTCCTGGTCATCTTGATAGTGCACGGCTGTACATCTCCTTCCACGGAATCGGCGTCACGCGGATCAATGGTGAAAGGGTGGGAGAAGACGTCCTCGCGCCAGGGTGGCAGCATTATCCCTCGCGATTGGCTGTGTGTGTCTACGACGTCGCCGAGCACCTGAGCCAGGGGGAGAACCTGATAGAAGTTGAACTTGGCGATGGCTGGTGGTCCGGCCACCTCGGGTTCAACGGTTTGCAGGGCATTTACGGTGACAAGCTTGGACTGATTGCTCAGCTCGAGATCAGAAGAGGGACTCAGTTGGAGACCGTGCTGGCCACTGACAAGGAATGGGTGTGGACGCCAGGGCCGACTCTCGCTGCGGACTTGTACAACGGCGAAACGTTCGATGCGCGGCAGGTCCTGCGACGCGACTCTGACAACAGCGATGAAGGGCGCTGGTTTCCCGTCAAAGTGGTTTCCGGCAAGGACGCCCACATGCCGCTCCGGTCCATTGATGCCCCCGCCGTCCGCAAGGTCGAAGAATTGTCACCGCGGCAGATCTTCCTGTCACCAAATGGCAGATTGCTCGTCGACTTTGGCCAGAACCTGGTCGGCTGGGTACGTCTGACGGCCGAAGGCCCCGCAGGTACGGAGATCATCATTCGACATGCGGAGGTCCTGGAGCACGGGGAGCTCGGCGCCAGGCCCCTCCGCGCAGCGGAAGCAACTGACCGGTGGTTGCTCGCCGGAAACGGCAGGGAAACCTGGGAACCATCCTTCACCTATCATGGCTTCCGCTATGCGGAGATCAGCGGCCTACCGTCCGGCCGCCTGCAGCCCGAAGACAT
The DNA here is from genome assembly GCF_056398685.1 of Arthrobacter sp. 01T428. Taxonomy (NCBI): domain Bacteria; kingdom Bacillati; phylum Actinomycetota; class Actinomycetes; order Micrococcales; family Micrococcaceae; genus Arthrobacter; species Arthrobacter sp. 01T428. Next base: position 106,330 of record NZ_JBFTPW010000009.1, on the reverse strand, counting down.
CCGCGCTATTGTCGTTAGCTCTGATCTTGAGCGTGCGGGCTGGTTTGACTGTGACCATGGGGGGCTGAAGCGGTTGCATGAGAACGTCGTTTGGAGCATGCGGGGAAATTTCGTGTCAATTCCCACCGATTGTCCCCAACGGGACGAGCGGCTCGGCTGGACGGGCGACATAGCTGTCTTTGCCCCCACGGCCTCCTATCTATTTGACAGCACCGCGTTCCTCAGTTCCTGGTATGAGGACCTCGTGGCCGAGCAGCAGGAGGATGGGCTCATCCCGTACTTTGTACCTTCGCTGCCCTTCCCGCGAGAACTCGCGGACAACCCGGTCTTCAACCACACTCATACAGCGGTCTGGGGTGATGCGGCCACGCTCGTGCCCTTCGCCCTGTATAACGCAACGGGTGATGTCCATATCCTTCGCCGAGCATTTCCCACAATGAAACGGTGGGTGGACGGCGTCGCCGCCCTGGCCGGTCCTGCCAAAGTCTGGGATCAAGGATTCCAGTACGGGGATTGGCTCGATCCGACCGCCCCCCCGGAGGAGCCCGCCCATGGCGCGACAGACCCGGCGCTTGTGGCGACGGCGTACTTCGCGCACTCGGCCAGGCTCGCCGCACGCGCTGCCGAACTGATCGGCTCAGAAGAGGAACGTGAGCGGCTCCAAGCGCTGCACGAGGAGATTCTCGCAGCGTTCAGGCAGCGGTTCGTGACAGGATCCGGTCGCTTGACCAGCGACTCACAGACTGCGTACGCAATTGCAATCCAGCTGGATCTCTTGGATGGGAAACCTTTCCGCGACGCCGCGGCCGCCCGACTGGTCGAGCTCGTCCGAGAAGGCGGACACAAAATCGGCACCGGGTTCGTCGGAACCCCGCTCATTCTCGATGCACTCACTTCGGCCGGTGCGCTGGAAGACGCTTACAAGCTGCTGATGCAGACTGAGCTCCCATCATGGCTGTACGCCGTCGAGATGGGGGCGACCACTATCTGGGAACGGTGGGACAGTATGCTCCCTGATGGTTCCATAAACCCTGGCGGGATGACGTCTTTCAACCACTATGCCTTGGGAGCTGTGGCCTCCTGGCTGCACTCGACGGTGGGCGGTCTGTCGGCGCTGACCCCCGGATGGACACGACTCCGTGTGGCGCCCCGGCCACATCCTGCTATCTCACAGGCCTCCACAGCGCACATCACGCCAGCGGGCCGCGCAGCGGTGTCGTGGAACGTTGAAGCAGGCGTCATGACACTGAAGGTCACGGTTCCGCCCGGTACATGTGCTGACATTGACCTCGAAGGGTACCCCCTTCAAGAGCTTCCAGCCGGTGACCATGTCATTCAGAGGCCATGGCCAGCGACGCAGGCTAAGGACACCACGGGACGTCCGCCCCGAGAGATACCCCTAAGCCCTTCGGCGTCCCGAAAAGGGAACGGCGCCGTTGCCCTTCTCAGGCAGATTTAGCTCTCGGCATCTTTCCGGAGCCTGACTGACTCCCCTCTGGACGGGAACTCTGGCGCTCCAAGTCTCCATCGTCGTCACTTCCACTGGCGCGACTGCCTGGTACGCCGAGCCGCACCTTCGAGGTAGCCGGAAGTTGCGCCCCTTGGCAGCTCAACATGACCTCTTCACCACCGCAACAGGCATCGATCAAAGGCGCGACGCCGGCTGAGCCCTGTAAGGGCTCCCTCGAGTACCCGGGCCCCAAGTCTCCTCAGAGAGAAGTCCGGTTCCGAGCAGGCCCGGAATCCCTAGTAAAAGGACACCTTCTATGTATTACGGCGGAGACTACAACCCTGAACAGTGGCCGGAGGAAGCCTGGAAAGAAGACGTTCGACTCATGGGCGAAGCTGGAGTGACGATTGTCAGTCTGGGTATTTTCGCATGGTCGCGGATTCAAGCGGACGAAGGGGTCTTTGACTGGGAATGGCTTGATCGCATTATTGATTTGCTCCACGAGAACGGCATCCAGGTCAACATGGGAACTGCCACAGCGTCGCCGCCGCCCTGGGCGACCACCAAGTACCCTGAGATGCTGCCTCAGGACGCGGACGGTTCCACATTCGGCCCCGGGAGCCGTCAGCATTATGCTCCCACTTCCCCGGTGTACCGGCGACTGGCAGCGGATCTGGTGCGCGAGTTGGCCTCCCGATATGCCCATCACCCAGCCGTGGTGATGTGGCACGTCAACAATGAATATGCCTGCCACTTGCACTACGACTACTCCGGTAACGCCCGAGATGCTTTCCGGATCTGGTTGAAGCGCAAATACGGCACAATCCATGCCTTGAATGAGGCCTGGGGGACAGCCTTCTGGTCACAGATCTACACCTCGTTCGATCAGGTCCTTCCACCGCGGAAAGCGCCCTACAGTCTCAACCCGGGTGGAGCGCTCGACTTCAAAAGGTTCACGTCCGACGCGGTGCTTGAGCTGTACGTCATGGAACGGGACATCATCCGCGCCGCCGGGGCAGCCCAGCCCATTTCCACCAACTTCATGGGAGCTTTTTATCCCCTGGACTATTGGCGATGGGCAGAGGAAATCGACATCATCACCAACGACAATTACCCCGATCCTAACGATCCGCAATCATTTCGATTCTCTGCGTTCACCCTGGACCTCATGCGCTCACTCAAACCCGGTGTGCCGTGGCTGATAATGGAGCAGTCGACGGGGGCGCTCAACTGGCGCTCGTCCAACGCGCCTAAAGCTCCAGGTCAGATGGAAGCACTCTCCGCCCAAGCGATCGGCCACGGTGCTGACGGAGTCCTCCTTTTTCAATGGCGGCAGTCGCGGCGCGGCAGTGAGAAGTTTCATTCCGCCATGCTGCCTCAGGCGGGGACACAGACGCGGACCTGGCGCGAGGTGACGAGGTTGGGCGGGACCTTAAAGAACTTTCCTCAGGTGGCTCCGGAAAGCCACGCCAAGGTCGCCGTCGTCTTCGACTGGGAGAACTGGTGGGCTCTGACGCATTCTGACCATCCCGTTGAGTTGGATTATTGCCGCTTAGTGCAGCGGTGGTATGCAGCGCTGCAGGCGCAGCACGTATCGATAGACATTGTGAAGCCGACAGGTGATCTATCAGCCTATTCTCTTGTCATTGCCCCGCAGCTCTACCTGCTCACCGACGCCGGAGCCGATAATCTTTCGTCCTTCGTCCGGCGTGGCGGGCACTTGCTCGTCTCAGCATTCACCGATGTTGTGGACCAGGACGATGCTTTTAGGGAAGGGGGCTATCAAGTCGGCCTGCGGGAAGTGCTTGGAGTGACAGTGGAGGACTTTGGGGCGCTTATCGGCCCTTCCAGCGAAAATGGGCCGTGGTCAGTTGGAGACTCCGCCGCAGGAGGTTCAGGTACCGGCCCTGGACAATCGCATGCCTCGGTAAACGGGCCATTCGGTAGTATCCGTGGAGAGTACTTCTGTGAAGAGGTACGCGTCCTTGGCGCGGACGTCCTCGGCACATTTACAGATGGCCGTCTCAAAGGAGCCCCAGCCCTGACCCAGCAGACACACGGGACCGGGCGGGGAATATATCTGGCAACCATCCCGGATGATGCCGGGATCCGGCGGATAATTGCGTGGTCCTTGGCGGAAGCCGGAGTGCAACCAGAATTGAACGGATTATCTCCCTGGGTCGAGGTGGCGAGACGAGGTGACGTGCTCACCGTGATAAACCATGGAGTCGATCCCGAGATCGTCCCTATAAGTGGGCTTGATGTTATTTCCGGAGAGTCCGTAGACGGTGTCGAGCTTGGACCATATGACTGGCGCATGGTCCGCGTCACGAAATAACTCCCTTCGGCCCTTTTTGGCATTGAACGCCCGGGCTCAATCCGTTGAAAATCCGTGGATGTGAATCCACCGTTCACCAACCGGCCACACATCAGATCGTGGCCGCTGATCCGCATATCGTCGCGGCAGGAATCTCGATCCGACTGTTGTGAGGAATCAGAATGACATTTTATAAGAAAGTGGACCAGGGCAAAGGCTACTCAAAAGAGGACAGCACAGGGGAGCGGGTTCCGTTGGTGGGTTTGCTTCTGCTTTCCACGGCAATCTTCATCTCGATGTCAACAGAGTTTTTGCCGGGAGGTCTTATACCGCAAATTGCTGAAACCTTCGAGCGCTCCCCGGGCGATGCCGGCAACTTGATCACGGTTTTCGCGTTGACGGTCATACTGACCGCTGCGCCCTTAGCCGCGGTCACCCGCCGGATCCCCCGTAAAGCGATGGTCCTAGGTGCATTTGCCGCCATTGGGGCTGCGAACGCAGCGACAGCCCTCTCGACGACATTCGAGATGCTACTTGCGGCGCGAATACTCGGCGCAGTGGCCCACGGGGCCTTCTGGTCGGTCGTCGCGGCATACCCCGCCTCTCTTGTCCGTCCGTCACAGTTAGGGAAGGCTACTGCTGTGACGGCGGCAGGCGGTTCTGTCGCAGGGGTTCTGGGAATCCCTTTGGGAAATGCGCTCGGGCAAATGTTTGGGTGGCGAATGTCATTCGCCGCGTTGGCCGGCCTTACCGTACTGGTCTTCCTACTGACGGTCAAATACCTTCCGCCCATCACAAACTTCGTCCCAAGGCCAGAGACAGATGACCTAGACAAGGGGACCCAAGACGCCACCTTGCCTGCCGTCCTGATGATCTGCTTTTTGATTCTTTTCGTTGTCGCCGCGCAGAACTCCTTTGGCACCTATGGCGTCGTATGGTTGCTTGACGTGGTTAGAGTAGGCCCGGAGGCCATTCCCATCGTTCTCTTGGCGGGGGGAATCGCAGGTGCCGTTGGAGTCGCGCTAACCGGCACCTTGTACAATCGTGCTCCGATTCGACTTTTCGTCGGCGCGTTGGCCTGCATGGTTGTCATTCTGTCCGCTCTCCCTACGGCTGCCGATTCCGGTTACCAAGCTGTCGTTTGGATTCTCTTCATCCTCATGGGCGCCGTGTTTGGGGGAATCCCAATAATGCTCCAAACGCGAATGATGTGGACGGCTTCCCCCCGTGCTCGGAGTCTTGCTGCCTCGCTTCAGACCACCGCGTTCAACGTCGGCATAGGGGGCGGAGCCTTTATGGGAGGTGTAGTCCTGGAACGAACAAGTGTGGAGGCGTTGCCGTTTTTTGCAGCCATAGTCATGTTTTTGGCACTCTTAACGGCTGTTTCCTGGGAGCTTATACGCCAGCGGAACCCCAAGGAGACGGCAGTTCGCCAATCAGACAAGGCGCGAGCCAGCAAGTAGTTCCTAACTGTGCTTTGCATCACCGTGCAGCGCCCGGGCGCGAAACCCACGGACCTTGAGGAACTAAACGCCGCAGCGAGCCAACGCCCCCGCTCAGTACGTAGGTGCCTGAAGAACATCAATCAAGAAGGGCCCTTCAGGACGGTGATCTAGTTGCTTTGATTCGGCTGGTCCTGCCACTATTTTTCGGCGCTAGAGGCGAGCTTCTCGCCACTATTAGGAGTCCTACTCGAACGCCGATAACGGATGCCAGTAATGGCGACTGACACCAAGGGGATACTTGGTCGCTCCTCGACGTCAGCCCGAGCATTGCAAAGGCGTCGCGGATGGCGTCGCTCTCGTGATGGATTTCCTCAGACCTGACTTCCCGGAGCTTCGGGCTAACGGGTGGGTCACCGGGCCGTTCCGTTTCACTTCACGAGCCAGGCTTCTTTCCGATCAACGCTTTGGGGAAAAGCGGAGCGCGCGCCTGTGGGTTGGTAGCCGATTCGCGAGTACCACTGGAGAAGGGGTTCGTGATGCTCCATCACATCGATTTCCCTGCGCGACACCCCGAAGTGAGACCGGGCGAGGGACTCGGCGTACTCCATTGTCTGCCGGCCAGGCCCGCCGCTCTGCTTGTTTTGTTCGACCGCGAACAAGCCCAGGTAGGCTGTGTACGCGCTGCAACGAGTGACCGATCAGCACGAATTCAAAAGGCCATCTCGTCGACCGACGATCAGCACACATGCCGCAGAGGCAATGAGCTTCTGCACCTCTAACGCGTCGGTCCGATCTCCTGGTTGGAAAGATCGCTCACCGGCCCAACCTGAAGCATCCGGAGCAGTCGGGTATGCCCGATTAACCATACTCACCACCCCTGGCACATCCGCCAAAGTCGCTTAGGAAAAAGTAAGCACCTAACTAGCTTCCCAGATCGTGCCGCCGTCGTCCGCGTTCCCCGAGTTCCGTCTGCTCCGAGAGGCACCGTCGCGACGAACCACACGGGCTGCTCCTCGATCCACGCTTTCAACCTGTCGTCAATCAACCCAATGTCCGGTGATGGCATCGACCAGGCCGGCGGCGGTGCCGGACCACGAGTCCCGTGGCGTGGGTCCTCCTTCAGCCAGAGCATATTACCGCTCTGCGCAGGTGTGCATCAGGAGTTGCCTGACCATGTCCTCGCGCTCTGCCCGGACCTCTGCGGGTAGCTCAGGCCGACTCGCGGCGCATGCTGTTAGTCAGTCTGGACTTGCTGGTTGCCGGCTCGGTCGTTGGTGCACTGAGTTCCGCTCTGTTCCCGATGATCGTTGCCCGGGCGCTCCAAGGGCTGGCAAGCGCAGCCGCCCTGATGAGCGCCTCACTTGGCGTCGGAGGTGCCTTGGGACTGCCGGTCGCGGCCGTAGTCGCAGAGAAGGCGGACTGGCATGTTTTGTTCTGGGTATCCACCGCCCTTGGTGCCGCGGCTCTGGTTCTGGTCGTGAAGCTGGTGCGCCTCATCGGAGTAGTCAGGGCCTACTGGGAGTGAGTTCGATTAGGGCAATGGTGGGCCGCCAAGGCCGAGTAGGTCCGATTGTGTGGTCGGTTTCCTCGCTGAACGATTGGACGATAACCTGTCGCTGCGTCGTTCCAAAACTCGCTTCGCTCGCCAACGGGCCTGTAGTCGACGAGAAGTTCTTGGTGTAAGCACTTCCGGAGCTCTTCGACGGTCCAAGGTTCGCCATCTTTGGCGATAGCTGCGGTGTGGTGGGGATCTGCGTAAAGGGCGACGTCACCGCCTCCAGTCACGGAGAACACCGAGCCACTGATGTGGGCGGCCTCATCAGAGGCAAGGTATGCCAGAAAGGTCATGTTCTCGGCCGGGCCGTGGGCCTCTTCAGAGCGGCGTGTTCGATCCTCGTCGACCTTGAGCTGGATGCCCTGCTGCTGAAGCAAGGTCCGGAAGGTGGCGCTGAAACTGACGTGGCCGGGCGATGCAGCCTGCGGGCAGTATGCGTTGATCGTGATGCCGTGCCCGGCGACCTCCTTCGCAGTTGATTTAGTGAGCGCGACCACGGCTGCGTAGGCGCTGACCATCGGAATACCAGTCCACGCGTCCGATGATGCGTTCAGGATAAGCCCATACCGTTGCTTGACCATAAGTGGTAAGGCATGGCTCATGCAGTTGTATGTTCCCGTCAGCTTCGCTTCAACCTGGAAGTGCCAGTCGTCGGGGATGAGGGACAAAAAGGGGCCGAAGCCCATTCCGGCTGCGTTGTTGACGAGGATATCGAGCCGGCCAAACTCCTCGGCGGCGACTTCGATGAGGCCGCCGGTCGCTTCGTGGTCGGTGACGTCGGCGTAGTAGTGGACAGCTTCTCCTCCCTCAGCCAAGATTTGTGCCGCGACGCTCTCAGCGTCCCCGGCAGTCGCTTCGAAGCGCTCCGCCTCCTCTTGGGTCAACTCCGGCGGTGTGCCACCCAGCGCGCTAGAACGGAAGGGTGCAGCCACCGCTCCGGTGGGTCGCCTGGGGCCGAGGTCATTGGTGATGACGCGGGCTCCGCACCGGGCGAGCTGCAATGCGATTCCACGCCGACGCCCTGCCCGGAGTCGTGACGATAGCGACCTTGCCGTCGAGGAGCTTAGACATGTGATGTATTCCTTAAAATAACTTTGGGTTTGAGCGCCAACGTCTGTGGCGATGGGGCCTTGCCGGGGTGGTGATGCCGTGCAAGAGAGCCCACGGTTTGAACTGCTTGGTAAATGGCGGCATCCGCGAATGGGTTTTAAGTCAAGGTTCGCAGTTGCACCTATGTTCCGGCAGGCATCACGTGATGGACTCGGACCTCCGGGAGATAGCTCCTTGTGGCTGCGATATCCACGGGGGGACCTGTGACGGTGAAGGACCCATGCGTCCGGAGATCGTTGGAGGCTGAACCTATCCACACTGAGACCTCGCCCGGCTCTGCGATGAACCGTCCGTCTATTCCGGTATGCCCTAACTGCGAGCCCTGGACAACGAAACTTACTTCTGCGGCTTCCGCCTTCCCAAGTTCCACCCGGGCGAAACCGGCCAACTGCTGGGCGGGGCGGGTGATGCCTCTACCCGGAAGGCCGACATAAAGCTGCGCGATTTCTGTACTGCGGATTGCCCCTGTGTTGCGAAGGGGAACCATTATGGTGACCTCGTCGTTTGCACCGATCGCGGCGGGTTCAATGCGGAGTTCACCGTATTCGAAGCTTGCGTAACTCAGCCCGTGCCCGAATGCGTACTGAGGGGTGCTTGGCATGTCCGCATAGGCCTTTGCCATGTCGATGCTTTCGCGCCGGTAGCCGCTGCCCCTTTTCTGCGCCTGGTACACCGGCACTTGGCCGGAATGCCGGGGGATGGAGAAGGGAAGTTTGCCGGAGGGAGCCGAATGCCCGAAGAGCACGCTGGCCAGTGCCGGTGCGCCTTCCGGCCCGGGGTAGTATGCGGTGATCAGGGCCGGGAGGATTTCGTCCACGCCGGAGAGGCCGTACGGGCGGCCCATGTAGAGGACGGCGGCTGTTGGTTTTCCTAAGGCGCTGACCGCTTGGACGAGCTCAACCTGACGGGAGGGCAGGTCGATGTTCGCGGAATCGGTTCCTTCACCTTCTGTCGTAGTTCCCGAAAAAGCGCCGGCCTTGCCGCCGATGGCGAGGATGACGATATCGGCCGACGCGGCGGCAGCGACGGCTGACTCAATATCATGAGGTTCCGTGTCGAGGAGACCTGTGCCAGGAACGGATACGACGTCTGCGTCCGGCATGAGTTGACGTATTGCCTCGGCCAGGCTTTGGCATCCATATTGTTCCCGGACAGCTTGCTCAAGGTCGAGGTTCTCCAGTGCGCTGATGCGCTCCGCGGCGGCTTTTTTCATGTCCTCCGGCATGCCATCCATCGCGTTTTCCATTCCCACCATCCGCGACCGGCCGCTCATCATGCCCTTGATCATTTCCAGGGTGGTGGGATAGGTGTAGTTGGCGAAGTTGACCATGACGGAGTCCGCGTGCGGTCCTACGACGGCGATACGGTGGACATCCCGGCGGAAGGGCAGCACGCCGGCCTCATTCTTGAGCAAGGTCACTGATTGAAGGGCCAACTCCTTGGAAAGCTCCCTTCCCTCCTGCGCCAGATCCTTCAGCCGGACTGGATCCTCGCTCACGTAAGGGTTCTCGAACAGACCCAGCTCGAACTTGTGGGTCAGGACCCGGAGGACGGCCCGGTCGACCACCGCTTCGGCAACGATGCCCTTGTTGACGGCGTCGGCCAGGGCCGGCCCGAATCCATAGGCGCTGGGCAGTTCGACGTCGAGCCCGGCCGACACAGCCATGGCTCCCGCTTCCTGGGCGGTACCGGCCACGCGCTGACGCTCGACGAGGTACTGGATCGTCCGGTAGTCGGACACTACTGTCCCTTGAAAGCCCATTTTGTCCCTCAACAGGTCAGAAAGGACAGCCGAGGACGTCGCTACCGGTTCGCCGTCGATCTCTGAATAGCTGTTCATGACGCTGCGCAGTCCGGCAAGGCGGATTGCAGCTTCGAAGGGGGTTGCGTAAACGTCATAAAGCTCACGGCTTCCAAGCTGGGTAGCGGCAAGGTTCTGCCCCGCTTCGGTCATCGAGTAACCGAGAAAGTGCTTCGCCGTGGCCAACACACCTTCGCGCAGATCATCTCCCTGCAGTCCCTGGACGAAAGCGACGCCCATGGCCGAGACGAGAAGGACTTCCTCCCCATACGTTTCATGAACACGGCCCCAGCGGGCGTCGCGAGCCACGTCGAGTACCGGCGCCAGCCCTTGGCGGATACCTATCGAGAGCATCTGCCGCCGTGTCAGGTCGGCCATCTCGCGCACTCCGGCGGGGTTCCATGTTGCCGCCAGGCCGATCGCCGTGGGGAACGAGGTGTATCCCTCGGCCAAAAGCCCGTTCAGAGCCTCGTTGTGGAGAATTGCTGGAATTCCCAGTCGGGTCGACTCAAGGAGATATTTTTGAATGTCGTTGTTGAGCCGTGCAAGGCGCACCGGGTCACTAACTGCGATTCCGACTCCGGCGATATGCCCGATTCCTTGAGCCAGGTGCCGGTCCAGCTGGGATTGGGTCACACCGTCGGCTCCAAGAAGCGGCTGCGGAAGGATTCCGACGAGTTGGCTGGTCTTCTCTGCCAGAGTCATGTGCGCGAGTAAATCCAGCGCGCGTTCTTCGATGGGCAGAGAGGGGTTGCGGTAAAGCATCGGTCACCTTCCGTTCGCACCCGGATGTTCCCGGCACGGTCGTCCTTGACAACTCACTGACGCGAATTTAGTTACGCGTTTCGAATTTGCATGTTAGCATCTTTCATGGCAATCGGTTTCCGCTGGAACCGAAATATTGAGAGATCGGTGCGTACGATGACGAACCTTCCGAAAGGCTTCCTCTGGGGAGCATCAACAGCCCCTCATCAGATCGAGGGGAACAATGTCAACAGTGACTTCTGGGCCCGGGAGCAGAACAGGGCAGGGATGGAACGCAGTGGCGATGCCATCGACAGCTACCATCGCTATGCGGAAGATATGCAACTGCTTGCCGACGCGGGTCTCAACGCCTATCGGTTTGGCATTGAATGGGCGCGTGTCGAGCCCTCTCCGGGCCACATTTCCAAGGCCGAACTGGCGCATTACCGCCGCATGATTGATACCGCGCTCGGCTTGGGACTGAAGCCGGTCATCACGCTCCACCACTTCACGAGCCCGCGTTGGTTTGCCGAAGAAGGTGGATGGATGGGGGACCGCGCCGTCGAGCGGTTCACCGCTTATGTCGATGCTGTGATCGGCATCCTGGACGGCGTCGAGTGGATCTGCACCATGAACGAACCGAACATGCTTGCACTCATGACCACCATGGGTCGGATGGCCGAGCAGCAGAAGGACAAAAAGTGGCTCAGCCCCACTGTTGAGGGTGAAGCGAGGCCTGTCTTGCCTAACCCCGATATCGACATCAGCCGGCGGCTGGTGGAGGCGCATCACGCTGTCCGCGGGTTTTTGCGGGAGCGGACGGGGGCTGCCGTTGGCTGGACGGTAGCAAACCAGGCGCTCGTGGCCTTGCCGGGCGGGGAAGAAAAGCTTCGCGAGGTGCAGTACGTCAGGGAGAACATCTTCCTGGAAGCGGCACGCGGGGATGACTTCATCGGTGTCCAGTCGTACTCAAGCCAGAACGTAACCGGTGAGGGAATCGTGCCTCACCCCGTTCACCCGGACAACACCATCGTCGGCAACGCCTACCGCCCCGACGCCATTGGCATCGCCGTCCGCCACGCCTGGAACGTCACCCAGGGCGTACCGGTGCTCATCACGGAAAACGGCATCGCCACAGCCGATGACGATCGGCGGATCGCCTACACAACCAGCGCCTTGGAGCACCTCTTCGAGACCATGGCCGAAGGCATCGATGTCCGCGGCTACCTGCACTGGAGCGCGCTCGATAACTATGAGTGGGGCCACTGGGAACCTACATTCGGACTGATAGCAGTAGACCGGGAAACCTTCGAACGCCACCCCAAACCCAGCCTTGCCTGGCTGGGAAACGTCGCCAGGACCGGCTCCCTGTCTCTGACCGAAGAAGCCACTGCAGAAGTCGCAGTCTCATGAAATCCCTTCAAGCGACCGAACCGCAGCAAGCCACTCTCCAGTGGGGAATCGTCGGGACAGGACCAATTTCGGACAGCGTGGTGGCTGACCTTTCCACCTGTAGCGGCGCGGTCATCAGGGGCGTGCACAGCAGGAACGCAGGAAAGGCCTCCGCTTTCGCTGAAAAAGTCGGAGGAGCCTTCTCCACGGACAACTACGAGGAGCTGCTGGCGGACGGCGGAATTGACGTCGTCTACATCGCGACGCCCTTCGCCTCGCATTATCCGCTGACCCGCCAGGCCCTTCTCGCCGGCAAACACGTCCTCGTAGAGAAACCAATGGCAATGACGGCCGCTGAAGTCGCTGAGCTGTTCCAGCTGGCGGGCCAACGGAACCTCTTCCTCATGGAGGGCATGTGGATGAAGTTCAACCCTGCATTTGTCCGCTTGAAGGAAGAGATCGCCGCCGGCCGGATCGGTGAGCCCCGGAGCGTGCGGGCAATGTTCGGGATGCCGTTTCCGCAGGACGACGGCAGCCGGTGGGACGTGAAACGCAGCGGAAGCACCCTGCTGGACCAGGGCATCTACCCGGTCACGTTGGCGCATTCCATCTTCGGCGAACCGGAATCAATTTACGCGGCAGGTACCGTGCGCAGCGACGGCCTGGATCTCGCAGAGCACTTCACTCTCGAGTACAGTGACGGCCGCTTTGCGCACGGCGCCGCCTCCACTCAGGAGTTCGCCGATACCTCGGGCTCGGTCAGCGGAACCAAGGGCTGGATTGTCCTCCCGGGCCCCTTCTGGGCCAGCACGAACCTACGGATACATGCCGACGCATGGCAAACCATCGTTCACAACCCTGAGCCTGTAGATCTGTTGCGTGAGGGCAACGGATACGTACCGATGCTACGCGCCGTCAGCGAAGCCATCACGGCAGGACTCACAGAGCATCCTGTGCATACGGCGGCCGACACGCTCGCCGTCTTCCGCACACTGGACTGGATCCGCTCCGCCGTCGAAACCGGCGAAGTCATTCGAACCAAGGACAAGAAATGACCGGAGCTGGCTTTACGGTTACTCCCGCCGATATCACAGGCCTCCACCCGATCGGCCGCCTGCCCATGACCTCTCTGCGCCGCCCAGCCGACGTAGACCTGAACGGTGTCTGGGACTTTCAGTTGCTGGAACGGCCCGACACCCCGCTCAGCGATGACTGGAGGACAACGACAGTGCCGGGGCTGTGGACGATGTCGGATCCAACAGATCCACCGCACTACACCAACGTGCCGATGCCCTTCGATGAGATTCCGCCAACGCTTCCCAAGCGCAATCCCACGGGGGTGTACAGGCGGATAGCCGATCTTTCACCGACGCCGGGCCGCCGGATCATCCTCCACGTTGGTGCAGCGGAATCACTATTGCGTGTAATGGTGAACGGCGTGCCGGTGGGACTGAGCAACGACTCCCACCTCGCCGCTGAATTCGACGTCACCGATGTCATCACTCAAGGCCCTAACGAGATCGTTCTCGTCGTCACCAAATATTCGGCCGAAAGCTACCTTGAGGACCAGGACCAGTGGTGGCACGGCGGCATCACCCGACCGGTTTTTATCTATACCGTGCCCGAGGTTCATATTGAGGACGTGGTGGTCGTTGCCGACTACGATGCCCACGCCCGTACGGGATCCTTGAACGTCGAAGTGGTTTCCGCTGGTCTCGCCCACCTCACTACGGTCGACTGTCATACCGAAGTGACCGCTCTTGGAACGACGGAAACGCAGCCCATCGGTCCACGGCGGGCAGCGCAGACGCTTCCCAAACCCTCCGATGAACGCGGCAGCAAGCCGGCCACCCGCTTCCCCGCCGATTTCATGGACCTGCTAAGCATCAGGGCCGCGGGAGCAGCGGTACCTGAACGCTTCGCTGCCATTGCCGGGGCCTTTGCCCAGACGGTCACCCATGAAACGTCTGCCGGCAAGGCCAGGTTTGAACGGGCCGGGCTGGACGTTACTCCCTGGACGGCCGAAACTCCGCACTTGGAAGACCTGACCGTCAGGCTCCGCGACGCCGACGGAGAAATTCTCGATGAGGTAGTCCTGCGCATAGGATTCCGCAGGGTTGAAATCCGGGGGAGTGACCTGCTGGTCAACGGCCAGCGAATCCTCGTACAAGGCGTCAACCGGCACGACTTCGATCCTCTCACCGGACGGGTGATAACCAGGGGATCTTTGCTGGAAGAGCTTTCCTTGATGAAACGCAACAACATCAACGCAGTTCGCACATCGCACTACCCCAACGATCCCGTCTTCCTGGACCTCTGCGACGAAATGGGTCTCTATGTCGTAAACGAGGCCAACATCGAGGGGCACGCGTTCGCAGGGATACTCGCAGACGATCCCTTGTATCTGCCAAGCTTCATGCGCAGGCTCTCCCGGATGGTTCTCCGGGACAGGAATCATCCCAGCATCATCATGTGGTCCCTGGGAAACGAAACCGGCTACGGAGCAGCCCATGACGCGATGGCGGCGTGGACCCGCAACGTCGACCCCACCAGACCAGTGCATTATGAAGGGGCCATATCGAACGACTGGCACGGCGGACACGCTGCTACCGATGTTGTCTGCCCCATGTACGCCTCCTTCGCCTCGCTCGAGGCCTACGCTCAGGATGAACGCGCCGACCGGCCACTGATCCTTTGCGAGTACGCCTATTCTCTAGGAAATTCGACGGGGGGCCTCTCCGAGTACTGGCGCCTCTTCGAGTCCCTTCCCGGGCTCCAGGGCGGTTTCATCTGGGAATGGCGGGATCATGCGCTTGACCCCGACGGGGACGGACGCTATCGGTACGGCGGAGACTTCGGTGACGAACCCAACAGCGGGACGAGTCTGAACAACGGAATTGTCTTCCCGGACCTCAGGCCCAAACCGGCCCTGTTCGAGGCGCGTGGCATCTTCGCTCCGGTCCGGATCATCACGGACGCGGCCCGGGCCCGCGAAGGACAGATCGACATCCGTAACCGCCAGTCCTTCGCCGACCTCAGCGGCCTGAAGGCGCTGATCCAGGTCGAAACTGCCACCGGCGCCGTCGGCGCAACCGAGGTCGCCCTGCCGGCCCTGGGCCCGGGCGCCACAGGTTCGCTGGAACTACCAGAGCAGATACGGGCCGCCACAAGGGAACCGGGAGCGCTGGCCGTAACGCTGACCCTGCACACCCGTCAGGAAACGCTCTGGGCCCCGGCAGACACCGAAATCGCGGCACTCCAGGTCATCCTTGATGCCATCCCGGAGCAACTGCCGGCAGGTTCGGGCGACGTCCCCGCACTGGTCCTTGCCGGGGACGGCTCCATTGTCCACCCTCTGCTGCGGCGCGCGCCCGAGCTGTCACTGTGGCGGGCGCTCACCGAAAACGACGCCTGCTTCGCACTGGACAGCCGGTTCGTCCGGACAGGATTCTTTCACCTCAACCTGGTCAACTCCGACATCGAGCACTCCGGGCACACTGCCGTGGTCACGAGCACCTACAACACGGCGTTCGGAGATGGGAAGGTGACACACCGCCGCAACATCACCTCGGTGGGACCCGGTGATTGGGTCATCGAAGAGCAGGTTGTTCTGCCCGAGGGCACCCACGATGGTCTACGGGTCGGTATCGAGTTCGAACTGGTCGACGGCTTTGAAGACGCCAATTGGGTGGGGCTCGGCCCGTGGGAGAACTACCCGGACCGCCGGCAGGCGGCCCTTCTGGGCACGTGGGAGAGCAGCATCGAATCCCTCGCCGTTCCCTATACCGTCCCGCAAACCAACGGCACCCGCGGCGGCGTAACAAAAATGCGGCTGGGCGGTCCCGCCGGCACCGTGACGACCGAGCACGCCACCCCGCTGCACATGACCATCTCCCGCTACTCAACCCACGAGCTGGAAGCCGCCACGCACTGGTGGCAGCTTCCGGAGTCCTCCAAGACCGTAGTCAACCTCGACATCGCCCACAGAGGCGTCGGGACCGTCGTGCTAGGCCCGGACACCTTGCCACAACACCGGCTCGACGGCCAGGACTACTCCTGGCAATGGCGACTCACCCTCAACAGCCGGCCCCTCTAATCAGCAATACCAAAGGACTCAGACATGCTCAAACCGAAGATGACTCCCACCCGCGAACTCGTCTCCCTGGACGGACTCTGGGCGTTCGACATCGACCGCGGATCACCAACCAAAGTCTGGACCAGCCCTCTCGACAGCGGGCTCGAGGCAGCTGTCCCGGCAAGTTACAACGACCTCTTCGTGGACTCCTGCATCCGCGACCACGTCGGGTGGGCCTGGTACCAACGTCAGGTTCGCGTGCCCCGCAGCTGGCAAACCGACAGCATGTACATTCGCGTGGACGCCGCAACTCACGAAGGACGCGTCTACGTCAATGACACCCTCGTAGGCCAACACACCGGGGGTTACACACCCTTCGAACTGGACATCACGAACCTGGTCGTACCGGGGGAGGAGTTCCGCCTCACCATCGGCGTGAACAACGAGCTGACGAACGTCACTATCCCGCCGGGGTCCATCACCGTGACTCAGGATGGGCGCCGCCAGCAGAAATACCTCCATGACTTCTACAATTACACCGGCCTGTCCCGCTCCGTCTGGCTCTACTCCTCCCCAAAGCTCCGGATCGAAGACATCAAGGTCGTCACAGACATCGAGGGAACAACCGGCCTCGTGAACTACGACATCGAAACCACACACCCCGCCGCCGTCCGGGTCCGCGCACTGGACGCCTCCGGCGCCGAAGTAGCGGCAGCCCAAGGAACAACCGGCACTCTCCGGCTGGATGCGGTACATCTGTGGAACCCCGGCGCCGCGTACCTCTACACCCTGGTTGCAGAAATTGTGAACCAAGACGAAGTGATCGACAGCTACACCCAGCCCTTCGGCGTCCGGACCGTCAAGGTCAGCGGCACCGAATTCCTCATCAACGGTGAACCGTTCTACTTCACCGGTTTCGGCAAACACGAGGACTCACCGGTGCGCGGCAAGGGACACGACGACGCCTACCTCGTGCACGATTTCCAGCTGCTGGAGTGGGTCGGCGCGAACTCGTTCCGCACCTCCCACTACCCCTACGCCGAGGAAGTCATGGACTTCGCTGACCGGCACGGCATCGTCGTGATCGACGAAACAGCCGCCGTCGGGCTCAACCTGGCGGTCCAGGGAGGACTTACCGGGGCACCGACAACGCCCACCTTCTCACCCGAGACATTCAACGATGAGACGCAAGCCGCCCACGCCCAGGCCATCCGGGAGCTGATAGCCCGTGATAAGAACCATCCCAGCGTCGTAATGTGGTGCATCGCCAACGAACCGTCCTCGAACGAGGATGGTGCCCGGGAGTACTTTGAACCCCTCGTTGAGCTGACCCGCAGCCTCGACCCCACCCGACCCGTTACCTATGCCGCAGTCATGTTCGCCACCTTCAAAAACGACAAGATCGCCGACCTGTTCGATGTCATGTGCCTCAACCGGTACTACGGCTGGTACGTAGCCACCGGAGACCTGAAGACGGCTGAGACGTACCTCCAAGGCGAGCTTCAGGGCTGGGTCGAAAAATTCGGAAAACCGATCATGATGTCCGAATACGGCGCCGACACCCTGCCCGGCCTCCATTCGGTATGGGATATCCCGTGGTCCGAAGAATATCAAGCAGCCTACCTGGACATGAACCATCGCGTGTTCGACAGCATTCCATCCTTCGTCGGAGAGCAAGTCTGGAATTTCGCGGATTTCCAGACCTCAAACGGCATCCACCGAGTGGACGGCAACAGGAAGGGCGTCTTCACCCGCGACCGGAAACCTAAGGCCGCAGCCCATGCGCTCCGGAAACGCTGGCGCGGACTCGCAAACCAAAAGCCCGGAGCCGGCAACTGAGCCGATCGCGTCAGGACCCGGAGGTCTTCCAATGGTTATAAATGACATCCCGGGACATCCGAAAGAACCTGCTGGCGGTGCAACCCGCGACCCTAACGCGAACGTAGCGTTGCCGTCACCGCCGGCAGGCGGGACGCCGCCCACCGGCGGCCTCAGGAACCTCAACAGCGCGTGACACGGACAACCGTCTGGCTGCCGGTGATGGCAACCTTCGGCGGTAGCATGGCGACGATCGTACCCATGGCCTTCACGCTGGCACTCAAACTGAACCAGCTTGCCCCCGGCCGCGAGGAAGCCCTGGGCTACATCCTCGGGGCAGGCACTGTGCTCCCTGCTTGCAGCTCCCGTGACGGGAATCTTGAGTGACAGGACACGGTCCCGGTGGGGCAGGCGGCGTCCCTATACGGTCATTGGTGCAGCCGTCGGACAGGCAGCCGTCCCGCTCATGGCATTCGCCCCAATGTCTTGGTCCTCGGCTTGGGATGGGGCCTCTCCACCATCGGATGGGGTACGGCTGTTGGTTCCATCGGGAACTTTCAAGGGGACAACCTGGCGGAAGCCCAATGCGGGAAGGTCTCCGGCCTCACGGGCCTGAAGATGCAGGTGGCGCCCGTCATCGGGATCATGCTGGCCGGCACCGTGGCTGAGGACGCCCTATGGGTCTTCCTGCTCCCCGCCGTTGTCGGAATTTCGCTGGTTGCTGCCTTCGTCGTCTTTGCCCCGGAAAGGGACTCCCGGAGGCAGAGGTTGTCCACTCCCCTCTCGGTCGGAACGGTATTCAGGAGCTTTGGCTTCAATCCGCGGAAGCATCCGGCTTTCGCGTGGGTCTGGGTAGGACGGTTCCTGTTCTTTCTGGGCTTGTCGCTGACGACAAGCTATGCAACGTTCTTCTACGCGCAGCGCCTTCAGATCGATGTCGCTGATCTAACCACAGTTATTGCTGTCATCTCCGGTGCGGGCATCATCAGCGCGAGTGCCGGTGCTGTGGGTGGCGGCTGGCTCTCCGATCATATTGGCCGCCGCCGTCTCTTTATCATGGTTGGGACAGTCCTCTACGCTGCCCGCGCCGCCGTGACAGCCTTTTCCCACGACCTGGTCCAGCTCCTCGCAGGCTCGCTTATTTCCTCAACGGGCCTCGCAGTCTTTACTTCCGTAGGGCAGGCGCTCGTCCTCGATGTGCTCCCCCACTCTGACACGCAGGCGTGCAGGTTCATGGCCATCACAAGCTTCCCCAGAAGATTCCGAGTTCGTTGGCCCCGTTGATCGCGCCTCTCTTGTTTTCCGTATCTGCCGCGGGGACCGAGAAGAACTACTCAGGGCTTTGCTTGGCAGCCGGGGCACTTGCCGTTTCGGGCGGCTTCATCACCTTGCCCCACGCCCGTGGTGAATGCCGTTGAACTTCCAGCGGCTTGATGACTAGCCGCCACTTTCGCTCCGGGCGACGCGTGCCGTTGATCCGCGGGATACCAGTTGCGTTGCCAGTTCTACCGAAACCTGCTCCTCGTGGCCCCTGACAAAATCAATAATGCGCCGGACGGCATCTTCTCCGGCAAGGTCAACCGGAGTGCGGATGGTTGTCAGGGGAGGAGACGTGAAGGCCGAACCGAAGATGTCGTCAAAGCCGACAATGCTCAGCTCACCCGGCACAGATACGTTCGCTTCCTGACATGCCGTGAGCAGCCCGATAGCCATTAGGTCGTTGTAGGCAATCACCGCCGTCACGCCGGAAGCGCGAACGCGGTGCAGACCCGAGTGGCCGCCCTCGAGGGTGGGCAGGAGTCCCGGGCCGATTTCGACGACCGACATGCCCCTCCTTAGGGCTTCCCGAGAAATAGTGTCGCAACGAATAGTGTTTATCCAAGAATTGTTGGGGCCTGAGAGGTACGCGATTGAGCTGTGACCGAGGTTCTTCAGCTGGTCCAAAGCATCGCGAATTCCGGGTAAAACTCCGGGGACAACGCTGGGAATCCCAGGGACTATTCTATTGACCAGCAAGACGGGTTTGATTTCAGCGAAGGCGTGGATATCGCCTTCCACGAGGCGGGTTCCAACCAGGACGAGCCCGTCCACTGACGCGAGCAGCCGTTGGGCCGTCTGTGCTTCCAGTTCCGGGGACTCCTGCGATTCAGCCAGAACCAAGGTGTAACCTTTATCCGCAGCAGCCCTCCCCGCCCCCCGTACAAGGCCGAAATAGACGGGGTTAGTTATGTCAGACATAACTAGACCAACAGTGTTTGTGAGTCCCGTTGGCAACGCTCTCGCCATCGGATTTATTCTGAAATTCAGGGCCGCTGCCGCCTCACGGATGCGTTGCTCGGTCTTGGCATTCACGCGACCTGGTTTGTTGAGCGCCCTGGAGACCGTAGAAGCATTGACGCCGGCCTCCCGCGCGACATCGTAAATCGTCACGGCCGCCCTCCGCGCCGCTTGTGCAGGATGTCCATTCTCTGTGGTGGGTTCGGTCAACGTGGTATCTCCGCCCCTTCTAGGACGCGGACGAGAATGCAGGAGTGCTTCTCGACCAAGCGCCGATTAACTGCGCCATCCAGAGCAAGCCAAAAAATGGAGCCGTCCGCCGATACGCAGTCGACCCAGCCGTTGTCATGGAAGGTGCCGTTTAGGTAGATTTCCACGTACCTGCCTTTGAGCTGTTTCCAATCGTCCGTGGATGGCCATGCAGCACCCTGCTCTGGCTCCATGGATTCTCCACCTAGGTGCATGTTTTCCTCATCTAAGGCCGGGGAGAGGGTGAAAGCTGCAGGGCGCAGCCCAAAACCTCAACTTCGAATTTCATTACTATTTTAGAGCTTGACAGCGCCTGAACTTCTTAGCGCGGTGCTAATTTGGTGTGTAGATATACGTCGACGTTAGGATTCCTGCATGCCCCCCGTAGTGACCAAACAGCGTGGACCCTACGCCAAGACGGCAGCGCTTCGGATAAAGATTTTGGAAACGTGTATCGACATGTTCGGGCAAACGGGATTCCACAACATGACGATGAAAGACGTCGCCCAGCGCGTGGGCATCAGCAACACGGGACTACTTCATCACTTTGCTAGCAAAGAGGATCTGCTTTTCGGTGTGCTGGGTTTGGATGACGAGCGAAGAAAGCAGTTTTTCCTGAGCCGCGGCTTGGGTGTAATGATGGTTCCCGAGGATGTCGACGAGATCAAGGCGCTGCTGCTGACACTCGTAACGAGCGAACTTCGGCCGGGTTTGATCGAGTTGCACAGCACCCTGGCCGCCGAGGCGACAGCCCCAGATCACCCCGCTCATGAAAGCTATCGGGGTCGATACGAAAATCTGGTGACGTTCTACACGAAGGCATTCAGCGGTTTGGCTCGAGCTGGGGAGCTGAAGACCGATATGGAGCCCGAGGCGTTGGCATCGATGTTCGTCGCATTGACCGATGGTCTCCAAATTCAATGGCTGTATGAGAGGGACACCGCGCGCCTCGAGAGGCATACCAGGCTGTTCCTCAGTTCCTTCATCAAGAGAATCGACTGAGCGGCCAGGCACCCGGGCGAGGTACTCGGCCGCTGAGTCTCAAGCGCGTGCCGCTCCTGCCTGCAGGTCCTGCTCGCGGTGCCGTTCCATCAGCCGGTGACGTTCTGCGCGCCGCTTCTCCTGTTCCAGAGGGTCGGCAATCGGAGCGGCCAGCAATAGCCGCTGGGTGTAGGGATGCTCCGGATCCGAGGTCACCTGCCCGGCTGATCCTGTCTCTACGATGTCACCCTTATATACGACACTTACCCGGTGGCTGACGTGCCGGACCACGGCGAGGTCATGAGACACAAAAAGGTATGCGACTCCTGTCTGCCGCTGAATATCTACGAACAGGTCGAGCACCCGCGCCTGCGTAGAAAGGTCAAGAGCAGACACCGGTTCATCACACACGATCAGTTTCGGCCTAGGTGCCAGGGCACGGGCGATGGCCACGCGCTGGCGCTGACCACCACTGAACTCCCGGGGAAGCCGCTCGATGGCGTCGACCGGGAGTCCGACCTGGTCCAGGAGCATTCCGACGCGGGCACGGGCGTCCTTGTCGGACTGGCCCTGCACCACTAGCGGCTCACTCAGGATGTCCCCGACGGTCATGGATGGATTGAGGGACGTGTAGGGGTCCTGAAAAACCACCTGAATATCCTTAGCCAGCTCCCGTCGCTGCTTCGGGCTGACATGAGTGATGTCTTTATCCCTGAACACAACCCTTCCACCGCTGGGTTTCACCAAGCCTAGGACCGCCCGACCAATAGTGGTCTTTCCCGAGCCCGACTCGCCGACGACGCCCAGGGTCTCTCCCTCGGCGATTGTCAGGGACACTCCATGCAGGACCTCGTGCGACTTGGCGCGGAAACCGCGGCCCGGGTAGGTGACCCGCAGTCCATCTACGTTGAGCAGGGTGCTCATCATCAGCTACTTTCGTACCGTGTCGTGAGCCGCCATGGGGGCATCCGAACGCACGGTGGTCTCGTCGAGGATTGAGTTCAACAACATCGCGGTGTAGGGGTGCCCTGGGTTCCTGAAAATGTCCAAAGCAATTCCCGTTTCTACGATCTCTCCGTTCTGCATAACGGCGATGCGGTCACAGATATCTGCGACGACGCCAAAGTTGTGCGTCACGAGTAGCACAGCCATGTTTAGTTCGGCTTGCAGTTCACGCAGCAGGTCGAGGATTTCCGCCTGAACGGTGACGTCGAGGGCTGTGGTGGGCTCGTCAGCAATCAGGAGCCTGGGTCGACTTGCGACCGCGCCGGCGATGAGGACGCGCTGGGCCATTCCTCCCGAGATTTGGTGCGGGTAGGAGTGGTATGTGCGCTGCGGATCCTGAATTCCAACACGTTTCAGGAGGGCGAGCACCCGATCTTTCGCCTCTTTGGCCGTCATGTTGGCAGATGCCCTAATTCCTTCTACCAGCTGATCCCCGACGGAGAAGGAGGGATCCAGGTTGGACATGGGTTCCTGCGGAATGTAAGCGATAGAGCGCCCACGTATGGCCCGAAGCTCCTTCTCGCCCAGTCCCAGTAGTTCTTCGCCATCCAGGGTGATGGAGCCGCGGGTGATAACTGCTTCCGGAGGCAGGACCCCCAAGATCGCGAACGCTGTCTGTGTTTTTCCCGACCCCGACTCGCCGACCAAGCCGAGGATCTGGCCGCCGTCGAGAGTCAGGTTTACTCCTCTGACAACCTCCTTCAGGTCTCCCGACGGGGTAGGGTACGCGATGGCCAGGTCCTCGACCCTGAGCAGTGGTTGGGCGCCGGTAGACTTTCGTGCATACGTCTGCGCCACTTGCTTTTTCACGGCTGGGCGTTTAACCGGTTTAGGCCTAACGCCTTCGAAAGCGTCCCGCAGCGAGTTCCCCAGCAGAACCAACGATGCTGTGATCACGCCAAGAAGCATGCTTGGCCAGAGGAACTGTGTCGGTTCTTGGTAGAGATTTAGGAATCCGTCTCCGATCATTACGCCGAAGCTGGGAATAGTGGTTGATCCAACGCCGAGGAAGGCCAGTCCTGATTGGAGGCCAATCGCTGAACCGGCAAGAAAGGCGGCGGCGATGATGATGGGTCCACGGACAACGAAGAGGACGTGACGGGCCAGAATTCGCAGATCAGAGAGGCCCGAAACTTTCGCGGCGTCCACAAACAACTCGTTCTTCACCCCAACAACCTGGTTCCGGACGATACGGTAAATCCCTGGAGAGAGCAGCACGCCATAGATGAGCATGGTGAAGCGATAGTCACCTTTGGTTACCGGCATGAGGATGATCAGCAGGAGGATGCCGGGGAAGGTCATGATGAGGCTGAAGACCCACTCAGTGACTCCTTGAAGCCGCCTTCCGTAATATCCACCAATAAGGCCAAAAGTCACCCCGATGGCCAGGGCAACGCTGGCACCGATCAGCCCGGCAATCATGCTGGTGTTGATGGAGTGGAGCAGACGGGTGAAAATGTCCTGCCCGTTCTGGTCACCGCCCAGGGGGTATCCTGCAGTTCCCATCGGGGCATTGATTGCGTCCAGAGATGCCTCGTTGGGTCCGTGTTGGGCCAAAAGAGGAGTCATTATCCCCAGCAGGGCAATGACCAGCAGCACTGATGCGGTGACAACTGCCTGGGGATCCTTCAGCAGCTTCCGCCACGCCGACTTTCGAGGCGCCGCCTTCGGTGCCGGGTCGACGATGAGTTCTTCCACGCTCAAAAGATTCTCGCTTTCGGGTTGAGCCAGCCGTTCACGAGGTCGACTACGAGGTTGATGCTGACCACCAGCAGGACGCTGAACAGCGTGACCCCCATGATGACCGTGATATCGCCCTGCAAGGAGGAATTGAAGGCAAACATCCCGAACCCGGGGAGCGCGAAGACCTTCTCAATGATGAGGGCTCCACCGAGCATGGTAATGAATTCAAAGGAAAGCACGGTGAGTGCCGGCCCGGCAGCATTCCGCAGCGCGTGCTTCAGCACAATGGAGCGTGTTGAAATGCCCCGGGTGCGCAGTGTGCGGACGTAGTCTTTGCGCAGTTCGTCAATCATGGTGCCACGTACTTGGGCCGTGATGTTGGCAGCGCCCCCGATGACCAGAACGATCACCGGAATGGTAATGGTGGCCGCCCACTTTGAGGGGTTCACGTTAAATGGCGTGTAGCCCGTTGCCGGCAGGAGGCGAAGATTGATGGCGAAAACCACAACCAGGACTATCGCGATCAACAAGCCAGGAACCACGTAGCCGAAAAGCGACGCTGCCTGCGCCAGGCGATCCGCCACCCCGCCACGGGTCGCGGCGACAACGCCCAAAGCAACACTGATGACGACTGTGATTGCCAGAGCAACGAGGACCACTGACAGCGTGACGGCCAGTCTTGACGCCACTGCCGGGCCTACCGGTTCACTCGTGAACAACGAGGTACCGAAGTCACCGCGGAAGACACCACCGAGCCAGTCAAGGTACTGGATCAGGACGGGACGGTCGAAGCCAAGAGCCGATGTCATCGCTGTGACGGCCTCCGGCGTCGCGGCGCTCCCCAGCCGCGCCCGGACGACGGCGTCAAAGGAAGAGCTAAGAAGCGTAAAGGTAATCAGCGTCACCAATAACGCGAGCACAATGCCTGCGCCCAATCGACGCAGAATGTAGGGAATCATTGGATGTCCTTAAAGAGCCGTGTGTGGAAGGGAGAGCCTTGGATTGACGTAATCCAAGGCTCGCCCTTTTCACTTCGTGGCGTTGAATGCCCGGATGGTGCTCAAGGTGTTTGAACCGTCACCGAGATACTCGACGCCGGCTTTTGTGGCCCAAATTGTGCCACTGTAGAATAGGGGCGCGTCCAACGCCTTGGCGACAACGAAGGCATTGATCTTCTTGTACAGCTCCGCAGCCTTAGCTTCGTCAGTCTCAACTCCCACCCTCGTCATGAGGTCCGTCAGCTCGGGGTACTTTGAACCAAAGGGGTTAAGGAACGCGGTGTCACTGAAGTTGTTCTGCAATTCCCGCTGGGTCACGTTAAGTCCATCGAGGAAGAAGATCATCGGGTATTTCTTGGACGAAACTGCCGCGGCAGCGTTCTGCGGGGGTACGGGTTCCCAGGTCACCCTGACGCCGATGTCGCCCAATGCCTGGGTGATCAGGGGCTCGAAGGACTTGGAAAGTACTGTCGATGGCATCGTCACGTCAAAACCGTTGGCATATCCGGCGTCAGCAAGCAGCTTCCTGGCCGCGGTCGGATCGAACTTGTACGATCCTTCCAACGCCGGGTCATAGGCTGCGCCCTTCGGGTTGAAAATCTGTACGGTGGCCTTGCCACCGCCTCGCAATACCTGCTGAACCAGCTTTTCACGGTCAAATGCCATGTTGATCGCCTTCCGGACCCGTTCGTCGGCAAGTGGCTTCAGAATTGTGCCGTTTCGGTCAGCAAGCACGAGGTTTGCCACAGCCTGAGCTTCCACCTTTGTCGTCTTGAACCCCGCGCCCTCAATCTGCTTGACCTGCGCGGCTTCGACATTGCCAGCGTCCAGTTCTCCTGCCTGCAGAGCATTGAAAACCGCCGTACGGTCTTGGATGACGCGAACAGTCACCTTTTTGAATGGATACGATTTCGCGTTCCAGTAGTCGTCCCTGCGATTAAGGACATAAGTCGTTCCGGCCACTGTTGCTGCCTTGTCCAAGATGTAAGGACCAGACGTTTTCGGGTCGAGGGCAGTCGTTTTGTCATTCAGGGTAGCCGGGTCGCCAATGACACCGACAGCAAGCGCCAGGTTCGTCAGCAACGCAGGCTCGGGCTGCTTCAGCTTAAGAACAACTGTTCTGTCGTCCGGAGCCTCGATCGAGGCCACAGCCGCGAGCTTGCTCTGCTGCTGGCCCGGGGTTGTCCTGGTTCGGTCAAGGGTCCCGGCAACATCCTTGGCGGTAACTGCATCGCCATTGCTGAAGGTCATGCCGGCACGAAGAGTGAGGGACAAGCTAAGGCCGTCATCCGAGAACTTCCAGCTTTCCGCAGCGTTCGGCTGGAGCTTTCCGGCGTTGTCGACGTATAGGAGCGTGTCGAAGACGGATCCCCAGACGTATGCTTGCTGGCCTTCCTGGAGCTGGGCGGGATCCAGGGATGCCGGCGCGGCCGTCACAGCAAGAGCGAGCGTGGCGTTTGAGGTCGCGCCGTTTGCGTTACCTGCCTCTTGCTGCTGTGTGCCCCCACCGCAGGCAGTCGACGTGAAAAGAACTGCGGCCGTAAGGGCCGTTGCTAGCCCGGAACGGAATCGCGATCGGGTCATGCGGGTGCGGGTGTCCATAAGAACTCCTTTGGTCCAGGGATTTGACGTCTTCAAGCGAGCAGTTAGCCAGATGGACGATCGCTCAAATTAGTGACGCACTGCTAATTTCACGCTGAGTAAAGTGAACCACCCTAGAGGTCGCTTGACAACCGATTGCCCGAACATTTTTCACCCCCGTCGCAGCGCCACGCGGATTATCGCCTTCCGACAGCCCCCTCGTTACGTGGCTGAGAAACACTTAGCTGCCGGTAGCTGGCAAGCTGCCAGCTTCCCTATACCGGCTACGAGCCAGCAGGCTGGAGTGTCTCCTGTTGCTCAATGCCCCACACTTGTCCGGCTGCGCCCCCAGATCCGGGAGCGCCTTCCGATTACTGGCGCCAGTTGATAGCGCGGCCCTCACACAAGCCCACCGACCCAAGGGGGCTGATCGGACTCATAGAAGGCGTTGGCTTTTTCCAGGAACCATGTTCCATGCGCGATAGCTGTGCTCGACAGGTGATTATCGCCGCTGTGATTCTGGACCGCCGGCCACGAAAGCGCCTATCGACCGCTTCTGATTTCTTTCGGATGCACCGAGGTTGATGCAGCCGGCAATGGAGAGCGCGGGCTTCGAAGTCCCCAAAATGAGCCGACGAGAATAAGTCTTGCAGTGCGAGGTGTTACGGCCCGGCGTTGAACCTCATGGCCCTACGGTTCCGGCGGGTGTGCCGGCAAGATTAGATCGCTAAATTGTCCCGCAACCACAGAGGCATCAATGCTGGGGTCAAAGAGCCACTGCAGCCGTAGCCCATCGACGATAGCAATGGATCGAACATGCCAACTCTATGTGTCCGTGGGGTGTGAGAACTCCTGCACAACGCGCCGCAGGCCGTCCTGCCTCCGTTTGAAGAATCCATGAGCAGGATGGGCGGGATCACTGGAAGTAGCGGCTAGTGCAGGCCAGTTTCTTGCCTGTTGGACATCCCTGGTATGAATGTTCGGGAGCAGTTCAAAGGCTTCCCTGCCGCTGGCCCCGCCAGAGATGGCCGCCTCAAGTTCGCGATGCTCCCTGAGCTCCTGATCTTCCAGAGCGGTAATAAGAAGTTCCTGCTTGCCGGAGAAATGAGAAGAAATTGCCGCAAACGGGCGAGGCAACCGTTGGGTCTCGCCCGTTTGCTGTTCATGTGCTGCTTGTGGTCCTCAATTGTGGACGTGGATGGCGAGGACCGGGCAGACGGCTGCGGCCTGGCGGACCTCGTCTTCGAGTTCGGCTGCGGGTTGTGGATCCAGAAGGACGGCGATGCCGTCTTCGTCCCTCTGGTCGAATACGCTGCCTGCGGCTGTGACGCATTGACCTGAGGCGACGCATTTGTCTTGTTCGAGGGTTACTCTAATTGCCATTTTTCAGTCCTACATTCTTGTTGTGTGTCGATGCTGTTGACGTGGTGCTACCAGGTGACAGGTAGTTCATACACCCCGTAAACGGAGCCGTCGTGTTTGAAGGGCACCTCGTCCAGGGGGACGGCGAGTTTCAGGCCGGGGATCCGCCGGAACAGTGTGCTGTAGGCGGCCTGGAGTTCCATCCTCGCCAGCGGCTGTCCGAGGCATTGGTGGACGCCGAAGCCGAAGGCGATGTGGTGGCGAGCGTCCCTACCCAGGTCCAGGGTGTCCGGTTCGGGGAAGGCTCGGGGGTCGCGGTTGCCCAGGTCAGTGGCCATGATTACTCCCTCGCCTGCACGGATCACTTGACCGGCGATTTCGACGTCTTCCAAGGCGACGCGCTTGCGGCCATCGTGGACGATGGTGAGGTAGCGCAGCAATTCCTCGACCGCAGAGGTGACCAAGGCCGGATCATTGTCTTCACGCAGGCGCTGGAGTTGGTCGGGGTGTTCCAAGAGCGCCAGGGTTCCCAGTGCGATCATATTGGCTGTCGTTTCGTGTCCGGCGACCAGCAGGAGGACTCCCATCATGGCGGCGTCGTCACTGCCCAATTCACCGGCTTCAACCCGCCGCGCAAGATCGGTGAACACGTCCTCGGCCGGCTCTTCTGACTTGAGCCGCAATAGCGCGTGCAGGTATTCAACGAGCGCCCCGACGGCCTGTCGCTGTTGATCCTTGCTAGCTTCACGGTTGATCAGGATCTTGCTGTTGGACTGGAAGAGGTCATGATCCGAGAACGGCACCCCGAGCAGCCGGCAGATGACGAGCGAGGGCATCGGGAGCGCGAATGCTTCAACAAGGTCCACCGGGGCGTCTGCCTCAAGCATGTCATCGAGCAGGTCATCGACGATCTGCTGCACCGCGGGCCGCATGGCCTCGACGCGCTTCACCATAAACGGCGCGGTGACCATCCTTCGCAGCCGGGCGTGCTCAGGGTCATCCATCAGGATGAAACTGAAGGCCGAGCCTGCTCCATCTCCGCCGCCGGGAATCGGATAGCCAGGGCGGGTGATGTCCGCGCTCATCCGCGGGTCACTGAGCAAGGCCCTCTGCTCGGCGTACCGGGTCGCGAGCCAGGGAGTGCTGCCGTCCGATAATTCCACGCGGGTTAGGGGAGCGGCTTGCTGGGCTGCAATACCTGCCGGGGGCGGATCGAAGGGGCACCGGGCTTCTCGCGTCATGGGAAACGGCTCAACGGCGCCTACGGCTTCTTGCATGGTTTGACTGCGGTCTTTAAACATGGTGTTCCTCCGGGTTGAGGCCGGGCGCATGGTTCGCCTGGCTCGGATTAACTTCTGGATTAGGAGTCTGCGGGGGATGTACAGAAATGGCTGTTGCGATTCGTTAGCTCACCGGCGCCATCGCTGCGTCGAGTTCTGCCCGCCGCAGACGTGTCTGTTTTGGCATGCCCCAGCCGAGAACACCGACTGGACGCTCCTCGTCAGGGGTCAGTGCGACTGCGACGAAGCGTTCGGACAGCTGGTCGCCGTCGGTGATGCGTAGCCGCGCGGTGGAAGGAATGGTGCCGTGGACCTGGATCCTGATGCCGTGCTGGTCGGTCCAGAAGTATGGGATGGGAGCGTACGGCTCTCCGGAGCCCAGGATGTCGGCGGCCACGGCGATTGCCTGCTCTGCGGCGTTGGTGCGGTTTTCCAGGCGGACGCTGCCAATGCCGGGGTGGTCCCAACGGGCAACGTCCCCGACGGCCCAGATTCCCGGCGCGGCACGGCAGAAAGCGTCGCAGACGACGCCGTCTTCGAGGTCCAGTCCGCTATGGGCAAGCCAGCCGGTGTTCGGTTCTGAGCCGATGGCGACGACAACCTCGTCAGCTGGTAAGTCTTCCCCGGACGACAGGGCGACTCCAGTGACGCGGCCCCCGAGGCTGCGGAAGGCTTCGACACGGCGCCCACCAAGCAGCCGTACACCAGCAGCTTCATGTTTGGCGGCAAGCAGTGAGGCGCCGAAGTGGCCTAACTGTGGGGCCATGGGAGCCAACGAATGGCCCACAAGACTGACGTCGACACCCAGGGTGGATGCGGTCGCGGCGATCTCGGATCCGAGGACGCCGTTGCCGACCACGACCAGTCGCCGTCGCGGTAGAAGCCGCTGTTGAAGCCGGAGGGCATCATCAATGCTGCGCAAAACGTGCACCCCGTCGAGGTCCTCCTGGCCGGGGAGCCGCCTGGGCGAAACGCCTGTAGCCAGGACTATCGCGTTTGCCGTCAGCAACCGGCCGGAATCCGTTCGGGCGGATCGGACTGCGGTCTCAAGGTGGTCAGCCCGTTCGCCCAACAACAACTCCGCGTCGAGCGCTCCGAGCGCCTCGTCAGAGCGCAGAACAGCCTTTGACGGCTGCCACTGTCCGGAGAGTAACTGCTTGGACAGGGGAGGGCGGTCGTAAGGGCGGTGAGGCTCGCCGTCCAGCAGCGTGAGTCGCCCGCGGTGCCCGCGCCGTCGGAGTGCCTCTGCCGTTGACAAACCGGCGGCCGAGGCGCCGACGATCAGCACGTCCTGATCAAGATTATTCATGGGGTTGGTCCTGTCGCGGTGAAGGGCGCAAGCCAGAGACCGGTGATGGCATCGACGAGTCCGGTGGCGGCGTCGGACCATGATGCACGGGGCGTGGGGCGGCCTTCGGCCAGGGCACGTTCCCGTTCTGCACAGGTGTGCATCAGGAGTTGCCTGACCATATCCTCACGTTCCGCCCGTACCTCGGCCGGCAGGTCTGGCCGGCTTGTTTCCAGGCCTTCCAGAACTTTGCGCAGTGTGTGATCCTCGAGGGCTTCCTGTTTCACCGCCGGCAGGAATTGGGGATCGGTCAGCATCTGGGCGCTGAAGCGGGCGAACCAAGTGGGCGTGCCCAGGAATTCAAGGTGCTCGGTGAGGGGATGGACAAGGCATGCAACCCAGTCCCTGACATGTGCGGAGCCAACGGTCTCAGCCAACATTTTGCTGCGGAGCCCTTCAATCGGGGCTTGGTGTCGCCTGGTCACCGCCAGGACGAGATCCTTTTTGGTGCCGAAGTGGTAGCCCACAGCTGAGTTGTTGCCCTGCCGCGCGGCGTCGCTGATCTGACGGTTCGAAACGGCGGTAATGCCGTGCTCGGCGAAGAGCCGCTCGGCCGCGAGGAGTATTGATTCCCGGCTGGCGTTCGCCCGATTGGCGCGAACCCCGTGTGCGTGAAGTGCCATGGTGCAGCTCCTATCGTGGGTTGACTAAATCCAACCGGTGGTCCTGACTTAAGTCAAGCAACTGACTTAAGTAACGCATTCCCCATGTTACCTGTATCCCCGCCGATTACGTCGCCGCCGACCTCGGCTGCTGCCCAGTCGGTGAAGTTGCGGCCGCTATCTGCGCGGACGGCATGATTCGGCGCGCGGGAATCGCATGCGTGGCCCCCCACCCAGCGCAAGCGCGGGCCACATTAGCCGAGCAATGAAGGCGCCTACTCATGCCACAAATGAAAGGGGATCCCGCGAGCATTTAACTGGCAACCTGCCTCGGCCGCAGCAAAGCCGTGCTTCGGATCACGGGGCCGGAAGTGGGGGCGACTTTCAGGTTATCCACAGCTTGGAGTCGGGAACCGTTGGGGTAGCTCCCTGGCAGCGGTAGCGGTGGCTAACCTATGGGAATTGTCCCCGGCTGTGGGCGGCGTCAGCACACCACTTCACGGTAGCGCGGAGACGTAATTCCCCCTGCTTCTGCAGCCCGCGGCAAGGAGACGCGTCAGGTTGGGGTGTACTTCACATTGGATTGATTGCTCTGCATTTTCTCGGCTATCCCACGAAGCGTCTCTCCCTAAAGGCGCGGGGACCTCCTACAGCGAGGCCCGGTGTTGTAAGGGCAGCCAGCGGACTCGCCGTCCCTCCCGGGGGAAGGACGCAAGAAGCTAACCGGCGAGGACGACGAGGATTCCAAGCGCTCCCAACGCGACTCCGGCGGAGGCTGTCCATAGTACCGACGGGATTTCTGCAACAACCTTCTCTTGAGAAATGCCACAGGAGCTGGCGTTGTAGCGTCGGCGTTGTGTGAGGTAGACGGCTGCGGCTGCGGCTGCGGCGACCGCGAAGGCGAACAGCGTGAGGATGGGGAACCCGTGGTGGGGGAGCCATCGAAGGAAGATGGCACTGACCGTGACCAAGGCCATCATTGTCCTGCCCCAGGCCAAAGATGTCCGTTCCGGCTGCAGACCCGGATCTCCATGGCTGCCGGCGGGGTGTCGGGATGTCGACATGGGTTCAGCGCCAGAGGATAAAGACCAGAACAGCTCCGGCGGCCAGCGCTCCAGCTCCGGCCAGGAGGGGAACAATAAGCGGTATCGGAAGGGGTGCCTTGTTGCGCATACTGCGCTCCACGCGGATCCATCGCACAGCGGATCCGGCACTCAGCAGCATCCCGAGCAGGAGCAGGACGACGGCCAGGCCTTTGCGGACGGGCTCGAAGAAAATGCCCGAGGTAAACGCTTCGATGGCGATGCCACCCGCCAGCAGAGCAAGGGAGGTACGGGTCCAGGCCAGGAAGGTCCGTTCATTGGCCAGCGTGAAGCGGGGATCTGGTTCGGTTCCCCCTGGAAGCAGCAGTTCGGCGATCTTCCCCCTCCTTGGGGGACCGGAATCCGCAGCGCTGATCTTGTCGTCGATCATTAACCAGTGGCCGTTCGGAAGCCGCAGTTGCTGCTGGAGGAGTCTGGCGTATTGGAAGTTCTGGCTGCTACCCGGTAGCGGTTGCAGTAGGAGTCGTGGCAGAGATACGAACCGCCACGCATGATACGGCCCTTGCCGATTGTGGGCCCTTGCGGATTTGCCGCTGGCGAATTTCGGTAGTACTTAGGCAGAAACCAGTCGGCACACCATTCCCAGACGTTCCCGCTGACCTCGTAGAGTCCATATCCATTTGGGGGGAAGCTCCGGACTGGGGCCGTGCCCAGGTAACCGTCGGATTGGGTGTTCACTTCTGGGAAGGTGCCTTGCCAGATATTGCAGTTGTGGGCCCCGTCAGCCCTAAGCAGTTCATTGCCCCACGGGTAGCGCTGTTGCTGCAGGCCCCCGCGTGCGGCGTATTCCCATTCAGCCTCGGTTGGCAGCCGCCGTCCGGCCCACCGGCAATAGGCCACAGCATCATCATGGGAAACCTGAACGACGGGGTGTTCGGGGATATCGGACCAGTGATGTCCAGGACCCGTCGGGTGTGCCCAGTCGGCTCCTCGGACCGTGAGCCACCACGGTGATCCGGATGCAGTTCCAAGGATGTCCTTCGTGCCTGCTTGGACGACCAAGTGGAAAACGGCTGAGGTGCGGTATTTCTCAGCTTCAGTCTTATAGCCGGTCGCATCGACAAAGGCTGCAAATTGCCGGTTTGTCACCGCCGTTGCATCCATCCGGAATGCTCCCAGCTCCACCTCATGGACCGGTAGTTCCCCATCAGCGATATAGCCCTCATCGAAGGCATCTCCCATGAGGAACACTCCGGCCGGGATCTCGACGTCGAAATGCCCAGTCGCTGCGTCGCCATGTAACGTTGCGGGCCACCCGGGTTCCTCGCGGCTCGGGCGATCCGTTCGTGGCGGTGAACAGCAGCTTGCCACAGGAAGCAGTGGCGTTTTATCCAGAGAAGTCTTGTCAGTCATATGGCCTGCTCAATTAGTAGTACGTCGGCGGCAGCGGTCGAACCAGGTGCTGCGGTATCAGGTGCTGCGGCGAGAGAGCCTTCAACCGGTCATACGGGAGCCCGTCAGTGAGGGCGGCTATGTCGACGACGATGCTTTCGGCTGCATTGGTTATCAGGAAGTCCGCAACCGGTCCGAGGTTATCGCGGGCGCCGCCGCGGCTATAACCGTGCTCCACTCACACACCCACCCTTGCCTACGATTCTTTTGGAAGCAGCGTAACGACGGCCTGTCCAGGTATTAGCTGCCCCGACTGCACGAACTCCTCCGGACGACCGGAGAGTTCGGCGATGAGGCTAGCTCGAAGTTTAAGGAGCTGAGTCCGGCAACCGGGATCTTCACTGAGATTCCGGGTCTCCTCGGGGTCGTTGTGGAGGTCGAAAAGTTGCTCGTTTCCATTCTTCGAGAACCAGATGTATTTCCAGCTGCCTGCTCGCACCCACTGGATGGACTGGCCTAGGAGTACGTGCTCACCATGTAGGTACGGCCGCAATTCAACATTACTGCCCTGCTCGTCAGCTTGCGTAAGGCCGAAAAGGCTGATGCCGTCGATGCTTCCCGGCACCGGAAGATGTGCCGCGTCAAGCAGAGTAGGCATCAAGTCACGAAGTTCAACCAGGGCATCGACCCGCTGGCCGCCACGTATGCCCGGGCCGGATATCAGCAACGGCACGCGAGATGACCCCTCGTACGGATATCCCTTACGCCAGAGGTCGTGATCACCCAGCATCTCACCGTGATCGGACGTAAAGACGATGTACGTGTCTTCCTTCAACCCGAACTCGCGTAGTACGTCCATAAAGCGGGCAATCTGATGATCGATATGCGTGATGTTGCCGTAATATCCGGCACGGGCTCGGTTCAAAGTCTGCTGATCGTATGTAGCTACGTGGGCGTCTGGCCGATAATCCGTTCTGTAGTCCTCAAGGTCAGCAACCCAGTCGCCCACAGGTGGTTCATGATCAGGAAGGTTCAAATACTGTTCGAAGGCCCATGCTGGCGGATTGTATGGCGGGTGCGGGCGGTGGAAGGAAAGGTATAGGAAGAATGGAACGGTAGGGTCTCGGCGGTATAACCACGAGGTTGCTTCTGTCACGACCCAGTTGGTTGGGTGAAGGGATTCCGAGCGGGACCAGGGACGTGCGACAACAGAGTTGCAATTTATGCCGTCGTCAAAATAGTCCGAAACTGCGCTTTCGCCTGCTTGACCTCGCAGCCAAACCAAATAGTCGTCGTACCAATCGACTTCGCGGCCGCGTTTCCTGGCAAAATTTAGGTATCCGTCATGCAGAATAACGTTGTTAAACCCAACGCGTCCGCGTTCAGGGTAGTAATGCATTTTCCCGATCGCCTGTGTTTGATATCCAGCCTTCGTGAACTCTCCCGGGAGTGTTACTGAAAGGTCGAAGTCAATGCCGTCGGTATAGCCAACCCTCCTGTGGGAGCGGGCGGTAAGACCGGTCATCAGCGCCATGCGGGCAGGCACACAGGTGGGCGTGGATGAATAAGCATTCGAGAAATTTGCGCCCTCTGTGGCAATTGCGTCGAGATAAGGTGTCCTGACAATTGGATGACCGTTGATGGAGAGACAGTCTCCTCTCCATTGATCGGTGCAGATGAGGACTACATTAGGAGTGCGCGCCGTTGAACTCTCGTGTGTCATCTAATTTCACCTATGCATTCCGCGCTTCGGGTCATCAAAACTCGTACCATCTATGTCTCCTGCGGGATTACTAACGTTGAGTCCGGATAACCGTCAGCTCTGACTGTGATCGTCACGGGCCCTGGCTCGGCTCCGGCACGAACGACCGCGAGGGCTTGGCCGCGGTAGGTGAATGAGACATTTCCAAGGTAGTCGCAGGGGGCTGCAGGATTGGCCGATCCTAGTCCCTGCAGTGTCGCCGGCCCTAGGACGGTCACGGATACTTCCACGTCTGTGCTCGGATTGGGGCGGTTTTCCTCGTCCACCAGCGTGATCTCCAGGTGCACGAGGTCGACAGTGTTGGCGGTGATCGAGGCCCGGTCGGCCGAGAGTCTCAGTTTCGCCGACTCGCTGGCTGTTCGTAGCTCCCGGCGGCCCAGTTCGGCGCCGTTACGGTACGAAACGGCTTCCAGGACCCCGGGTTCGAATGGGAGAGTCGCCTGTGCAAGGTAGTCGCGGTTTACTCCGACCTTTTCGGTGGCGACGACTGCTCCGTTCAGGACGAACTGCACTTCATCACCTGAGGTATAGGCTTCGACATGGATGGG
Organism: Arthrobacter sp. 01T428; assembly: GCF_056398685.1. Lineage (NCBI taxonomy): Bacteria > Bacillati > Actinomycetota > Actinomycetes > Micrococcales > Micrococcaceae > Arthrobacter > Arthrobacter sp. 01T428. Next base: position 70,512 of record NZ_JBFTPW010000009.1, on the reverse strand, counting down.
AGTTCCTGGATCGACATCCCAGGTCCAGGACGGTACAACATCTGACCAGGTCCAGGCTTTGGGTTCGATCACATATCCGTCATCGCGGGGTGTTCGTACGGCGATGTAGGGGACATCGGTCAGTCCAAAGACGATTTCCCGGTAGTAGGAGATGGGCTTGCGGTGGCCGATGAGGTCGATGTCTCCGCACACGGCGGCGATCCATGGGTACGGGGCGCGATGTTCCTGGGAATCTTCGGGGTACACGTGCCGGCCCGTACCGACCTCACCCAGGAAGTCCCACCCGGTCCAGGTGAAATCGCCGAGGACGTTGTTTCTCTCCAGAATCATCTTCCACAGCCGGTCAATGTGTGTCGGAAATGATTCGGAGTTGAAGTAAATTCGATTGGGGAATTCGTCTTGGTCGATTTCGTAGCGCGCGTCTCCGTAATTTAGACCAACGACATCGAGCACGGATGCCGGCTCCAGCAGCCGCTCTCCGAGAAGCTCCGAGGCCATGACCCGATTCATGAGGTGTGTTACCTGGCCCAGGTAGTCGTTGAGGCCGCGAATGGTGGAGCTGTCCTGGTCGACCTCGGCGCGGAGTTCCGGGACCTTGTCCCTTGCCATGTACATGCCCTGCAGGGCGTGGGTCACGATCCGGGTCGGGTCCTGCTCACGGGTGCGCTCTGCAAGCAACCGCCCCCACCGGGCGCCATGCCGGGTTCCCGCTTCAATAATTTCGTTTCCGATGGAGTACATGATGACGCTCGGATGATTGAAATCCTTCGCCACCATGGCGTCGATATCACGCTCCCACCACTGGGGGAACGATCGGGAGTAGTCATCCGTGGATTTGGACACCGACCACATGTCGAACGCCTCGTCGAACACCAGCATGCCCAGCCGATCACAGGCGTCGAGCATCGCCACACTGATCGGGTTGTGTGCCGAGCGTATGGCGTTGAAGCCCGCATCCTTCATCCGCTGAACCCGCCGCACAGCGGCGTCAGCGAATTCCGCTGCTCCGAGCACCCCATGATCGTGATGGACCGCCGCGCCCCGGAGTTTGATGGTCTCTCCGTTCAGGCGGAGCCCGCGGATGGGGTCGACTGCGAGGCTCCGGATGCCAAACGTCGTCGATTCACGGTCGATGGGTCCGTTCTCGTCCTGAAGGCTTACGGTGGCGCGGTAAAGAGCGGGATTATCCGGGCTCCACAGGGACGGGTGCGGCACGTACGTCCGCTGATGGGAAGTCACGGTTTCGTAGGGCAGGAGCGTGACCCGGGATTTTTCCGAGACCACTTCCGCACCTGTGCCGTCACAAAGTTCGAGCACAACATCGACGGTACGTGTAGTTGCCCCCTTATTGGCGATTGTTGATCTGACCACGACAGTGGCAAGCTCCCCATCAACGTCCGGGGTGGACAGCCGCAATCCCATGGGGGTGATATGGACAAGTTCACCGATAAGAACATGCACCGGGCGGTAGAGCCCTCCGCCCGGGTACCAGCGTGAATCTTCATGGGAACGTGCGTCAACACGGATGGTGTTGGTCTCACCGTAGTTCAGGAAGGGGTCTGCCTCAATGTGGAACGAGGAGTACCCGTTGCTCCACTGGCCAGCGAAAGCTCCATTGAGGTAGACCATGGCGTCCCGGTAAACGCCCTCGAATTCAAAAGTGATGCGTTTGGTCGCCCAATCAGCGGGGACATCGAATAGTTTTTCGTATGTCCAGGAACCGCCGTCGAAGTAACCGTTAGGTGCACCGCCTGTCCCGTCCGCCGTGCGGCCGCTGGTAAGCATTGCATCGTGGGGCAGGTCGACGAGGTTGTCACTTGGCGGGGCTACCCGGATCGCTTCATGGACCGAGACGAGTGGGCCGAATTGCCAGTCTCGGTTGAACGGAATGCGCTTCATCTACAATTCCTTGAATTTTTGTTGTGTGCTGACCCGGGCCGCCGATGGCGGTTACTTCACGCCGCCGGCGGTCAGGTCGGAGCGCCAGTAGCGCTGAAGGACGGAGAAAGCGATCAGCAATGGAATAACGGCCAGGAGCGACCCTGCGATCGTAACGGTGTAGGGAATGCCCTCGTTCAGACGCTCGCGCCAGTTGACCAGACCGACCGACAGTGGCTGCAGGGTGTCGTTATTGAGCATGAGCACAGGCAGAAGGTAGTTGCTCCAGATCGCGACAAACTGGTACAGGAATACTGTCACCAGGGCGGGCGTCATGATGGGGAAACCGATCCGCCAGAAAATACGCGCTTCACTCGCACCGTCGATACGAGCTGCTTCGAGGAGTTCGTTGGGGACGGCTTGTCTTGCGTAGGTGGAAGCGAGGAACACCCCGAAGGGGCTTACGAGGCTGGGAAGAAGAACTGACCAGTAGGTGTTGACCAGCTGAATCTCACTGAACATCAGATACAGGGGGAGCGCAAAGAGGACCGCTGGTACGAGAACGGCAGCCAGGATAATGTTGGACGCCAACTTTCGGCCTGGGAACTCATACTTGCCGAGGGCATAGCCAGCCATAGCTGCTAGCAAGGTGCTGATAGCCGCACCGCCGACGCAGTATATTACGGTGTTTCCGGCCCAAACGGCGAAGATACCGTTTTGCTGTGCGAAAACGTCCGCGATGTTCCCCCACAAATTGAAGTCAGAGAACAGCATGGGATTAGTGGTAAACATGTCCTCCCTGCTTTTCGTGGCGCTGACGAGAAGCCACCAGATAGGCACCAGGCTGTAAAGCGCGAACACGGCCATCACCACGAAGGAGAACGCCCGGGCCGAGAACGGGACACGTCGTTGGCGCCATGGCATCCGGCTGGTTCCGCGGGACTGCGTTCGGCGCCGGACAGTCGTGCGCGGGGGAGCGGTGGTCATGAGTCAGCATCCTTTCGCTGAGTGAATTTGAGGAATCCGAACGACAGGACCAAAGCAACTAGGGCCAGGATGACTGATTGCGCAGCGGCCAGGTTGTAGTTGTTGGCTGCAGCCTGTTGCTGTGCGACCATAATCGGGGTGAACGTTGAGGAGATTCCTGGCGCCACCTTCGAGAGGATAGCGGGGTCATTGTACAGCTGAACGGTTCCGATAATCGAAAACACAGCGGTGAGAATGATCGCCGGCCGCACTGCGGGGATTTTGATGTACCAAGCGGTGGCCCACCATCCGGCACCGTCCAGGCTCGCCGCTTCGGTCAACTCCTCAGGAACTGCCTGGAAGGCCGAGTAGATGACCAGCATTTGGAAGCCTGTAAAGCCCCAGGTCATCATGTTTCCGATCGAGAAGAAGACCGTGTTGTTGGCAAGGAAGTTAACGTCGATGCCGATGGCCCTCAGCCATGCGCTGAAAGGCCCGATGTCCGGTTGATAGAGGAACGACCACATGATCGCTGCGATGACGCCCGGGAAAGCGTACGGCAGGAAGTAGATCAGGCGGAAGCCGCGCCGGAAGGGGGAGAATGCAGAGTCCAAAAGAAGCGCAAGGACGAGGGCAATCGTTAGCATGAGAGGGACCTGCACGATCCCGATCAAAAATACGCGCGCGAAGGAGGCCATGAAGTCGCCGTTCTGAAGCGCCACGAGATAGTTCGCGAAGCCCGCGAAGATGCTCTCAGCACTCCCGACGCCAAGGCCGCTGCGTTGCGTTTTGAAAAAGCTCTGGTAAATCGCGTAGAAGATGGGAGCCACCTTCATGGATAAAAACATGATCGCGAACGGTATCAGGAAGAGCAGCGCAGCCAACCTGGTCTTCCGGCTCAACCGTGATTTGCGGGGCTTAGTGGTCGTCGCTTCTGTTTGCGCGGGCCGCTGTGCGGAGAGGGTGGGTGCCTTCATGGCTAATCCTTTGGTGATGATGTATTGAGTCGGCGGCGCCCAGAATAGTTCCTGACTGGGCGCCGCCGGTTTGGCTGAGTTACTCCTTGACGCTCAAACCCTGGCTTTTGATGTCCGCGATCGTGGATTTCTGGAGGTTGTCGAGCAGTTCAGAGATGGTTCCCCGTCCGGAGCCGATGACTTTCAGACCGTCATTCATCTTGGGCTGAAGGCTGTTCATGTTCGGACCCCATACCCACTGCTCCGGTATGTTGCTCGCGGCTGTGGAGAAAATTTCAGCGGTCTTGTCAGCATTGATGAAGAAGTTCGACCCTGCTGTGAGCGCAGGCAGTTTCTGGCCACTGATGGCAGCCGGGTAGATGCCCGTATCATTGATCAGGCTTGTCACGCTGTCCGCGTTGGTCGTCATCCATACCGCGGCCTCAGTGGCTTCCTTCGGGTTCTTACACCCCTTCAAAACAGAGATTGACCCGCCGCCGCGGTTGCCGGAAACCTTTTCGCCTTCCTTCCACTGGGGCATGGGGGCTACTGCCATCTTGCCTTTGAGTCCTGGAGCGTTCTGCTCCAGGAGGGCGCCGGTCCATGCAGCGCTGACATAGGAAAGTATCCGTCCGCTCTGGAGGTTGGTGTACCAGGCCTGGTCGAAGGCTGGCTCGGGGACAACGAGCTTCTTGTCAGCCAGACCCTGCCAGTAGTTTGCCGCCTTCTTTGACGGTTCATCGTTGAGGGACACCTTCCAGGCATTATCTGCGGTACTGAACCATTGGCCCCCGGCCTGTTGAGAAAGCGCGCCGAGGTCGTAGGTGTTCAGCGGGAAGGTGGCCAAGTAGGCCGCAGGATCCTTCGCCTTCACCTTTTCGGCAGCAGCTTGGAACTCGTCCCAGGTTTTCGGAACTTCAATACCGTACTGCTGGAACAAATCTGCCCGGTAGTAGAGGGCCATGGGTCCCAGGCCCACGGGAATGCCGTAGACGTTTCCGCCGAGGCTGGACAGCTGCCAGGCCACAGGTGAGTACTGGTCTTTGCTGCCTTCGGCATACTTGGTGATGTCCTCAAGCGAACCTGATGCCGCAAAGCTAGGAATGGTGTCGTAGCTGATCTGGCCAAGGCAGGGTGCGTTGCCGGCTTGGACAGCGTTTTGCATTTTGGCGTAGCCGCCGGCCGAACCCGCGGAAATCTGGGTGTACTTGATCTGAACATCTTTGTGTGCAGCGTTGAAGATCTTGACTGACTTCTCCTGGCCAATCGCAGCACCCCAGTACTCAATGGTCACTGGTCCACCGGCAGGACGGGTCTCGGCCGGGCTAGAGCTGCTTGAACAGCCGGTTAGAGCGGTTGCACTCAAAATGGCGACGGCTGCCGCCGTGCATGTAAACCAACGTGGTGCCATTGAAACTCCTACTATCTATGTGCCCTGTGGGATTGGTGAGTTATTGGTATAGCGGCGCATACCCGGATCTGGTGTCTGGCGGCCCCTAATCAGCCGTTCCATAGCTTCTTTGTTGTGGTTTCACTTCGTGGCCAACCGGCGAGCGGTCAGGTTCTGGCCGCCGGGGCGGTCCCAGAGGTTGGGAGCCGGAACGAGTTGAGATTCAACACCCGTCTCTTCATTAACGCGAGTATGAAGATGTCGACCGCTCCAAGCTACTAACCTCATCACCGCCATCAATTGTGAGATGAATCTCGTAATTGGGAAAACTATCTCACTCTGGGAATCCCTTGTCAATGCCTTAGGTCGCTCCTACGTTGCGATTGCTAGCGTCAGACGCTGGGGCTTTGTTTCACGGAAAGCAGTCCCGCCCGCGAGATGGCCCACCACCACGCCGCGACTGGCGAACCGCAATATTGGCGGGGCTGCGGCAATGACGGCAAGGAGGCTACCGAGGCCCTCCCGCTGCAATGTCAGCTAGCCTGGAGTCCGCGTCTCTACGGTCTCAATCGCTCGGTGGTCATCGACGAGGGCCCCGAAAGGTCCTCAGGGCCGCCCTCACCACGTCCATGTGCAAGTCGCTGGACCTCCTGGACGTAGCGAGCCCTGTTCCGGCAATGTCGCCGCGGAAAGCAACCCGCCTGCCCTAATCGACGTCGACTGCAGGCGGTATTCGAAACATTCCGCCTGACACTGGAAACCCTTCGGTCCTTGAGCCGGGAGAACCTGCACAGGTCTAGGAGGTTGTGCGGCGGAAAGGACTGCGCCGAAGTTCCTTCGGGCAAAATTCCGCTTTGCCGAAGGCGAACGAAGGGCCCATCCACTCAGAACGGCTTGGCGCTGGAAGCACGCAGTCTCGGAGCCCGGCCATACCGCCCCTCTCTGGAATTGAACTTATGCTGGACTTCCATATGGAAGTCTTGTACTAATTGGTAAAGATTTCCTATTTTTCCGGAACCCCCACTATCGATCTGCGACGCAGCAGGAATCAGGATGACGACATGACTTCCACAACGGCCCCAATTGACTATGGCTCTGATAGCTCGAACTCGGCCCAACGCATAGTCTTGGCCTCCCGGCGACCAGCATCCCTGGGATCGACACCCGCCGGCGCCATTGCACTGTCCATGGGCGAACCAGACGCAGGCACACCCAGTCCAATCGTCGAGGCCGCTGTCGAGGCCTTGCGTAACGGCAGGACACGCTACACAAATCTCAGTGGAGCACCAGAACTCCGCCGTTCCCTGGCCGAAAGGCTGACACGCGCGTCCGGTCAAAATCTCTCGCCGGAACAGATTGTTGTCACCCACGGAGGAAGCGCCGGCCTGGCAGCCACGGTACTTGCCCTGATCAATCCGGGAGACAAGGTTCTGATTCCGGAACCTACGTACTCTTTGTATGCGGATCACCTTGCCATGGTCGATGCCGAAGCAATCTGGGTTGCTAACCGTTCCGATGGAACGTTGGACCTCGACCGGCTGGCTCGCGAAGCGGCTGATACCCGCATGATTATCCTGTGCAATCCAGGTAACCCGACAGGTCGGGTTTACAGCGAGGCCGAACTGCGGGAACTGGCAGTAATTTTGGAGGCTCACCCTCATCTTCTGCTTCTTTCCGATGAGGCCTACGCCGACATCGTCTTTGATGGCATGAAGTTCCTATCTGCTTTGGAACTCCCGGCCGTTGCAGATCAGGTCATCTGCTGCAGCACATTTTCCAAGACATACGCTATGACAGGATGGCGGCTGGGCTACGTCGTCGCTTCCCGCAAACTGTCGGAGAAGATCAATCTTCTCCACCGAACAATTAACGGTTCCATCAATACATTCGTGCAGGACGCCGCCCTAGTCGCGTTGGAAACACCTGATGAACACCTCCACGCAATGGCTGACTCATACCAGGCACGACGCGACATCGTCGTCGCCAGGCTTGCAGGTGTCCCAGGAATTAGCATGCTCCCACCCCAAGGCGCGTTCTATGCGTTCGTCAAAATCGATTCAGATCTCACCTCCGATGAAATGACCGCCCGATTCGCAGCAGCCGGAGTAATCGTCCGATCCGGCAGCGAGTTCGGGCCATCAGGGGAAGGTCACGTGCGGCTCTCATTCGCAACCGACCCCGGAAATCTTGAACTCGGGTTGAACCGGTTCGTAGACGCCGCCCGGAACTTCATGTGACCGAGGAACTTCCCGGTTTTTAACCTCCGAGCACCAGCGTTGTATCTGCCGGGCGCCTCGGACCGTATTCGGAAGACCAAACTGTTGCGCCGTGATACAAAGAGGAACCTGGCCCGGTTGCTTCGCGCGGTCGCGGAGGAAGTACAGTAAGATCCCGGCAACTGGTCCTCGCAGGGCGTTGCGGCCAGGGCTGAAGTAGGTGTGGCCACCGTTTACCGCTATTTTCCATCGCTGGACGAGCTGCTTGAGGCCTACACCATAGCACCACCAAAGAACTCCGCGACTTCCCCCAGGAGTGCCCGCGCCTGAGCCCTCAGGCGCGCTTCACGAACATGCACGCTTTGCCGTTGACGCGCGGGAATGAGCACGCCGGCCGACTAGGTGGGCGGTTCTTTGGAAAGATCTTCACTGGAGAAGCTCTCGGGGTCCCGTTTTGCCGGCATTTCGTGGTTGGTGGGGAATTGATTCCGTGTCGTTGAAGACAAGAGGGCCCGTGGCCCTGTTGGGATGAATGTGTCTAACACGTAAATGTGGTGCGTCAGGCTGGAAGCTGGGTGACTGTCACCGCATATCCGAGCTGTTCGAGCTGATGGAGTGCGCGGTTCTTGGCTCTGGCGGGATCAAGGCGGAGGAAGTGATCCGGCCCAGGGTCGTTGTAGCACTCGCCGTTGGCGAGCATGTTCCAAACCGCTGTCAGAATCGAGTGTTCCACTGCCACGAGGGCTTTCATCAGGCCCCTTCGGGCGGAAATTCGCCGTGATTTGGCCGCTAGCTAGGTGCCCTTAGCGCGGGAAACTGCAAGTGCTGCGATGCCGAGTGCAGCTTTGAGGTATTTGTTGCCCGGGAGGATGTGCGACGACTTCACGCGTCCGGCGGATTCATTTGAGCCGGGGCAGACTCCCGCCCACGAGGCCAGGTGGGCTGCCGTCGGGAAGACGCTCATGTCCGCCCCGGTTTCAGCGATGATGACATCGGCAACCAGCTCGGAGACACCGGGGATGGTGCAGAGCACCTCGCGTGTCTGCCGGAAGGGATCCATCAGGAGCTCAACGGAGTCGGTGAGGGTTCGCACCCTGCGGGAGTAGGTATCGATCTGCTCGAGGTACAGCTTGGTCATCAGTGCGTGGTGGTCCCCGAAGCCGCCGTTGAGGGCAGCTGTCAATTCGGGGATCTTGCGCCTGAGCTTGTCTTTCGCATGGGCCGCCAATGCCTCCGGATCGCGTTGGCCGGCCACAAGATCTTCCAGAATTTGCCGGGAGGAGACTCCGGCAAGGTTCGAAACGACGGCGGAGAGCTTGATCCCCGAACTTTCCAGGAACTTTTCCAGCCTCTGGATCTCCCGTGTGCGGTCCCGGACGGTGATAGCGCGTGCCCGGGTCAGATCGCGGAGTTCCCGGATCCGTGGAGGTGGCACGAAGGATGGCCGTAATAAGCCGCATGCCCCGAGTTGGGCCAGCCATGCCGCGTCCGAGACGTCAGTCTTTCGTCCAGGGATGTTGCGGGCGTTCTTGGCATTGACCAGGAGAACCGGCAGGGTGTCCTCCAGAACGTAGTAGTGTTCCAGTAATCGCCTGTCGCTTCCATAACCACGGTCGAGACGTGTTGCCGCTCCAGAAAGGCACGCAGTTCCAGAATAGCGGCCGCAGTTGCAGCCCAAGTGCTGACCGAAGAGGTGAACTGGCCCGTGCGTTCTGCGGGCAGGCGCAGACAAACCTTAGCGTCGCGTTTGGAGATATCGATACCGACCGCCCGGTCGTGGATGATGTCCATGATGTTCCTCCCGGATTCTCTCTGATGGTGATAGAGGCGCCCGTCATGGGGAGGACAGGAAGATAAATCTGGAATCTAACACTCGTGCTCGCAGCAACAGTCCACGGTTCCCGTGGAGGTCCTCCGCGCCACGCTAAGCAGCGGGCCAAACTCGGCACCATTGACACATCGGCTTCAACCACGACGGACATTCCCATCATGCGCTCGGACCGCCGCTGGAACCAGAAGCCAAAGCAGCAGCCATGGGCATTTTCGGTCCCCACGGCGCGGCGTAGCCGCTGGTTCGCTAAGCATTCAACCTGTAACAAGACCACGAGCCTTGAACGAGCCTTGAACGAGCCTACCGGGGTGGCGGCTGACGCTGCCACCAGCATCTTCAATCTGCCCGACTACCGCGTCATTTCCGCCACCGTCCTGGCCGATGGCACCCGCCAGGTCATGGTCGAGACCGACCAACCGCCGGGCTGTCCTACCTGTGGCGTCGTGGCGTCCCGGCGGAAGGAACGCCGAGTCCAGCGGATCCGGGACATCTCCGTCGCCGGTGCCGTGGAGGTGCTGTGGTCCAAGTACCGGTGGTACTGCGAGGAGCCGGCCTGTGACCGGTTGTCGTTCTTCGAATCCACGGCCCAAGTCCCGGCCCGTGCCCGCTCGGCTGCGGGATCAGCTCGTGGACGCGGTGATCCGTTCGGGCCGGGCCGTGTCCGAGACGGCTGCAGCGTTCGCGGTGTTCTGGTGGATGGTCCGGGCTGCACTGACCGAAGCCTGCCTCCTGACGCTGCCTGCGTGGACGAGCTCAGCCCGCGGATGCTGGGCATCGATGAGCACCGCTTCCGCTCCGTCCGGTACTTCCAAGACCCGGAGTCAAGGACATGGACACGGTTCGAGCCGTGGATGACCACGGTCGTGGATCTGGACACCGGCAAGGTCCTGGGTGTGGTCGATCGCAGGGACCACAGGCGCGTCGGGGACTGGCTCTTCGCCCGTCCGTTGGCGTGGCGGCTCGGTGTTCAGGTCGTCGCGATCGACCCCTCCGCGGCGTTCCGGAAAGCGTGGAGGATGTGGCTTCCCCGCACTGCGGTGGCGGTCGATCATTTCCACCTGGTCTCCTTGGCCAACCAGGCGGTGATCTAGGCACGGCAGAACCTCTCGCAGCAGGTCAAGGGCCGGCGCGGGCGGGCCGTGGACAACGCCTGGGCCCACCAGATGATGCTCCTGCTGGCGATACGCTCACCGGCAGCGCCGGCCACCGGCTGGGAGAGGGCTTCGCCGCGGACGACCCGACCGGTCAGGCGCCGCGAGAGTCTCTCGAGCCCGGCGAGCGTCGGGTCGACGGCGAAACGGCTCAAATGTTCTGTTCCGTCGTCGAAAATCTCCCGGACCGCGATATGGTGCCGTGCCGTGATGGCCGCGTCGATATCAGCCACTGCCCGCACGATCCGCGCGAGTTTATCCTGATCCTGCATGATGGTTCTCCTCCTCGCATCGAATTCGTGCCGTTGCCGGTCCACCAGCCGCGTCACCTGGCCGGGTATCCCACCCTTGGGAGAACCGTCATGCGCTTAGTTCGACCGCCCCGCGGCGGCCTCCCTCACACGCCCGCATCTGCTGGGGAAGCGTCGGATACAGGTCCCGGGCTCGTAAGTCATCCGGTGCCCGCCCGGGCGAAACCCGGTGCTCCGCACCGTTCTCTTCTGGCCACCAATTCCCTCAATCGGGTCTGCTTGGAAGACAGGCCGGGGGCGACGATCTCTATCACGAGCCATGACGCCCAGCCGAAAACCGGAACCACCCCAGCCCCTCCCAAGGCCACCGTAAACGACGACCGCCCCACCTCAACAGAGGGTACTAGGGATACAAGCCGTTTTGCCGCGGTAGGAAAGGTCGTGCTTGGGTCAGCGCCTTAGCCGAGGTTCCTAGGAGCGGGTTTGGGCGGTTCTAGCCAGAGCACGCAACGACCGGCTGAAGTCTGATTCGATGGCTCGGAATCTTTGGCGTCGTCTGGCGTTCCGATAGCCCTGAACATTATTTACTGAACAGGTCTCTACCCGGTCCTTCACCCGTGGCCTCAGCCCATCCTTGGATAGACCCGGAAAGTGCTTCCAGAAGCTGGTTCGCGATCTGCTCCGGCTCCAAGTTCTCCGTTTCATTGAGGTCGAGGATTTCGCGAGGATCGGAGAGGGCGTTGTTCAGGAACAGTGCCTGCCTGAGCAGGGTGTCCGGGAGGCCGAGGTCTTGGAGAAGTCCCCTCAGAGGTTGTTCCCAGATGGCACGGGAGGTGGCGATGACCGGGTGGCCTTGATCCAGGCGATGGAGGTATCCGGAGCGGGACCGGAGCTGGACCATGACTTTGCCGTGTTCCAGTACCAGTGTGATCCAGCGGGACAGGACGGCCTTATACAGGTCGCTTCCCGTCAGCGGGCAGTCGTGGGCGAAGTCGCGGAGTTCCTCTGCAGTGTTGATGGTATATGCCTCTAGCAGCTCCTCCAGGGAAGAGAAATAGCGGTAAGCGGTGGCTGTCCCGATGCCCGCACGAGCCGCAGCACTTTGCATAGTCACGCTAGCTGGATTCTGAGCCATCTCTTCGCCCACAGCGCGCATGAGACTTCTCATATTTCGACGTGTGTCACTTCGCAACTGAGTGTCGCCTTTCTTTCATGGTCGCGGCCGTTCCACCGCGGCTTATCCAAGGAAACTTAACCGGGACGCTCAGCCTAGGGACGTTATCCAGGTCAACTCCGCAACATGATTCTCTAAGAGCTCCGTTGCATGGGAACGTCCCGTTGACCGACATAAGTAACTCTTCTCTCTCAGATCGAATGCATGGTCGTTTACTCATCTCAAGAAGCCTTGTCGGATCTTAGCCATGATCGGAGAAGCCAGGTCACCAGCGGCAGCACCCATATTGTCATGATCGGAGTAAGGATGGTTGTAGTTAAGAAGACCCTCGCAGTCGTCCACAGTCCGCTCCACGCCGGGTATAGGGCTTCAATCAGAAGAGCAAAAATCAGGCTGACAGGGAAGAAGGCAAGCCACACACTCATCGCTTGCTTCCATCGGGCAGGGCGGGGTGGGGGAGAGGAAAGAGCTTCACTGGTAGGGACGGAATCAAACCAGCCCTCGATCCCTGTATGTTTCTCTACGCGGCGTTCCTCGACTAGCCCGTCTCCTTGATCAAGCCATACTTTGCGCGAGCTTGAACTCTCCCAGGCGCTGAGAGATGAGGGGTCTGCGAACCGGTACAGCATGTACCATTCGTCGCTGCGTGTGGAGGACCGGATCCATCCGGATCCAAGGAAGCCCGGCCAGCCACTGGCAAGATTTACCCCCCACTGGATCCAAGCCGTCACGTCCTCGCTGCGCGAGGGGTCCACTTTTCTCGTGACAGACACCGTCACCGTAGAATCCTGAACATCTTTCGTTGAAGCCATGTTTTCTTGCATCCACCTATGACTCTCGCGTAATGCTGTCTTACCTTGCCTTACATATCGGCCATCACCTGGCTGTCGGCTCGCAGGGCCGGCCGGGGGCACGTTACCCAGAGTTAGGCTGGGTCAAACTCCCCAGTCAATAACCGGTAATGACTTCTCAAATAAGAATATGTTACCTTTGGAATAATTGCCAGCAGACAGGATCGGCATCGTTGCTTGGAACACTCGCCGGAGGAAGCTGATTGACCATTGAATGTAGCGCTTTGTTCAGTTGACGGGCGGGAATGGGATGCGTCCGTTCTCGATGCGCTACCGCATTCGCGGTCCATCGAAGTGCGCGCCGGCTTTGTATGCATTGGCTGCGGGGTGCCGGCATGCTTTCACCCGGGGCGCAAATCGCGCCCTGCTAGGTTTGTCGCCGACCACCATCCGAATTGCCCTGCTGTAGCCCCTACCTCGGGCGTGTTTCGATTTTTACAGTAGACATGACGCCTCCACAAAGCACACGCGAACTTCAACAGTAGGGATATGGCTTATCGTGCACTTGCAACGGGTGACTTATCCCAAGACCTTACGAAGGAAGAGCAACTGCCTTATCCAGTGGTGTTCCTGGCCCCCTTCGTGGTTGTTGAACCTATACACCTCAATCTCCTTCATTGGGCGGGCACTGGATGAATCCGGAGTGCCCGAGCCGTAGGCATTGAAGCTGGCAAAGACAGTGGACGGCGGACAGATGTCGTCAGTTTGCGCTGCCGAGTACAGCGTCGGCGCCGTTGCCCACTGTCCGAGGTTGACGCCGTCGAAATAGCGAAGGACTTCAAGTACGGGCTCATACCGGTCCCGGTGTCGGGCCAGGAAGGCAGCGATTTCCGGGTAGGGGCCACGCGGCGTGATGTCGATGGCGCGCGGAAGGTCCTGGAGGAACGGGACGTCGGGCAGTGCGGCCACGACGCCGTCGAGCCGGCCGGTCACGAGCCCGGAGACAGCCACTACAATGCCGCCGCCCTGGCTGAGGCCGGCAAGGACGACTCGGGCCGGATCCACCTCGGGGTGGGATTGCGCTGCCTCCACTGCTCGGAAGGCATCCGTATACACACGTCGGTAGTAGTAGTCTTCGCGGCTCCCGATGCCCCGTGTCATGAGGCCGGCATACCCCACGCCGCCGGCAGTCGGATGGGAATCGGCGGTTTCACCGACAGCGAAGCCGTAGCCCTGACCGCGGGTGTCCATAATGAAATGGGCATACCCGGCCTGGGCCCACCTTGTTTCCTGGTTCACCAGTCCGCGCCCGCCGGAGTAGCCGACATATTGGATCACGACAGGCAGCCTGGAACCTGGCTCCCTGGTGGCGGGGAGGTGCAGCCAGCCCTTGATGGCGTCCCCGCCGAATCCTGCGAACGTCACTTCAAAACTGTCGATAACGGAAAGGTAGTTCTCCACCGGCTCAAACCGGGCGTCCAAGGGGTAAGTTCTGGCCTTCGCGATCGTGGCATCCCAGAATTCGCGCAGGTCTTCGGGCATGGTCACGTCGGAGGTGTAGCTGCGCAGTTGGGTCAGCGGGAGATCAAAGAGGGGCATGTGCGTTCTTTTCTATCGTTTTTTGAAATGATTGGCTCAGTGCAGCCTTGAGGCAGTCATGTCAGACTCTTGGCGGGCCTCCATGTAAGTGGATTTCCCTTTTATCCCCCCCGTCGCCGCGGCGTCCAGTAGCAGCTGGTGAGTGGGCTGCTGCCGCATGCCGCCCCGCTACATGTACTCAGGCTCCATCAACGGCCGGCGGACCCGGAGCTTTGTGAAAAAGGCTGTCTATTCGCGGGAACGTTCAACTAACGGGAACTGACGCAGCATCACTTCTTAAGCAGTTGGCCAATCCGGTAGGGAATGAGTTTTTTCAGTAAAAGTGAAGTCATGGTCCGACGGATTCCTGGGCAGTTGCTGATTTCCTGGCCCACCCGAAATAGATCTTCCGCGTTCTGGGCCACTACGCGGATCAGGAGGTCAGCGTCGCCCGCCATCGCGTGAACCTCGATGACTTCTGGGATGCCATTAAGGGCTCGTACTGCGACGTCTAGCGAGGACTGCTCTACTTCAGCCGTTACGAGAGCCATCATCGGCAGCCCCAGCACTTCCGGCGTTATCCTAGTGCTGTTAGGGAGAAGGCAATCACCTGACAGCCTCCGTTCTAGGCGGCTCTGCACAGTGCCTCGAGCCAGTCCCAATCTTCTCGCGAGGAAAAGCATCGGAACGCGAGGGTCATCATCAAGGGCGAGGAACACGGCCTTGTCAGTGCCATCAAATACGTGCATACCACTCCATTTAGTGATCAGCCGGACAGCTGGGGAACGACCAGTGGTTATCCGGAAACATAGTGCCCTTACGGGCCAAGTAGAAGGTAGGTTCCAACGCCGGTAGGAAAAAGCACGCCTCACCGCCGCCAGCCGGAGCCGGGTTAATGTGCCAACTCGGACTATCATTCCGACTTATTAACGGCTCATGCAGCCCTGCGGTCTTTGGGCCGCCGACACGGCTAAACCGGCCCTGGGAGAGACCGGGCCCGGTATCAATCAAGGATCTAGGGCTTTTGCCCCGTCTTTTCCTTTCATCAAGGCCGAACTGGTCATTCGGTAGGACATTTTCCCGTCCAATTGGCGGGGTTCTACCCAGACTTCAAAGCCTTCAGCGGCATTAAAGAGTGCTCTGGTGTCCGCCCCGTCAGCTGCCAGCCATATCAATGAGGAGTCAGGCATTGCGTCATCTACTCTGCCTGACCTGATCAGAATTCCATTTTTGTGGACCTCTACCATGGCACCGACAAGAAGATTCCACTCGTCGTGGCGTTGTTTGGTCATTTCTCATTTCCGCAGATAGCGACGGCGTAATCGGGACGTCGAGGTGATGCCAAAGGATCTAAAGAGACGGCTGCGCTGATCCCTGGCCGGGCTCAGCTAGGTCATTCCCTTGTCACCCCTTTAGGCTGGTAGGCAGCAATCTGCTGCTGCGATGAAGGTCTGTTAGTCCAAGGACCCTGGGCGATACTTCCCGTGGCTCTTGGTGGGAAGGCAACAGCCGGGCGCGAACCGCTTTGACGTTGCGACCCGAAGCGTCGGTCAGCATTCCTGGTTTGAACGAGTGCTCTGCTTTTCATGTTCGGTATGGTTTTCTATGGAAGGCTATTGAAGGCATCGGCGACGGCCTGATTGTGTGACATCGAATAGTCGTACGGGTTGGTTATGTCTGCCTCGCTGGAGCGCGGATGATATCCGAGGGGTCCAGTTGGTTGACAGGTGTCCACTGGGGACTGGTTGCTTCCGGCACCTTCTTATAGCGCTGCGGCGGGTTTTTTGACGGAGTTTCGGATCTTTGCGCGGAGCTCGCGTTCAAAATTGTCGATGTCCCGGAGCTTGTCGAGGACTGCCGCGGAGATTTCGGAAGGGACTACTGCAACTCCGTCACCGTCTGCCGAGATAAGGTCGCCCGGGTTGACGACGACGCCTCCGCAGGCCACTGGGACATTGACCGCCCCTGGCCCGTATTTGGCCGGTCCCGCCGGTGACACGCCTCGGGCCCATAAGGGCAGAGCCATCTCCTCAATGTCAGCCCGGTCCCTCGTTAGTCCGTCGATGATGACACCTGCGATGCCTGTAGCAAGGCAGATTTCAGCGAGGAGATCGCCGAATACTGCCCGTGTTGTTCCCCCCAAGGCGTTGATCACCAGAATATCGCCGGGTTCAGCGTCGTCGAGCGCACGGTGTATAGCAAGGTTGTCACCGTCACGTGTCAGTACAGTCAGTGCAGGTCCCACGCAACGGCCACTGGTCCACTGCGCTGCGATTCCGGAGTCCATGAGATTGAGGCGGTTCATGGCATCGCCGACGTTAGCTGTTGGATATTGCTTGAGAGTTTGGAGAACCTCCAAGGGGCTGGTGGCCGGGCGCGGACCCACCGTCAAGGAGCTGGTAGGGGCGTCGATAAACATAGATCCCTCTCGGACATTCATCTCATTGAAATTTTGATACCAATTGGTAATCAGTTCTTATTTTGCCTCCGCATCGAGCTACAAGCAATAGCCAAGGGCAAGTTGCTTCCGGACGCGACTGATTGCCCATAACATGCGCAGCCGCCGCACGTCCTCAAATGGGATCTCGGAGCCTGAGCACCAGGCGCTGGGGTTATGGTTAGCGGCGCCATTTGGAACGGACACAGGCCCCTGTGCCGAACTGACGATCCTCGGCATGCTGTATGCAAGTGCGTTGGCACTGGGGTCGAGGAACAAGTAGATGACCGCGAAGAGACACTTCTTACTTCGGTGAGCGAGCCGGGCAGGGAATCAAGGAGTGGCGCCGGCCCTTGCCGCTCTCATGTTTCTGGCGTTCCGAAAGCCACACTTGTTTTCATGGTTAGCCAGGTTGCCTTAGATGGCTGATCCCATAGTCGCCGGAGGACGAGGGGAGCAACGATGATGGCGAATTCTTTTGAAAGGAGTACCGAGGGCTGGACCTCAACCCCGACGGGTGAGGCCGCGGGCCCATCGGTAGCGTTACTGCGGGTGAGCGGCCCTCTGGTAGGAACGGAGGGAACCGCTAACTGCGGCCGCGACTAGAACGGTGATCTGACTGGCTGACATTCCGTCGGCCTCATGGAGGTCAAGAATCTCTCGAGGATCCGTAAGCACGTTACACAGGAAGAGCGCGCGCCGCATCGGCACGTCGGCAAGTTTCTGATCGTCCAACAAGTTGGCCAAGGGACGTTCCCAGATCTGGAGTGAGGTCTGTATGACCGGGTCCTTTCGGTCCAATCGCTCCAAATAGCCTGAACGGGAGCGAAGCCGGACGAGAACTTTCCCGTGTTCAAGGACCAGATCGACCCAACGGGATAGCACCGCTTCAAACAGTTTGGGACCTGACAATGGTGAAGTCGCCGAGAATTCCTCGAGCTCCTCCATGAGTTGATGAAGATAAGCGGAGAGCAGCTCATCCAATGACGCGTAATAGCGGTAAGCACTTGTTACGGCCACTTCGGCCCTAGCCGCAATGCTCTGCAGAGACAATGGCCCGGGGTTCTCCCGCACCTCCTCGGCCACGGCTCGCAAGAGCTGCTGCTTGTTTCTTCGGGTATCGCTACGCACAAATGGGTCCTTCAAGCGGGGCCGGAACTGGTCAATAGCCTTCGCGGAACTCCGTGACAGGGCAGCTCCGCCGGGTTTGCTGTCGAACGGGCTAACCCTCCGACGCAGCGGCCTGCAGTCGAACACCGGAACTCTCCATGCTCTCAATCTTGGCACGTGGAGTTCCCGGACGAAGCTGACTGAAGCGTGAAGGACTAATTCATGCCCGTTTATGATTTAGGAACAGTTTAGCAATTGACACTTCAGTTTCAACGACCCTCCCACTACCCTGCGGGTCCCGCCACATCCCAGTCCACAATTGAGCCGGCCGTTGTCATGAACGAAACCTGCAGTGTTCAGGCCTGTCCCTTCTCTGTGCATAGGGACCGGACACCATGACCAATGTCGTGTGAGACGGAACGTCCCTTTCAGGCACGGTGTTCAGTGCCGCAGAACGGTGTTGTCTCGCGCACGACCGCGTGAGTACCGTCACAGCTGCAGGGCCAGGCAGCCCCGTGCGGCAGGACCCGCCGCGGTTTCGGGTCGAGCTGGGCAGAAGAAAGGGTGCGAACGTTGCGTACAGATGAGTTAAGCCATTTCCCAAGTCAGCAGGACTCCGAATTAAGAGGGAACGGCGGCATTATCCAGTTGGTTAGTCCTGGAGGTGATCTGGTAGCCGATCCGGACTTTGCCCAGTGGGTTGAAGACGTCTCTGACGAGCAGGTTTCTTCGTTGTACGAAGACATGGTTGTCATCCGCAGGATCGATACTGAAGCCACCTACCTTCAGCGGCAAGGAGAACTTGCCTTGTGGCCGCCTCTTCTCGGGCAGGAGGCTGCGCAGATTGGATCAGCGCGGGCACTGCGCAGCGACGATTTCGTCTTCCCCAGCTACCGCGAGAATGGCGTCGCGTATTGCAGGGGAGTTGATTACGGGGACATCGTCCGGGTGTGGCGTGGTAACGCCCACTCGGGGTGGGATCCCTATGAACTGAACATGGCAACACCTCAGGTCATCATCGGCGCCCAAACCCTGCACGCCACCGGCTACGCCATGGGCATCAAGAACGACGGCGCCACCTCTGTCGCCGTTACCTACTTCGGCGACGGCGCGACAAGTCAGGGCGATGTCAACGAGGCACTAGTGTTCGCTGCCAGCTACCAAGTGCCTTTGATCTTCTTCTGTCAGAACAACCAGTGGGCGATTTCGGAACCGGTGGGGCTTCAGTCCCAGATTCCCATCGCGTCCCGTGCAAAGGGGTTCGGCATCCCATCACTCCGGGTTGACGGCAACGACGTCCTGGCAGTTATGGCCGCCACACGTGTCGCTCTGCACCGTGCTCGAACCGGCGGCGGCCCGACATTTATCGAGGCAGTCACATATCGCATGGGCCCCCACACCACCGCAGATGACCCAAGCCGTTACCGGGATGCAAACGAACTCGAGATCTGGGCGGCCAAAGACCCGATTGCCCGGGTGAGAGCACTTTTGGAGAACAAAGGGATTTTCACCCCGGAGCTGGAGGCTTCCATCGCCGCCAAGGCTGACGCCGTCGCCAAGGAAATGCGAGAGGCGTGCATCAACATGCCGGACCCATCACCCATGGACGTTTTTGCCCACGTATACAGCGCGCCAAACACCACATTGGAAACGCAAAAGGAACACTACGTCCGTTACCTCGACACGTTCGCGGGCGAGCGGAGTGAGGGGATAAGCCGATGAGCACCATGACCTTTGGCCGAGCCATCAACGCCGGGCTGCGCAGAGCCATGGAGGACGATCCAAAGGTTGTACTCATGGGAGAGGACATCGGCAAACTGGGCGGTGTCTTTCGAGTCACCGATGGATTGCAGAAAGACTTCGGACCTCATCGGGTCATCGATACCCCCCTTGCGGAAGCCGGAATCATGGGCAGCGCCGTTGGCCTCGCCTACCGGGGTTACCGACCAGTTGTTGAAATTCAATTTGACGGGTTCATTTACCCAGCATTCGACCAGATCGTGTGCCAGGTAGCCAAGCTGCACTATCGGACGCAGGGCAAAGTCAGGATGCCGATCACCATCCGGGTTCCCTTCGGCGGGGGGATTGGCTCGCCGGAACATCATTCCGAATCCCCGGAGGCGTACTTCACTCATACGTCGGGCCTGCGGGTGGTCAGCGTGTCCAACCCCCAGGACGCCTATACGATGCTTCGGCAGGCCGTTGCATCGGATGACCCCGTACTCTATTTCGAGCCCAAACGCCGGTATCACGTCAAATGCGAAGTCGACGAAAACATTGGACTTGGAGAAGCACTTCCACTTGGCAGTGCCAGCGTGCGCAACGCCGGCAGCGACGTCACCCTGGTCACGTATGGCCCCCTCGTAAAAACGGCTATGGACGCAGCATTAGCTGCAGCCGACGACGGAATTTCAGTTGAAGTCATAGACCTCCGCTCACTTGCACCGATCGATTTCGCACGCGTTGAGGCTTCGGTGCGGAAGACCGGACGGCTGGTTATTACTCATGAAGCCTCGCGGTCAGGGGGCCTGGGAGCCGAGATCGCCGCGACCATCACCGAACGCTGCTTCAATCACCTTGAGTCAGCGCCGGTCCGGATAACAGGCTTCGACATTCCTTACCCGCCATCAAAGCTGGAATCACACCATCTGCCCGATCTGGACAGGATTCTTGACGGCGTTGACAGGGCCCTTGACCGACCGAACTCTCTGACTGGACTGGGGGGACGAACGCGATGACTATAAAGGAATTTAGGCTCCCGGACCTGGGTGAAGGGCTGACTGAATCGGAGATCCTCCACTGGAAGGTTGCCGTCGGCGATGTCGTCGAACTTAATCAGGTGATCGCCGAGGTCGAGACGGCTAAGGCGGTAGTGGAACTCCCTTCGCCTTACGCCGGAATCATCGCCGTACTCCACGAGCAACCGGGCACGGTTGTTGAGGTTGGGACTCCCATCGTGTCATTCATGCTCCCGGGAGATTCTGACGAAGGTCCGCCATCACGCACTGACGATGACGGACCAGCAAAACGGATCCCGACTCTCGTTGGCTATGGGGCCGAAATTGACAGGGCCGGGCGGCCAACACGCAAACCCCGGAAGTCCTTTCACCCACACTCGAATGCCCCGACCGCTTCTATTACCCCCGAAACCCCAGCTCCGACTTCCGGGGGTTCGGCCAGCCCAGCAGAACGACCCCGCTCCACCCCGCCGGTCCGGAAGCTCGCACGAGATTTAGGCGTGGATCTTGCGTCGATGGTTGGCACCGGGCCGCAGGGCCTGATCACCCGGGCTGACATCGATGCCGCGGCGAAATACGCCGGCCGGCAAGCAGCGGACAGTCAAACAGCCGATATCGAGGCTACGCGGGAAAAGGGACGGGAAACCAGAACGCCCATCAAAGGCGTACGCAAGCACACTGCCTCTGCGATGGTGTCGAGCGCATTTACCGCGCCGCATGTCACTGAGTTCCTGACTATTGATGTCACGACCAGCATGGAGTTGCTGGCGAAGTTGAAGTCCAGCCGTGAGTTTGCAGGCTACAAGCTCACACCGTTGACGCTTGTTGCGAAAGCCGTGCTCGTCGCGTTGCGCCGCAATCCCTCGTTGAACTCCCGATGGGACGAAGCGCGCCAGGAGATCGTCCAGTTCAATTACGTCAACCTGGGCATCGCCGCCGCAACACCACGCGGGCTCACCGTGCCGAACATCAAGGACGCAGACCGCATGGGACTTTTGGAACTCTCCGCTGCCTTGAATCAACTCGCCCAGGCGGCCCGGTCAGGCAAAACGGCTCAGACCGAGCTCTCGGGAGGCACCATCTCCATCACGAACATAGGAGTCTTCGGCATCGACGCCGGGACACCCATTCTGAACCCCGGAGAGGCGGCAATTTTGGCAGTCGGCTCCGTCAGGCGCCAACCATGGGAGCACGTCGGCGCTGTCGCCCTTCGGAGTGTCATGACCTTGAGCCTCTCCTTTGACCATCGGCTAGTCGATGGCGAACAGGGCTCACGATTCCTTTCCGACGTCGGCGCCATTATGTCCGATCCGGCAGTGCTCATCACGATGGTCTAGCCCGCCGCGTACTGGACTGCGGCCGGCACTGATTGCGCTGGACCCCGCGTCGTTCTCCGCACCTGCTGCTCACAGGGCAGGAAGACCATGCACCTTGAAATGGAAAGCTTATGCACACGATAAAGAGCCTGGTGGACACTACCAGCGAGGTCTTTGAAGCCAACAGCGTCGCCCAACGGGCGCTGGCAGGAGAGCTTCAAAAGCGTCTGGCCCAAACGGCGTTGGGTGGGCCGGAGAAGTCGCGTGAACGCCACGTGGGCCGGGGCAAGCTGTTGCCGCGGGAGCGGATCGACCAGTTGCTGGATGAGGGCAGTCCGTTTTTGGAGATCGCTCCGCTTGCGGCGAACGGAATGTATAACGATGAGTCGCCCGGCGCCGGGGTGATTGCCGGCGTTGGACTGGTCCATGGCCGGCAGGTGCTGGTGATCTCCAATGACGCCACCGTTAAGGGCGGCACGTACTACCCGATGACGGTGAAGAAGCACCTCCGGGCCCAGGAGATCGCCCTGGAGAACCGTTTGCCGTGCATCTATCTGGTGGATTCGGGCGGGGCTTTCCTGCCAAAGCAGGACGAGGTTTTCCCGGACAAGGACCACTTCGGGCGAATCTTCTTTAACCAGGCCAGGCTCTCGGCCGCCAAGATCCCGCAGATCGCGTCGGTGATGGGCTCGTGCACGGCAGGGGGTGCCTACGTCCCGGCCATGAGCGACGAAACGGTCATTGTCCGCAACCAGGGGACGATCTTCCTGGGTGGTCCGCCCCTGGTGAAGGCTGCTATCGGCGAAGTCGTCACGGCCGAGGAGCTGGGCGGCGGCGAGGTCCACTCGAGGATTTCCGGCGTCACGGACCATTTGGCCGAGAACGACGAACACGCGCTGCAGATCATCCGCGACATCGTGGCCACACTGCCCCGGCCGGCGGCCCCTGCCTGGGAGGTGGAAACCGCCGTCGAACCCGCTGCCGACCCCGCCGGGCTCTACGGGGCGGTGCCCACGGACGTCAACGCGCAGTATGACGTCCACGAGGTCATAGCCCGCCTTGTTGACGGCAGCAGGTTCCACGAGTTCAAGAAGGAATACGGGACGACGCTGGTCACGGGCTTCGCTAGGCTGCACGGGCACCCCGTGGGGATCGTGGCGAACAACGGGGTGCTGTTCAGTGAGTCTTCGCTCAAGGGCGCCCATTTCATCGAACTCTGCGACCAGCGCGGCATCCCCCTTGTGTTTTTGCAGAACATCTCGGGATTCATGGTGGGCAAGGACTCCGAGCAGGGCGGTATCGCCAAGAACGGCGCCAAGATGGTCACTGCGGTGGCAACGGCTCGGGTGCCCAAGCTGACGGTAGTGATTGGGGGGTCCTTCGGGGCGGGCAACTACTCGATGTGCGGGCGGGCGTACTCGCCGCGGTTTTTGTGGATGTGGCCGGCGTCGCGGATCTCGGTGATGGGCGGGAACCAGGCCTCCAGTGTGTTGGCCACCGTAAAGCGGGACCAGTACGAGGCGGCCGGGCAGGACTGGTCCGTCGAGGACGAGGAAGCGTTTAAGGCCCCGATCCGGCAGCAGTATGAGGACCAGGGCAGCCCGTATTACTCCACCGCCCGCCTCTGGGATGACGGCGTGATCGACCCGGCCGATACCCGTACCGTGCTGGGGCTGGCGCTCGACGTCGTCTCCCGCGCCCCGCTGCCGGAGACCTCCTTCGGCCTTTTCAGGATGTGAGCCCAGCGATGACTGAAGCACCCCAACTGACTCAGCCGGCCGTGAAGCCGGCACTGTTCGGTATCGTCCTGGTGGCGAACCGGGGCGAGATCGCCTGCCGGGTGATCCGGACCCTGCGTGCCCTGGGGATACGTTCGGTCGCCGTGTACAGCGATGCCGACGCCGGTGCCCGGCACGTGCGCGAAGCCGACGTCGCGGTCCGGATCGGTCCGGCCGCGGCGGCAGAGAGCTACCTGAAGATCGAGGCCATCATCCGGGCGTGCCGGGAGACCGGCGCCCAGGCTGTGCACCCCGGCTACGGGTTCCTGAGTGAGAACGTCGACTTCGCGCGTGCCCTCGAAGCCGCGGGAATCGCGTTCATCGGCCCGGGGGTGGAATCCCTAAACGTCATGGGTGACAAGATCCGCTCCAAAAACCACGTGGCCGGCTACGGAGTCCCCGTGGTGCCGGGCATCGCCGAGCCGGGAATGACCGACGCCCAACTGGTCGAGGCCGCGGACGCCGTCGGGTTCCCGCTGCTCATCAAACCCTCCGCCGGCGGCGGAGGGAAAGGGATGCACATCGTGGAACGGCACGGGGATCTGGCGGCCACCCTGGCCACCGCACGGCGCGTTGCCGCGAGTGCGTTCGGGGACGACACGCTGTTCCTGGAGCGGCTGATCCGGACGCCACGGCACATCGAGGTCCAGGTCCTGGCGGACAACCACGGCAACGTGATCCATCTGGGCGAGCGTGAGTGTTCACTGCAACGCCGGCACCAAAAGGTCATCGAGGAGGCACCCTCTCCGCTGCTGGAATCCCTCCCCGACGGCGCCGCGGTGCGCGAACGGATCGGCGAAGCGGCGTGCCAGGCAGCCCGCAGCGTGAACTACAGCGGCGCCGGGACGGTGGAGTTCCTGGTTTCCGACGAGGCTCCGGACGAGTTCTTCTTCATGGAGATGAACACCCGCCTCCAGGTCGAACACCCCGTCACCGAAATGGTCACCGGCGTCGACCTCGTCGAATGGCAGGTCCGGATCGCCGCCGGCGAGCTGCTCACCGTGGCCCAGGCCGACGTCGAACTAACCGGCCACGCCGTCGAAGCCCGCGTCTACGCCGAAATCCCCGAACGGAACTTCCTTCCCTCCACCGGCACCGTCCTGCTGCTGGACGAAAAACCGACTGGGGAGGCAGGCAGCCGCGTCCGGGTGGACTCTGCCCTGCTGCAAGGACTTGAAATTTCCTCCAACTACGATCCCATGGTGTCGAAGGTCATCGCCTGGGGCGAGGACCGCAAAGCGGCGATCCAAACCTTGAATGAGGCCTTAGCGGACTACACCTTGCTGGGCGTAGACACCAACGTCGAATACCTGAGACTGCTGATGAATGACCACGACGTCTGCGCAGGGCGCCTCGACACGGGTCTGATCGAACGGAAAATGCCCGGCTTCACCTTTAGGCACGTCGACGAAGCTGAATTGGCAGCCGCTGCCATCTACATCTGGTCATTCACCCCAGTAGCTTCAGGATCGGGACCGAACAGGAACAGCGCGTGGGGCAACACTGACGGCTGGCGACTCGGCAAACGGGCGCCATGGCGGGTGACCATAAAGACACCCTCCGGCGAATTGGCATCCGTACAGATAACCGGTACCGGGCCATCATCTCCGGTCCAGGTGCGCGTCAACGCAGGCCCCGAACGGACGGCCTCGATGACGACACTGGCAGATGCCAGGCTTCAGCTCACCCTGGACGGTGACGCCTCCACCTACTCGATGATGCCCGGACCCGGTCCCGGCGAGCCCCAAAGTACCTCATCGGGCCGGGCCCGAGCTTTGGAAGCAACCATTGTCCGTCCTGGCCAAATATTCCTTGGCAACGGGGGGTGGGGGTGCCGTTTGGAGATCCTCAGCCGGGAATCGCTGCTGGCACATGTGCTTGCCGCAATAGAGCGGGACGAAGGCAGAGCCGATCCGCAGGTCCGGGCGCCCATGCCCGGAACCGTGGTGTCGGTAGCCGTGACCAACGGAGCAATCGTCACCGAAGGCCAGCTGCTGCTGGCAGTGGAAGCCATGAAGATGGAGCACCAACTTGTGGCACCACTGGCCGGCACCGTCCACCTCACAATCCGCAGCGGTGACCTCGTCAAAGCCGACGAAGTGGTGGCAACAATTCATCCCCTCGATGCCGTTCCGGCCGAGGAACAACCGTCGAATCTGCCAGAGAACCAGACACAACGAACAGACCCCAATAGTGAAACGGAGCAACACCATGCCTGATTTTGAGCTCAGCGAGGAGTACCGGGAACTCAGCAAGACAGTCGGAGAGTTCGCGGACGAGGTCGTGGCCCCGGTCGCCGCCAAGCACGATGAGGAACACAGCTTCCCCTACGAAGTGGTGTCCCAGATGGCCGAGATGGGCCTCTTCGGGTTGCCGTTCCCGGAGGAGTTCGGCGGGATGGGCGGGGACTACTTTGCGCTTGCGCTGGCGTTGGAGCAGTTGGCCCGGGTAGACCAGTCGGTGGCCATCACTTTGGAGGCAGGGGTCTCGCTCGGCGCCATGCCCGTATACCGGTTCGGCACCGAGGCACAGAAGGAGGAATGGCTGCCGCTGCTGTCATCGGGGCAGGCTCTGGCCGGCTTCGGGCTGACGGAACCGGAAGCCGGGTCCGACGCGGGCGGAACCAAGACCCACGCACGGCGTGAGGGTGGAGAGTGGGTCATCAACGGGAACAAGGAGTTCATCACCAATTCCGGGACGGACATCACCCGCCTGGTCACTGTCACCGCCGTCACCGGCCAGAAGGAACGCAAGGACGGCAGCGTCAAAAAGGAGATCTCCACTATCCTGGTACCCACCGACACTCCCGGGTTCAAGGCGGAGAAGGCCTACAACAAGGTGGGCTGGAACGCCTCGGACACCCACCCGCTGACGCTGAAGGACGTCCGGGTCCCGGAGGAAAACCTCCTTGGTGAGGAGGGGCGCGGCTACGCAAATTTCCTCTCCATCCTGGACGAGGGCCGGATCGCCATCGCCGCACTGGCCACGGGGGCGGCGCAGGGCTGCGTTGACCTGTCGGTGAAATACGCCAAGGAACGCAGCGCCTTTGGGCACCACATCGGCAAGTATCAGGCCATCGCGTTCAAGATCGCCCGCATGCAGGCCCGGGCGCATACCGCCCGGCTGGCGTACTACGATGCGGCTTCGAGGATGCTGGCGGGCAAGCCGTTCAAGACGGAGGCGGCCATCGCTAAGATGATCGCAGGCGAGGCGGCGATGGACAATGCGCGGGATGCCACCCAGGTGTTCGGCGGCTATGGCTTCATCAACGAATTCGCCGTGGCGCGCCACTACCGCGACTCCAAGATCCTTGAAGTGGGGGAGGGCACCACGGAGGTCCAGCTGATGCTCATCGCCCGCGAACTCGGCTTGTAGCTGAGGAATGACCACACTCATGGATGAAAGGATCTAAAACCCCGCCGCTGTCCGTTGCCCCAGCAAGCGCATCATTGAACAGCGTGGGCTGTACTTCGATGAACTCGAAGAAGGCGTCGTCTACGCGCACCGGCCCGGGAGGACAGTCACGGAAACGGACAACGTACTGTTCACGACCATGACCATGAACACCCAGGCCCTTCATCTGGATGCGGCATGGAGCGCAGGGCAGCCCTTTGGCCAGCGCCTTATGAATTCTATGTTTACCCTGGCCGCGGTCGTCGGTCAGTCCGTGCCCCAGCTGACGCAAGGCACCATCATCGCCCAACTCGGGCTGACAGACATCGCTTTCCCTCACCCGCTCTACCACGGTGACACGCTCTACACGGAGACGGTTATCCGCGAAAAGCGGCTCTCTGCGTCCCGACCCGGGCAGGGAATCGTGACGATGAAACACGTGGGCCGCAACCAGGACGGGAAGGTCGTTGCCGTCGCGACGAGGAGCAGCCTGATGTGGACCAGAAAAGCGCATATCTTGCAGCAGAGCGAGTAGCATGTCGACAAATCTCCTACCGGGTCCGGCTCTGCTGTTTTGCCCGGCGGACCGGCCCGAACGCTACCAGAAAGCAGCCGAACGGGCAGACGCCGTGATCCTGGACTTGGAGGATGCCGTGGCCCCGGGAGATAAAGAACTCGCCCGCCTGGCTATCCTGAGGCAGGCACCGGGCTCCGCGCTCGACCAAACCGTACGATTGTCCGGGTAAATCCATCGGGACCGGAAGAACTCACCAGGGACCTCGAGTGCCTGGCTCAGACGCCGTACAGTACGGTCATGCTGGCTAAGGCTGAGCAGGCTTCGCGGCTCCGAAGTCTGGAGGGTTACGCCGTCATCGCCCTTTGCGAGACGGCTGCCGGCATTGTCAATGCATGCGAGATTGCGGCTGAGCCTAACGTCGTGGCCTTGATGTGGGGAGCCGAAGATCTGGTTGCATCACTGGGTGGAACGTCAAGCAGGACTGGTCGGGGCCGATATCGTGCCGTCGCCATGCACGCACGGTCATCGGTGCTTCTTGCCGCCGGTGCGGCCGGCAAGGAAGTCATCGATTCCGTCTTTGTTGACATCGCGGACCTCCGTGGATTGGCCTTGGAGGCCGCTGACGCCGTCGCCTCCGGGTTCGGGTCAAAGGCATGTATTCACCCAAGTCAGGTGAGGATCGTACGTGACGCCTATGCACCCACTCCAGAGGAAGTCTTGGCCGCATCGAAGCTGCTCAGGGCAGCAGCGGAGGCAGGCAATGGCGTCCTCAGCTTCAACGGAAAGATGGTTGACGGGCCGATCCTCAAGCATGCTCAGGCAACACTCATCAGGGCAAAGATCATGAAGTAGGCATGGCCCTCGTCGAGTGAACGAGGGCCATGCCTTTCGCGGACAGACCACGCTGGTGCTTCGCTTCTCCCAGTTAGGGGGGCGCAGGGAGAAGACAACCCCGAGGGCTCCGCCTCCGTCGGGGTTGTCAGCGTGCGTTCACTAGCGGGTGACTGAGCCTGTCAGTGAAGCCACGGGGCGCAGAAACAGGGGTTTGGTCAGGAACCAGGCGGCGACCATCACGGTCAGGGAAGCGCCGAAGATCCAGAATCCGGTCCAGTTGTCCTCGTTGCTTGATGCGTACATGTGGTTAAGGTTGCGCAAAGCGCCTGTGGCGAGTACCAGGGCCACATGAACGACGACGAACCCGGCGAAGTAGATCATGACCGGAAAGTGGAGAGCCCGGGCGACTTCTATGGGGTATATCCGATTGAGGTTGCTGAGTTGTTTTGGCCACAGTGGGGACATCCGCAGTCCGGTGAGAAAAGCCAAGGGGGCCGCGATGAAGACGGTGGCGAAATAGGCGAGCAACTGCAGTGCGTTGTAGTTCACCCAGCCGTCATCCGTCGGCCAATCCAAGGCCAGGTACTGCAGCCCCGCTGACAGTGCATTGGGAACGATGTCCCAACTTGTGGGAACGATTCGCTGCCAATGCCCCGTCGAGAACAACAGGATGACGAAGATGATGCCGTTCAGTATCCAAAAAACATCCAAGCTCAGGTGAAGCCACAGGTCGAGACTGATTTTAGTTGGCGTCCTCTTGGTCCGAAAAAAGCCCCTGTTGTTCCTGGTCCAGTTCCCTTTGGGCCGGGTATCGGTCCGTATCTGCCACCCGGTCCTGATGATCAGCACCAGAAAAAAGGTGTTGAGAAAATGCTGCCAACCGAGCCACGCGGGGAAGCCAGTGGGCGATCCTTCTGGAGGCGTTGTGTGCCCTGGGAATTCTTGAAGGAACGAAGCGGTGCCATCAAGGGCCGTGAACCATTTCGCTGCCAGGACGGCGGCAAGGAGCATTAGCAGGGCCGATGCCGCGGTCAAGGCCAGTCTTGTCCATCTTGTCTTCGGCGTTTGCCGATTTTTCGCTGCGCTTGACATGGCCTAGCTTCTCCCTTGTGACCGTGACCGGATGGCCTCCATCAGCTGCGGTACGACGGTAAAGACGTCCCCAACGATTCCAAAGTCAGCCACATCGAAAATTGGTGCGTCCTCGTCGGAGTTGATGGCCACGATTGTTTTTGCCGTCTGCATCCCTGCCCTGTGTTGTATCGCCCCGGAGATTCCAAGGGCGACGTAAAGTTCCGGGGTCACGCTGACTCCGGTCTGCCCGACTTGGGAGCTTTGAGCAACGTAGCCGGCGTCAACGGCCGCACGAGAGGCGCCCACCGCTGCATCGAGCACGTCGGCGAGTTCCTCAACCAAGGCGAAGTTTTCCTTGGAACCCAGGCCCCGACCGCCGGACACAACCTTGTCAGCCGTGCGCAGATCGGGACGGTGCGAGGCGACGACGGGTGTGGATCCTTCGATGACAGCGGATCCTTCCACACTGAGGGTCAAGTGCTGCACAGTAACGTCAGCAGCCACTTCAGGGGCCCTGCCTTCCAGGGCCCCGCGCTGCACTGTGATGATGGGCAGCCCCCTTTCAGCAGTGGATTCCACGGAATACAAGCCGCCGAAGACTGAATGGGTGGCCAGGATCCGTTCGCCATCGACTCGAACTGCGACAGCGTTGGCAAGGAGGGCGCCTTCGGTGCGTGCGACCAGACGTGCGGCTACTTCGCGACCGTCAATTGAGCTGGAGGTCAGCACAGCGGAGGGCCGGAACTGTTGAACAGCCTGCCAGAGAGCTTCAACCTGGGGCGTCAGGAGCAGGGTCGGTTCCGGTACGGTTTGGCCAAGGAAAACGTGCTGCGCTCCGAGGGAGCCCAGCTCCGCGGCTATCCCGGTTGCTTCAAGGGGTGTGGCCAGAACCGCAACGGGGGTGCCCAGTGTGGAAGCCAAGCCGAGCAATTCACCGGCATTTTGGGAGATCTTCCCTGCGGTGGAAAGCTCAACAAGTACTAGTACGTTTGACATTCTTATCCTCCTTTAGAGCAGTCGGCCGGCGGCAAGGTATTCCGCAAGCTCAACACCGGCAGTACCACTGTCAATGATCTTCTTGCCTGCCTGACGGGCCGGGCGCGCTGCAACCGAAACGACCACTGAGCGTGCTGCGGCTGAACGTTCCGCGGGGTCCAGGTCCAGGTCCGCCAGGGACAAGGTCTTCACGGGTTTTCGCTTTGCCGTCAATATGCCTTTGAAATTGGGAAAGCGCGCCTCCGGTGAACACTCAGTCACAGTGATAACTGCAGGCAAGGAAGTGCGGACACTGAGCGTGCCTGATTCAACCTCACGCTGACCTGTGACCGAATCGCCGTGAATGTCCACGGCGCTGATCGAACCGAGAAGAGGAAGTGCAAGGCGTTCAGCCACCATGGCTGGAACCGATCCAGAGCGCCCATCGGTCGACTCGTTTCCGGCCAGGACGAGATCAAACGCAGTCGTTTTCAGAGCGGCCGAAAGCGCTCTCGATGACCATGCGGCATCCGCGCCCGAAAGGTCATCGTCCAGCACATGAATGGCGGAGTCAGCTCCCATGGACAAGGCCTTTCGAAGGGCTTGACTGGCGCCCTGTGGCCCCATGGACAAGGCCACCACTTCAGTTCCTTTGTGGGAATCCTTGTACTGGAGAGCCACTTCCAGGCCGCGCTCGTTGACTTCGTCGATCACGCCTTCGGTTGAGGTTCTGTCGAGAAGGCCGGTTGCAGAATCAAGGTACCTGTCCTCGGACGTATCTGGCACCTGCTTGACGAGAACGATGATCTTCATTGAACAACTCCTTGAGGAACTGGGCCTGTCACGGCAGGCACGTAATGAAACAGCTGGGGGCCTGGGTTGCCCGTCACGCTAGTAATCCGCTTTCCAACAGGCAACAGAGGCGAACGCAGCCAGTCACCGTGCGCGAAATTCAGGGTTCGATGATGGCTTGGTTGAGCATCGTGTTAGGTCGGCGCCAACTAGCCGGATACAAGCAGGGGTCCTGAGCGGGCAAGATCAAGACGCCTGAAAGCCAGTTCCTCAGCGGCCCTTAGGGCTGTGCTGCCGACACGTATCGAACCGACGGGGCACCGGATTAAGCCCTAGCAATGCGGCCCACTTGTTCCACGAGCTCCGTCATTGAGGGCCGGTGCCCGCGGTGAAAGACTATTCCTTCGGGCAGTCCTCGGATTAACGGTTTGTTTTTGGTCACATCGACGGTGATTCGGCCGCCTGCCATGGGTGCATTGCGGATGTGCAGATCGCCGTAGGACTTGGGCAGCGCGGGATCCATCCATACGCCGCCGAGGGAAACGTGCGCGTCATACTGCATCAGGCTCGTTATGAGCAGGATCGGCGCTGTGGCCGCCCAGGCTTGCGGTGAGCATGCCGTTGGGTAGGGGACCGGTGCCTTGAATTGCTCACGGCCGAAACCACAGAATAATTCCGGCAATCGGCCATCGGAGAATTCCGCTGCCTCCAGCAGGGCGGTAGAGATCCGTTGCGCCTCGGCCACAAAGCCGTAGCGTATGAGTCCTTGGGCGATGATTGCGTTGTCATGGGGCCAGACCGAGCCATTGTGGTAGCTGGCCGGGTTATAGGCACCCATGTTGCTGGCGAGGGTGCGCACACCCCAGCCGCTGAACATCTCGGAGGACATCAGCCGTTCGGCCACCAGGGGCGCCTTGTCCTCGTCCACGAGACCGACCCATAGGCAGTGGCCCATATTAGAGGCGCACGCGTCGACCTGCCGCTTCTTCCCATCCAGGGCGATGGCGTAGTATCCGCGGTCAGGCATCCAGAACTGCTCGTTGAACCGTTTCTTGAACTTCGCCCCGCGGTCGGCGAGTTCGTCTCCCAAGGCCATGTCGCCGTCGTCGTACGCCATCCATGCGCGGGACATGTGCGCCTGGTAAACGTAGGCCTGTACTTCGCAGAGCGCGATTGGGGGCTCGGCCAGTGTGCCGTCGGCGAAGTTGATGCCGTCCCAGGAGTCTTTCCAGCCCTGATTGATGAGCCCCCGAGGGTTGAGGCGGTTGTACTCGACGAACCCGTCGCCGTCCTTGTCTCCGTAGTCGCGGATCCAGTCCAATGCCCGGTCCGCGTGAGGGAGCAGGGCGGCGATGGTTTCCTTGGCGAAACCCCACCGGCTAACTGTGCCCAAGACGCAAACGAAAAGGGGGGTGGCGTCGACGCTTCCGTAGTAGACGGACTTGCCGCCCAGGGAAAGCCCACTGGAGACATCGAGCCTTACTTCATGCAAGATCTTGCCCGGTTCCTCCTCGCTCACCGCGTCCACCACCGTACCTTGGCGGTCCGCCAGCGTCTGAAGTGTACCCAAGGCCAGGGAGGGATCCACGGGTGCGGCCATGTGCGAGGCCAGAAGGGAGTCCCGGCCGAACAGGGTCATGAACCAGGGCGCCCCTGCGGCCACCACTACACGGTCTGGATGGTTTGGATCTTCGATGCGAAGGGCACCGAGGTCGTCATAGCTCCGTCGCAGCGTCCGTTCAATGGAGCGGTTTCCCATGCGGACCACGGGAATTTTCGCCACCCATTCCTGTCGGCGGCGGTCACTGGCGGACATGCCTTCTGCATCTAGGCGAATGAACGACGGTGGCGGCGGACTTGTCGCCTCCATGCTCGGCACCGCAGTGACGACGGAGTTCCACTGGCCATGCGGAGCAACCGTGACTCGATAGCTTAGGCCCTCCGATGTGACCTCGGCTCCCGGTGCTTGGATGAGGATGCCCTTCCGAACGTCCTGCCAGGCAGCCATG
Organism: Arthrobacter sp. 01T428; assembly: GCF_056398685.1. NCBI lineage: Bacteria > Bacillati > Actinomycetota > Actinomycetes > Micrococcales > Micrococcaceae > Arthrobacter > Arthrobacter sp. 01T428. The sequence continues at coordinate 37,357 of NZ_JBFTPW010000009.1, read as the reverse complement.
ATGGTCAGTGTGTCGCCGTCTACGTGGCTCGTTTGGTCCCAACGCCGCTGAATTCGTGCCTCCTTGACTTCGAAAAGATCGGCGAAGTCAGCTTCGACCGTCAGGGAGATCACACATTCGGCAGGCTCCTTCGAGAAATTGCGAAGAGTGACCTGCTCTTGAATGCCGGCGCCCACTTCGCGCAGGCGCTCGACGATCAGCGGACTGTCCGCGTGGCCATCCAAACGAGGCACCCGGCCGGCAAACAGGGCCCGATACGGCTCCTTCGTCTCCGCGGCCAGTGGCTCAATGGGCTGGCCATTGATGGTCACGATCCAGAGGGACAGGATCCGAGTGTCCTGAAAAAAGACTCCGTGCGGATGTTCGGGGCGGATATCTCCGTTCGGGTCAGAAATGCAGAACGACGATCCTTCCACCAAAGTGACTGTTCCGGCACTAAGGGGACCAGCCGCCGTGTCAGCATTCCATCCAGCCATCCGGTCCCCTTTATGAGACTGACTCAAGTGCGCACCGGCGCCTGGGAAACACCGCTGCCTGCAAATTGGGCAGCTTCAGGAGGCGCCATTTCTGCTATGGACGCTACTCTTGCTCGTTAGGGGGCGCCAGTGCCGCTTAATCGGGCGGAGATCACCGCCGGCCGCTACCGCGAAATCGGTGGATACTTCTTGTGTCCCCAGATTTCAACACACGCGCTGCTCGACGGCAACAAGCCGGCTGCGTGGACGCTGATGACGTGTCCGTAGTCCCGCCACATCAATAACCGCGTTCCCTCAGTGGGGGAGTGCGGTTGTGGTTGTACGCCCAGCATGGGCATTTGCTTGGAGGTGTGAGTCCTCTAAGATTTTCCGGCCTACGTGACCGACCGGCTAGGTCGAACTACATGAAACCCGGTTCCGCTTCGTTTCACTCGGCCCCAGGGTCCCCAACGCTGCCATTGAATTTTGGCAATCCGGGGAAGGCCGTCGCTACGGGAGTCATCTCTGGGCCTTGCTTGTGTGCCACATCTGCGGCAATATAAGAACAAATTACCAATTGGTATGAGATTTACAATCGGCGCGGTCATGAGAGGCATCCATGTTCCATGACGCACCGCTGAATCGCATGTCGGCTTCTCGATGTACCAGACCACTTTCAACGCGTCTTATCCACTAGGACTAGCCCATGATTCAGAACAGAGGCACCTCGAATGGTCACTTCCGTTGGGGAATCCTGGGCACGGGCCTTATCGCCGGTATCCAGACCAAAGACCTGATCGCCAACGGTTTCACTGTGCAGGCCGTTGGATCCCGAACGCCGGAAGCAAGCCTGGCTTTCAGCGCAAGATTCAACATTCCCACGGCCCACGACAGCTATGAAGCGCTGGTGGCAGACCCAGAAGTTGACGTCATCTACGTGGCGACGCCGCACACGTTCCACCATGCCCATGCCCTTCTCGCATTGAATGCCGGAAAACACGTTTTGGTCGAGAAGCCCTTCACTGTCAACGCCCGCGAAGCACGTGAAATCGTCGACCTGGCCAAAGCCACGGGCTTTGTGGCACTGGAAGCCATGTGGAGCCGCTTCCTCCCCCACATGATCCGACTCCGGGAGATCCTCCAAGAAGGCACCATCGGCGAAGTCCGGAAGATTATCGCCAGCCACAACCAAAACGCGTCCCAAGATCCGTCCCACAGGATGAACGACCATTCTCTGGGCGGCGGAGCCCTGCTTGACCTCGGCATCTACCCCGTCTCGTTCGCTTTCGACATATTCGGGCCTCCTGAAGTTATCCGAGCCAGTTCATCTCTAACGCCAGCAGGTGTAGACCGCCAGACCGCGGCCATCTTCGAGTACTCGGAGGGACAGCAGGCCATAATTGACTGCTCCCTGGATTCCACTGGAACCAATAGCGCCACAGTAATTGGCACTACTGGATGGATTGATATCGAGTCCACTTGGTACAACGCCACGACGTTCACGGTATTTGCCACGGACAAAGGCGTCTTGGAGCGTTTCTCTAGACCGGTCAGGGGCCGCGGAATGCAGTTCCAGGCTGCCGAACTGGAACGTTTGATCTTGGCCGGCGGATCCGCAGCGGCCACCATCCTCCCTCCAGGTGAAACCGTTGCCGTGATGCTGGCCATGGACAGCATTAGAAGGCAAATTGGCCTCCGTTACGAAGCCGATACAGCGCCATCGAATCCGGGCTAGCAAACATGGACGAGAGAATCAGGCATCTTTCGAGGGAAGAAGCAGTTCGAAACAGACCGGCCAGACTTGCAGCGGCACGGCACTCCTCAAGTCCCGGTGCCTCCCGGCACCTTGACCAGAAGGGTCCGCGTTTCGAACTCGAATCGACCCACTGAGTTGGGACTGTGAGCCGCACTCAGGCTGGAAACAAGACGAATGAACGTCACTCTCTTGCGGAAACCCCTATAGACAAACTTGCAAATGAGTTGGGCGTTGCAACTGGCGAACAAGTGCAAATTATCGTGCGGAGATACTTCTCCCGAACTGAAGATACAGAGGAAACTATGACCCGTCCCGTCCACGCGGTACAGCTTTATACGCTGCGAAGCAGTCTCAAAGAAGATCTCGGCGGCACCCTGAAACGCGTTGCAGAGATAGGCTACGAAGCCGTCGAGCTGTACCGGATTGAGGAATACTTTGACGCATACAAATCAGCGTTGGAGAAGACTGGGCTGAGGGCAGTCAGTGCCCATGCCAGCCTGATCGAAGGCGAGGCCCGGGCTGCCATCCAAGCCGCGGTTGGCTTGGGTGTCAGAACGCTCATCGAGCCTCGTATCGCGGCCTCCCGGTGGACAAGTCGGGCAGACATTGAAGACGCAGCCGCTCAACTGAGTGCTGTGGCCGACCAAGCGCGGCAATCCGGCGTCACTGTCGGATACCACAACCATCACGAAGAGTTCGCCGTAGACATCGACGGCACCACGGGACTCGAGATTTTTGCGAATGCCGTGTCCGAAGACGTCGTCCTCGAGGTAGACACCTTCTGGGCAGAAGTCGGCGGCGTTTCGGCGCCGGCACTCCTGAGCAGACTCGGTGACCGGGTCAAGTTTCTCCATGTCAAGGATGGCCTCTACTCAACGAATCTGACGTCGCAAACTGCTCTGGGTGAGGGACAGATGCCCTTGGCTGCCATTCTTGCTGCGGCTCCTAACGCGGCCCGCATTGCAGAACTCGACGACTTTGCCGGTGACATGTTCACGGCCGTAGAAGAGAGCTTCAAGTTCCTCTCGGAGGTGGACCGTTGAGCACCGGACGGGCGGGCGTAGGAATCATTGGCGCCGGAATGATCAGTGGCATGTATCTGGACAACATGAGACAGTTTCCAGACCTTGAACTGAAAGCCATCGCCGATCTGGACCTGGGCCGGGCCGCAGAGAAGGCGCAAGCGTACGGAATGCGCGCGCAATCGGTGGAGGATCTCCTGAGTTCAGATGACATCGAAATCGTCATCAACCTGACAATTCCCGCCGTCCACTTCGAAGTGTCCATGCAGATTCTGGCCAGCGGCAAGCACGTCTGGAGCGAGAAGCCCATAACCCTCAGCCGGGAGGACGCCGCCACACTGCTGCAGGAGGCATTTGATGACTGCTTCGAGCGAAGGATCGACGTCCTTGACGTTGCCGCCGCCATCTCGCGTAGGCCTGGCCTGCGAGCGGTGTGCCGCGATAACCCCGACGGCTGCAAAAACTTGGGCAACAACAATCACGATGAACGGCAGGACGGTTGAGTTGTTGGCTATTTCCTTAAACCAACCGAATGAGTATGGGCCCAGAAAGCCGCCGACGTTGTTCACACTGTTGATCAGCGCGATGCCGCCCGCAGCGGCTGCGCCGGTGAGGTACGAAGTCGGCATCGTCCAGAATTGTGGCTGGGCTGCGAGTGCACCGCTCAGGGCTACGGAAATCATGGCTATCTGCATCACGATGTTTCCGTTGAAGACCAACACCGCCGCAAAGCCGAGCACAGAGATGAGTAGCGGAATCAGGATGTTGCGGAGGCTACCCGGTCTGCGGCTTGCCCACCGCCCTGTCAGATAGATGCCGGCTGCGGCGCATACGAAGGGAACCGCCGAGACAAGCCCGACCTGCAGCGGGCCCACCCCTTTCGTCGCGTCGGACACGATGCTGGGCATCCAATACACCAGCGCCGTGGCACCAAAGCCCAGGAATAGGTAGGTCACGGAGTAGAGCCAGACTTTTCTGTCTACAAGTGACTGGCGGAAGGAGTGTGGGGCTGTAGAGTCGCTTGCCTTGTGGGGTGACAAAGCCTCGTTCAACCAGCGCTGCTCGTCCGAAGAAAGCCACTTGGCGTCGGCCGGGCGGTCCGCAAGTCGCCGAAGGATGATCGGGGCCACGATAACGGCGGCAAAACCTTCGATAAGGAAGACCCACCTCCAGCCTTCCAACCCGATGAGGTCATGAGTCGCTTCGAGCAACCATCCGGTCAGAGGGCTCCCGAGCGCCATTGCGATGGGCACGGAGAGGTAAAAAGCGCTGAGGGCACGGGCTCTGTACTGGCGAGGGAACCACTGTGCCAAATAAAGAAAGACGGCCGGTGCCATGCCGGCCTCGGCAATGCCCAGCACCACCCTCATGACATACAGGTGTTCTGGAATTTGAATCAGGGATCCTGCCATCACGACGACACCCCAAGATGCCATGATTCGTGCAATCCAGCGTCTTGGGCCGAATTTGTGGGCCAGTTTATTACTTGGGATCTCGAAAAAGATCAAACCGATGAAGATGAGACCGCTCGCCAAGCCGAAGGCGACGTCAGTTAGGCCGATGTCGACAGACATCTCCTGCTTGACCATGCCAATGTTGACACGGTCGATGTAGGCCACAAAGTAGCCCAGGATGAGAACGGGTATGAGACGTAACGTGATCTTGCGGATCACTGCGCGTTCGACGTCGGCGGCGCTGCCGGAGACGACTGGTTTAGCCATAGGTGTTATCCAAAGGGGGGTGGGCTGGGCCCTAAGGCCTTCAGCATTTTCGGAACAAGAATTATTGAGAACTAGAGCCCAAATGGGAATAAGTTACCGATCCCGAGTGTGGCATGCGCCACTGGGCGACGTCAATATGTCGGTCCCATCGCGGGTAGCACCGCGGGCCAGGTTTAGGCGGTCGCTGCTGCCACCGCACGGATCAAGATGGGCCGCCCAAAGCCAGCACCGCGGGCCAGTAGCGAAAGCATTGTCAATTGCTAAGCTATTCCTAATTGGGTGATAGACGGTCACAAGTGCGTAGTTCACATCTCACTTCTTTCAAGAAAAACCCGGGGGATATAGCAAGGGACGGCCTGCGGATCGGAGGCAGTTGGATGACGGCAACCGATCGAGCTGTGCGCCCGAAAGCTAAAATTTCTCAGTTTGAAGGGCTAACAGGCGCGTAGCGATACCCGACGAAACAAGCAGCAGCTGCTTCGGAGCTGTCGCCCAACAGGTCAGGGAGAACCCCGAGCCGCTATCCCTGCAGAGCGTTGCAACCAGGGCGGAAGTGGCGGTTACGAGTACCTACCGCTACTTCTATTTGGATGAGCTTCTCTCCGCGTACCTCATCCAGATCATTGAGGAGCTGGAGGAATTCTCGAGAGCCTGTCTACTGTCCGGATCGAGCTGGGGCCACCGGCCTCGGCATGCAGACAAAGTCAGCCTTCCCGGTGTTGTCTCGAGATGTTGGTGTGGCTTCGGTGCTGGTCACGTCCCCAACTACAGATGACCCAGTCCAGCCAACAAGTGCTCCCCGCAGTGCTGCGAGGAGCCGGCTAGTGGTCTGCTGCTGGCTGAAGCCTGCGGTGTCAACGAGATCTACAATTTCGCGGGGATCAAAGAACAGATTCCACAGGAACATTGCTTCTTCACCCGAGGCTTCAATATCGAGTTCCGTGCATGCCTCACTCAGTGGTCGCGCCAACGCCTCTGCCTGGACCGTGAGATAGAAGGTCGCCTGACGAAGGCGTGCGATGTACCCCTCGCCCGAACGGGAGTAGGGCATGCCTCGGCCGTGTTTGAGGACAAGTGCGACCCACTGCGCGCTGACAGCTTCGAGAAGTGTAAGACCGCTGGAGGTCTGTTCAAGGCTGTAGACCAGCAGCTTGTGCCCCACGCTGTAGTTGAATTCGGCAAGCACGTCATCAACTGACGCAAAATGCCGGTAGGCCGTCGCTGTAGATATGTTGGCATGCTTTGCGATATCCGCCATGTTGATGGGCCCGCGTTTGGACGCAAAAAGTGCGCCCGCGGCTTCCACCAGTTCCCTCCGGTTACGCTTGGTGTCACTCCGCATTGGACGGACCCCTTTTGTCGGCAATGTCTGCCCAAATGAACGGGCCAGGATGGAACAACGCGAATCCGTCTGGGTTGCATGTCCTCCCGTGCGCCGGCCCGTCAGGGTTGGACGTGATTACTTCGCCCTCCCCTCTCCCGAGGGCCAGGATGCTGCGAGGCGTTTCGCTACTCACCTTGCGGGGCCTTCCTGATAATTGGAGTGGATACGGACCGGCAGATCCGCCGCCTCCTGCGGTCTTTGACGGACGCTTCGAGTGGCGTGTGCTTTGCCACGGTTGCTTCCAGCTCACTCGGCAGAATACAGGGTCAGGCTCGGCGTCCGGCAAAGGGGCCTGTCCCAACTCGGACAGGCCCCTTTATGTCAGCGTCAAGTTATGCCATTGAATGCCGCAGACCCCTGAGGATCGTTTTGACCGACCACGCTCCGGCCTTTGCGAGACGATGCTCTTCTTGTCAGGTTGGTCGTTTCGCCCACTGAATCCGCGTTCTATATCTCAACGGCTGGGTACTTTCTTCGGCTCTACTCGGGCCATCTGGCCATCTTGTGGACATAGACGAGACTCGGCCGCCGGGTTCGCGCCCGCGGCAGGGCCTCATCAGGGCAGGGCTCTGGAGCCAAATAGGACCCACCTCCTGCTTCAACGTAGGTCAGTCGATTCCTATAGAATGGGGTCCGCAAAGTACTGATCGCCGTCCGCTCACGAACGGAAGATGGGTTTGATTGTCACGCCAGTTCCATCAATGGATAGCACGAAGACGCCGTTGACCAGCGAAAACGCTGCTCCAAGGAGACCCACCTCCTAACTCAACAATGAGCGGCGCAAATTGCAGCCTCATTCTTGGCGGCCTGGTGCTACTGGCAAGGAGCTTTAGGCTTGCCAGGGGAGTCGCGGCAATCGTGGCCCTTGGTGGCCTGGCGGCCTTTGTCATGATGGTGGGGCCGGACGCAAGCGTCCTGAGGGCAGCGGTCATGGGTGCTATCGGCCTCACAGCGCTAAGTAGCGGCCGGCAGGGCAGGAGCCTGGGCTTTCTGTGCCTCGCGGTCACTGGGCTGCTCACCCTGGATCCCTCACTTGGTACGAGTGTGGGGTTCCTCTTGTCCGTCCTCGCTACCCTGGGAATTGTCCTGTTGGCACGGCCTATCGCTTCCTGGGCTCCGTCTTGGGTACCTTCCTGGCTAGCGTCCGCCGTCGCTGTCCCCTTGGCGGCGCAGCTTCTGTGCAGCCCGGTCATCGTAGCCTTGCAACCGCAGTTCTCCAGCTACTCATTGCTGACGAATATCGCAGTTGCTCCGTTTGTCGCACCCGTGACGATCCTGGGAACCATTGCTGTCCCCCTTGTCCCGCTGCTTCCCTGGCTTGCAATTGTTCCGATAGCCGTTGCCGGGGCCAGCGCGGGAATGGTGGCGGCAATCGCCAGGTTCTTCGCCGGGCTTCCCGGAGCGTCCTTGCCGTGGCCGGAAGGTCCCGCTGGAATCGCCACCATGAGTCTCTGGTCTGTTGGGACAGTCCTGCTTGTGTGGCTGGTCTTGCATCCGACGCGGGTGGTCTCCGCCGTACTGTGGTTGCACGGCCGCTTGGTGCTCCTCATAGCCGCAGGGGAGTCGTCTCTTCGTCGCCGATGGACCCGCTGAACGTGGGAGACTGGAATTCTGCAAAACCCTTCTGGAAGGAAGCAACATTGGCTGCTGCCCAGGTCTCCAAGGCTAAAACTTCCGCGGCGAACACCGCCAGCTGGCGGGACGTTACCCCATCCGCGGTAGTGCTCATCACCGGCCCTGAGGAATACCTCGGAATCCGGGCCATGGATCGGATCCGATCGCAAGTGCGTGCCGCAGCGCCGGAAGTGGAAAACAGCAAGCTCAATGCCGGAAGCTACGAGTCCGGTTCCCTCGCAATGGCGGTCACGCCGTCACTGTTCGATGAGGCAAAACTCATCGAGATCGAGGGCCTCGAGTCCATGACCGATGCCTTCCTTGCCGATGCCTTGAAATACGTAGCCCACCCGGAGAACGACGTCGTGTTGGTCCTTCGCCACGGTGGCGGGGTGCGCGGAAAGAAACTCCTGGACGCCATCAAGTCCTCCGGATGGCCGGTGGTGGACTGCCAACCCTTGAAAAAGGACGCCGAGAAAACAGCATTCGTCGTCTCGGAATTCAAGGCAGGCGGCCGCCGCATCGAAGCGGAAGCCGTCCAAGCCCTCGTCAATGCAGTCGGAGCCAGCCTCTCCGAACTCGCTGCGGCATGCAACCAGCTCATCGCGGACGCCACCACCACGGTGGACGCAGCCACCGTCGAACGCTACTACGGTGGCCGCGTGGAAGCCACGGCATTCAAGGTTGCTGACGCCGCCATGGCCGGCAACGGGCCGCAAGCGCTGTCCAGCCTCAGGCATGCCCTCGCCACCGGGGTTGACCCGGTGCCACTGGTAGCCGCCCTCGCCGCGAAGCTCCGCACCCTGGCCAAGGTAGCCGGCGCCCAGGGATCGTCGGCACAGATCGCCAAGCAGCTTGGCATGCAGCCATGGCTCGTGGAACAGGCCCAACGCGACGTTCGCCGTTGGACTCCCGAAGGCCTGATCCGTTCCATCCAGGTCACGGCTGAAGCGGACGCCCAAGTGAAGGGCCTCTCGCGGGATCCTGTGTACGCGGTGGAGCACGCTGTCACCGTCATTGCCACCTCGGCCCGCGGACGCTAGGTCCGCGCGACACCCAGACTGTCGGGCGCTACGCGCAATGCTTGGCGACGCCCGAATACCTGGGTCGATAGGCATTTTCCGCGTCGTCAGTAAGCCCCGCCCGTCCGCCGGCGTGCCTCGAATCTTAAAGACGCGAGGCCGGCACCCAAATGGGTGCCGGCCTCACGTTCAGCTCAGTCGAACTGGATAAACCTTAGAGTGCGTTGACCTTTTTGGAGATCGCCGACTTGCGGTTTGCAGCGTTGTTCTTGTGAATAACGCCCTTGCTGACAGCCTTATCCAGCTTACGGCTAGCAGCAACAAGAGCCTTTGCAGCGGCATCCTTGTCCGTGGACTCAACGGCGGTGGCAACGGCGCGGATGGCCGTCTTCAGCTCAGACTTGACGGCGTTGTTACGCAGGCGAGCCTTCTCGTTGGTGAGGATGCGCTTCTTCTGGGACTTGATATTAGCCACGTGTGTGAACTCTCTTTTTAATGCGGAAAATGGTCTAGAGGGTTTTCAGGTTGGCCATCGACTGAGCGGCGTGGGGATGCCTATGGCAGCCAACCATGAGTGGCCGTCGACCTGCACGGACACACAGCCATAAATATTATCAGACTCGGCCCTTTTCCGGGGATTTCGGGTCTACGCCGAATCGTGTTGCCCGTTGAGCCGACGCGCCACAACTTGGAAAGCGCGCTTGTCGAGGACAGCACCCTCGCGCCGGACGTCCGCCGGATTGATGCGAACCACCCGGTCTACCTTGACCTCGCTGGGCCGGCCTTGGGGGTCCCAGGAACCAGTTCCGATGTCGACGTAGTCATCTGAACGGCGGCCGTTGTCGTGGTCTTTGCTGGTCAGCATCAGCCCGAGCAGCCACGCCCCGTCGTGACCGATCAACAGGACCGGGCGATCCTTGCCTTGGGAATAATCCTCTTCGTACGGAACCCAGGACCACACGATCTCTCCGGGGTCCGGTTTGCCGTCCGGATCGGGGGAGTACCGCGGAGCCACGGCGCCGCGGAAGTCGCCCGGGTAGGGGCGGGAGAGCTGCCCGACGCCGGTGCTTGCGCTCCGGGCTTGGCCCGCCTTCGCCGGGGCCCCGGCCTTCGGGGACCGGTGAGGGGGTGTGCCAGCCGGGGATCCGATGATCCGTCGGAGGTAGCCCAGGGAGCCTCTGAGTAGTCTGCCAAGCAAATGTGTATCGGGTGCAATGGAACTACCGTACTTTCCCTTGCCGTGCCGGGTCGCACAAAACGCCTCGCACACAAGTCGTGCACATACGTCTCCCACATTGCGACGGCGCCCGATCACAGTGCACAAGCCGCGTCATGTTCATGGGAGACTATTAGTTCAGATATGCGGCTTCGGCCGGAATGGTCCAGACCAGTCCGGAGTCCGGCCGTGTGAGTATCGACAGTAAGGACCCTGCGTGTCTCCCATGGCCCGCACCGCACCGGTGCCCGCCGCGACAGATCCGGCCATCATCCGGAACTTCTGCATCATCGCCCACATCGACCACGGTAAATCCACCCTGGCCGACCGCATGTTGCAGTACACCGGCGTCGTTAAGTCCCGCGACATGAAGGCCCAGTATCTGGACCGCATGGATATCGAACGCGAACGTGGCATCACCATCAAGTCCCAGGCTGTGCGCATGCCTTGGGAACTCGACGGCACCAGCTACGCCCTGAACATGATCGATACCCCCGGCCACGTTGACTTCACCTATGAGGTTTCCCGTTCCCTTGCGGCCTGTGAAGGCGCGGTCCTCTTGGTGGATGCCGCCCAGGGCATCGAGGCCCAGACCTTGGCCAACCTCTACCTGGCGATGGAAAACAACCTCACCATCATTCCGGTGCTCAACAAGATCGACCTCCCGGCCGCCCAGCCCGAAAAGTATGCCGCGGAACTCGCCAACCTGATCGGCGGCGATCCCGAGGACGTGCTGCGCGTGTCCGGCAAGACCGGCGTCGGCGTGGAGGCCCTCCTGGACAAGATCGTCCGCGATCTTCCAGCCCCTGTCGGCGACCCGGACGCTCCGGCCCGCGCCATGATCTTCGACTCCGTGTATGACACCTACCGCGGTGTGGTCACCTACGTCCGTGTCGTGGACGGCATGCTGCACCCACGCGAGCGGATCCAGATGATGTCCACCCGCGCCACCCACGAGCTCCTGGAAATCGGTGTCAGCTCTCCGGAACCCACTCCCTCCAAAGGGCTGGGCGTCGGCGAGGTAGGCTACCTGATCACCGGCGTGAAGGACGTCCGCCAGTCGAAGGTCGGCGACACCGTGACCAACCTGGCCAAGCCCGCTTCGGAATCCCTGGCCGGTTACGCCGATGCCAAGCCCATGGTCTTCTCCGGCTTGTACCCCTTGGACGGCACGGACTATCCCGTTCTGCGGGATGCCCTCGAGAAGCTGATGCTCAACGACGCCGCGCTCGTCTACGAGCCGGAGACGTCCGCCGCCCTGGGCTTCGGTTTCCGCGTGGGCTTCCTGGGCCTGCTGCACTTGGAAATCACCCGTGAACGCCTCGAGCGAGAATACAACCTCGACCTCATCTCCACCGCTCCCAACGTTGAGTACGAGGTCACGCTTGAGGACAAACGCGTCCTGCACGTCACCAACCCCAGCGAATACCCCACGGGCAAAATCGCCGAGGTGCGCGAACCAATGGTGTCTGCCACCATCCTGGCTCCCAATGAGTTTGTGGGCGCCATCATGGAGCTGTGCCAGAGCCGCCGCGGGGTCATGGGCGGCATGGACTACCTCTCGGAAGACCGGGTGGAAATCCGGTATCGCCTGCCGCTGGCCGAGATCGTCTTCGACTTCTTCGACATCCTCAAGTCCAAGACCCGCGGCTATGGATCGCTGGACTGGAAGGCCGACGGCGAGCAGGTTGCCGACCTGGTCAAGGTGGACATCATGCTCCAGGGTGAGCAGGTTGACGCTTTCAGCGCTATCACCCACCGGGACAAGGCCTACGCCTACGGCGTCATGATGACAGGCAAGCTGCGCGAGCTCATTCCCCGCCAGCAGTTCGAGGTCCCCATCCAGGCCGCCATCGGCTCCCGGATCATCGCCCGCGAGAGTATCCGCGCCATCCGCAAGGACGTCCTTGCCAAGTGCTACGGCGGTGACATCACCCGTAAGCGCAAACTTCTGGAAAAGCAGAAGGAAGGCAAGAAGCGCATGAAGATGGTGGGCCGCGTGGAAGTTCCACAGGAAGCATTCATCGCAGCGCTGACCACCGACGAATCCAAGGACAAGGCCAAGAAGTAATGCGGCTGTCCGCCCGGAACACTGCGGTACAGGCGGGCACAGAACGGCCCCGGAGGGAGTTCCGTGCCTAGCGTTCTTCCCCTCGGGGATCCTGCACCTGCGGACGGCATCTTGCCTCCGCAGGTGCTCGACGGTGTCGATTCGCGCAAGTTTGGACTGTACGTCCACATACCTTTCTGTGCCGTGCGTTGCGGATACTGCGATTTCAACACCTACACCGCCACTGAGCTTGGCGGCGGCGCCTCCCAGGACGCCTACGCGTCCACTGCCATTTCGGAAGTGGAGTTCGCCGTCCGGGCCATGGAAGCCTCCGGGCTGCCGCAGCGGCCCCTGAGCACGGTGTTCTTCGGCGGCGGCACGCCGACCCTCCTGCCTGCTGAAGATCTCGCACGCATCCTGACGGCCGCCGTCGGGCACTGGGGACTGGAAGCCGGAGCCGAAGTCACCACTGAAGCGAATCCCGACTCCGTGACGCCGGAGTCCCTCCAGCTGCTCGCGGATGCCGGCTTTACGCGGATTTCCTTCGGCATGCAGTCGGCAGTCCCTCACGTGCTCAAGGTCCTGGACCGTACGCACACACCCAGCCGCGTCCCCTTGGTGGTCCAATGGGCGCGCGACGCCGGTCTTGCCGTGAGCCTCGACCTCATCTACGGCACTCCCGGCGAGTCGATGGCTGATTGGCAGATCTCCCTGGAGACTGCCTTGTCCTACAGTCCGGACCACATCAGCGCCTACGCGCTGATTGTGGAAGAAGGCACCAAGCTGGCGGCACAGATCCGGCGCGGCGAGGTTCCCGGGATCGACGACGACGACCACGCCGCGAAGTACGAACTCGCCGATCAGCTGATCAGCGCCGCCGGTCTGGACTGGTACGAGGTCAGCAATTGGTCCCGTACACCCGAACAGGCGTGCAAACACAACCTTGCCTACTGGCGGGGAGACGACTGGTGGGGCATCGGACCCGGTGCGCATTCCCACATGGGCGGCGTCCGCTGGTGGAACGTCAAGCACCCCACCGCCTATGCCAACAGGCTCGGTAGCGGGGCCTCGCCGGCCGCTGGACGGGAAACGCTCGACGCCGGAACCCGGGAAGTGGAACGCATCATGCTGGAGGCGCGCCTCGGCACCGGGCTTCAAGTCGACGCGCTCGACAAGGTGGGCCGCCACGCCGTTGCAGGCCTCATTGCCGACGGCCTGGTTGAACCCGCAGCGGCCTTCCAGGGACGGCTGGTCCTGACCCTCAAGGGCCGGCTACTCGCCGATGCCGTGGTCCGCCGGATCCTTCCGGACTAGCGGCAAGCGTCAGCGCCCGGAGCGGGAGGCTACATAGGCATCCGCCGCGAGGACCGGCTACTTGATCCAGCGCAGGTTGAAGCGGTAGCGGTGCGGCTGACCGTGGTTGACGCGGATTCCGGCCGACACCGAGAAGCAGGTCACTGCGACCCAAATCGCCGTGGCCAAAACCGCGAACAGGTTTCCCACCACCGGGAGCAGGACCAGGATGTTTGCGAGCACGGCGGCAATCGTCGGAGGCAAAGTGAAGTTGAGCGCTTCCTTGGATTCCTGGGCCGTGAACGGGCCACGCTCGCGGAAGATCAGGTAGATCAGGAGCGAAGGCACGCAGCCGAGGATTCCTCCAAAGTGCGCCAGGGTTGCCCACTGCCGGTCTTCCGAGGCGGTCAAGGGCAGCGCGTTGGCAGGAACGCCGTGGTACTGGGACTGGCCCGAGGTGCCGTCCCGATCGTCAGGAGCGTTGTCTGCCACAGTTTCTTCCTTCGAGTGTCTATCGGTGCAGTGTTGCTGTCCCAGAATACTTGCTTGGCACGCAGTCAGCCGACCAACTGCTGTCCCCTACGCAGGTAATTCATCACGGAACGGTCAGGAAATCGATCACTTCCTCCACGCGACCCAGCAGAGACGCCTCCAAATCGGCGTAGCTGTGGACGGCGCCCAGCAGCTTCTGCCAACCCAGTCCGATGTCCTCGGCCGTTTCATGCGGCCAGCCGAACGCCTTCAGGATCCCGGTCTTCCAATCCGTGCCCCGCGCGATGGTCGGCCATTGCTCGATCCCCAACACCTTGGGCCGGATTGCCTGCCAGACGTCCACGTAGGGGTGTCCCACGATCAAGACGTTTCCTGCAGCGCCCGGCAGCGTCATGGCGTCGGCAGCAATCCACGACTCCTTCGAATCCGGGACCAAGTGGTCCACAAGGATCCCGAGACGGCGGCCCGGGCCAGGGGAGAATGCGGCTATTGCCGCCTTGAGATCGTCCACGCCATGCAACGGCTCGACGACGATACCCTCCACCCGGAGATCATCTCCCCACACCTTTTCCACAAGTTCGGCGTCGTGCTTACCTTCCACCCATATCCGGCTCGCCTTGGCGACTTGGGCCCGCTGGCCGGCGACTCGGACGGATCCTGATGCTGTCCTGCCTGCTGGCGCCGCCCCCTTGGCGGCGGCCGGGCGTGGGGCAGGCGGCAGGAGCTTCACGGCTTGTCCCTCTAGCAGGAATCCGAAGCCAAGCCGGAACGACTTGGCTTTTCCCCGCCGATCCTCCAGCACCACAATGTGCATGCCTCCGGACTTCTCCACCCTGGTCACGGCCCCGACCCAGCCGGACTGGACGTCTTCGAGAACCATTCCGCGTTCAACAGGAACCTCAGGCAGTTGCCGTTTGGCAGGCGAGGAGAGGTCTTGCGGGCCCCAATTGTCGTAAGACACGGTCTTCACACCACTTTGCGCTAGGGGATCGGTCACGGTCCGTGGCATTGCGCAGGACCGCGCGGGAATCATGTTCGCCGCGAGCGGTACCAATGCTAACAACGAGGTGGCTCATACTAGACTTGTTAGCACTTGGGCATGTTGAGTGCTAACTGTTGAAATGTTGATTGGAGGTGGGCAGTGAGCGAACCACGCAAGCTTGAAGTGTTACGCGCCATCGTGGAGGACTACGTTCACTCCCGCGAGCCGGTCGGTTCCAAAGCCTTGGTCGAACGGCACCATCTGGGAGTGTCGAGCGCAACCATCCGCAATGACATGGCCCTCTTGGAAGAAGAAGGCCTCATTGCCGCACCGCACACGAGCGCCGGCCGCATTCCCACGGACAAGGGTTATCGCCTGTTCGTCGACCGTATTTCCGAGGTCAAACCACTTTCGGCCGCCGAGCGCCGGGCCATCCACTCCTTGCTTGAGGGACCTGACGACGTCGAGGACATCCTTGAGCGCACCGTCCGGCTCCTCTCGCAACTGACCAACCAGGTCGCCGTCGTGCAGTATCCGCACCTGAGCCGCGCGCGCGTCCGGCACATTGAGTTTGTCCTTTTGGCACCGCGCCAGGTCCTGGTGGTGTTGATCGCCGATTCGGGCAAGGTGGAACAGGGCGTTGTGCACGCAGCGACGGACACCACCGACGACGAACTCATGGCCTTGCGGGCGCGATTCCTTGGAAGCATCGCCGGCTCCCAGCTCGACCTCATGCCGCAAGTGCTGCCATCGGTGGTTGCCCTGTGCCCGCCGGGGCTTCGGAACCTTGCCGGCGCCCTTGCCCACGGCCTGGAAAGGCTTGCCGAGCGGAGCCGCGACGAACGCATGGTCATGGCAGGCACGGCAAACCTGGCCCGCTCCAACGTGGACTTCCCGCTGAGCATCGGTCCGGTCCTCGAAGCGCTTGAGGAACAGGTGGTCATGTTGCGGCTTTTGTCCGACATGGCGGAAGACCCCCGGGGCGTCACGGTGAGCATCGGCCGCGAAAACCCCTACGACGGCCTCTCCGAGGCTTCGGTGGTTGCCACGGGCTACGGTCCGGGCAGCAGTGCCAAGATCGGCATTCTTGGACCCACCCGCATGGACTATCCCAACACCATGGCGGCCGTCCGTGCCGTCGCACGCTACCTTTCCCGCATTCTGGGCGGCTGACGGCCTCGGCTGGAAACCGCCCCGCAAGAAACGCAGTGGAACCGTAAACAAGGAAGAGATACCGACTTTGAGCAGTCACTATGACGTTCTGGGCGTCTCGCCGGAAGCAACCGGCGAGGAGATCAAGAAGGCCTACCGCAAACTCGCACGTAAGCTGCACCCCGATGTGAACCCCGGGGCCGGCGCTGCAGAGGAATTCAAGGCGGTGACCCACGCTTACGAGGTCCTCTCCGACCCACAGAAGCGCCGCGTCTACGACGCCACCGGCAATGAGAACGGGACCGACAACGGTTTCGGCGGCGGCTACGCGGGCCAGGGATTCGCCTTCCAGGACATCTTCGACACCTTCTTCGGCGGAGGAGGTGGCGGCATGCAAGGCCCAGCATCACGCATGCGCCGCGGGCAGGACGCCTTGATCAGTGTCCGCATCGACTTGCGCGAAGCCGTCTTCGGTGTCAACAAAAAGCTCGAAGTGGACACTGCAGTCATCTGTCCCACGTGCGAAGGCTCATGCTGCCGACCGGGCACCCACCCGGAACGCTGCGACATCTGTGGCGGCTCGGGCCAGGTCCAGCGGGCCGTGCGCTCGATCCTCGGCCAGGTCATGACCGCCGCGCCGTGTGGATCGTGCGAAGGTTTCGGCTCGATCATCAAGGATCCTTGCAATGAGTGCAACGGCCAGGGCCGCATCCGTAGCCGCCGTTCGCTGACCGTCAAGGTGCCTGGCGGCGTCGCTACCGGGACCCGCATCCAGCTGTCGTCGCAAGGCGAAGCAGGCCCCGCAGGCGGGCCTCCCGGCGACCTCTACGTGGAGATCCGGGTCAACAGCGATTCCACCTACATCCGGGAAGGCGACGACCTCCACGCCACGCTGAGCGTCCCCATGACCGCCGCGGCACTGGGTACCGAGCTCCAGCTTGAGACTTTCGACGGTCCCCAGGAAATCGACGTCAAGTCCGGCACGCAGTCCGGCGAAGTCATCACCCTGCGCGGGCTGGGCGTCACCCATCTCCGCGGCTACGGCAGGGGAGACCTCAAGGTGCATCTGCACGTTGAGACGCCCGGCAAGCTCGACGCCGCACAGGAAGACCTGCTTCGCCAACTGGCCAAGTTGCGCGGGGAGCAGTTCACCGAAGGCAAGCTTGTGGCCAGTGGAGGTATGTTCGCGAAGCTGCGGGACAAGCTCGGTAACCTGTAGCGGTGAGCAACCCCGTATTCTTCACAGCTGCCGGATCGCTTGACGGGCTCGGCCCTGGCGACTCTTTCATGCTTGACGGCGCCGAAGCCAGGCATGCTGTCACCGTCAAGCGCCTGGAAATCGGCGAAGCCGTCGATATCGCCGACGGTGCCGGCAAACGGCTCACGGGCACGGTGGCCGAATCCGGGCAGGGAACCCTGACGGTCGTTGCCTCCGCCGTCCAGGAGGAACACCAGCCAGCCGTACGGCTCGTGTTGGTCCAGGCCCTCGCGAAGGGCGACCGGGACGAGCTCGCCGTCGAAACGGCTACGGAACTCGGGATCGACGCCGTCGTGCCCTGGCAGGCGGAACGTTCCATCGTGCGCTGGAAGGGTGACCGGGCGGCAAAAGCCCACGCGAAATGGCAATCTGTCGCCACGGCAGCCGCCAAGCAGGCGCGGCGCGCGTGGATTCCCGAGGTGCGTGCCGCCGTCGACGGCTCCGGCCTGGCTGCGGCCGTTGCCGCCGCCGATCTGGCGATCATCCTGCACGAGGACGCGAAACGTCCGCTACGGGAGGTCCTGGAGAAGTGGCACGGCGGGGTTTCCGACGCCGATGCCGGGGCTGGGCGGGAAGTGCTGCTCATTGTCGGCCCGGAGGGCGGCATTTCACCGCGCGAAGTGACGAAGCTCAGCGATGTCGGCGCCGTCACCGCGCTCTTGGGCCACCACGTGCTTCGCTCGTCGACGGCGGGTCCTGCCGCCGTCGTGCTCGCCAGTGACATCCTGGGGCGCTGGTAGCCCGCAGCACGTCCTAGATCAGCGGACGTCCTCAGCGAACGGTGAAAGTACGGGTATCAGTCGCGATGTCCGCGTCGTTGGGTCCCATCAAGGAGACCCGCAATTCGTATCGGCCCGCTCCGAGCCCCACTGTGAAGCTGAAGGTTCCACCCTGTCCCGGAACGGTCGAGGCAGTGACCTGCCCGGCGAGGTACGAGGACTTGTCGCCGTTTGAGTTCTCGCGAAGGATTTGCCAATGCAGCTTCTTCGAGGGGTCCGTGCTTCGGCCGTTGAACTTGACCGGACCGGAAGGCAAGGTCAGGTCCTCCTGCGGGTCGATGATCCACACCGGCGCCACCATGGAGGCGTCGCGGACCATCGGATCGCCGAGTTTGACCTGGCCGAATGCCATGTAGTCCGTGTGCCCGTCAACCAGGATGGTCACCTTGATCTGCTGTCCTGAATCGATCAGGCCCGAACTTGCGGCCGCAGCGGTAGCGGTATAGACGAGTTCCTGGACCGCCCGCTGTGCCATCCCGGCATCGAGATTGGAGTTGAACGCGTCGCGGGAAACATCGACCGTGACCACGTTCTTACCGGAAATCGAGGTCGCCAGGCTGCCAGGGTTCTGCCAGGGAGTGAAGAAATCGTGATCCAGAGGCTTCTGGGACATCATGATCCGCAGCGCCGTGGTGATGGGGTTCTCGTTGCCTGGGTTGTCACGGAATTCGCGGTACAGGAAGGTGTCCGTGTCGCTGCGCCCGATCCAGTACACGGGGATCTTGTTGGAGGCCTGGGTCGTTTCGAGCGGAGCATTGCTGTCGGGGGCCGTCTGCAGGGCAGCGGTCGGGGTGGGGACCGGCGTCGTGGATCCCTGTCCAGTGCGATCGGCAATGCATCCCGACAGGAACAAGGCAGCCGTCAAGGCGGTCACAAGCATCGCGGAACGTTTCCGGATGCGTGTGCCGTGAGGGGTGACGGCTGGCCTGGTGATTTTGGATTCCTGATCGTGTTCGGCCGCTGTAGCGCGGGGGAGTCATGCGCCCGGCGGCCGGGCACAGGGGCATTTTTGCCCATGAATCAGCTTGTCATAGTCTCCGGGGCCCCGGCTGGCGTTTCGATACCCGGGCGGACAACTGCAATCCGATTGATACGAGGTCGATGCCGAGTTGATACCAAAGCGGCACGAATCCGCCGTCCGCAGCCCCGCCGGGCACGGTCCGGACCCATCGCGGAGACTGGCTGGCGTAGGATTGAAAGCAATCCGAGGCCCACGATCCTGCGCCCATCCAGCAGACGGACATCGGAGAAAATCGATGGACATCACCAAGCCGGAGGAGCACAGGCCGCGAGGCCAGCACTATGACAGAATCATTGAACGGGCGGCCCAAGGCCGGCAGCGTTGAGACAGGTCCGGCCGAGTTTCCCCACTCTGTCCCGGGCGCCCGGACGGAAGTTGTCATCTTCGACAACTCGGATCAGATGGTTCAGACCCTTGGCAGCCATGACGAGGCCTTGCGCTACATCGAAGCCCAGTTCCCCGGCGTCGACTTCCACGTGCGCGGCAACGAGCTCTCCTTCAGCGGACCGTCAAGCGACGTTCCCAGGATCATGCGGCTTCTGGAGGAAGTCCGTGGCCTGGTCGGCAAGGGGACAGTCATCACCCCGGACGTGCTCCAGCAGCTTGTTTCCTTGTTGCGGAGCCAATCGCTGCAAAACCCCGTGGAAATCCTGACCCACAACATCCTTTCGAGCCGCGGGCGCACCATTCGGCCCAAGACGCTCAACCAGAAGAACTATGTCGATGCCATTGACGACAACACCGTCATCTTCGGGATCGGCCCTGCGGGCACCGGCAAGACGTACCTGGCGATGGCCAAAGCCGTCCAGGCACTGCAGCTCAAGGAAGTCAGCCGCATCATCCTCACGAGGCCCGCCGTCGAGGCAGGTGAGCGCCTCGGGTTCCTGCCGGGAACGTTGAGCGACAAGATCGACCCCTACCTGCGTCCTTTGTACGATGCTTTGCACGACATGATGGATCCGGAATCGATTCCGCGGCTCATGGCTGCCGGGACCATTGAGGTAGCACCGCTTGCGTACATGCGCGGCCGCACGCTCAACGACGCGTTCATCATCCTCGATGAGGCGCAAAACACCACGGCGGAACAGATGAAGATGTTCCTGACCCGTTTGGGCTTCGGATCCAAGATGGTTGTCACGGGGGATATCACCCAGGTGGATTTGCCCTTCGGCGCCACTTCCGGGCTGCGCATCGTCCAGGAGATCCTCAGCGGGATCGACGGCGTGAACTTCACGATGCTGGACGCTTCCGACGTCGTCAGGCACCGGCTCGTCGCTGACATTGTGTCCGCCTACAGCAAGTGGGACGAAAAGCACCGGGTGCGTGCCCAGCACACGCCCATCCATGACAAACGGGGAGAACACCGATGAGCATCGAGGTCAACAACGAGTCCGGCGTCCAGGTGGACGAGGCACAATTGGTGACGCTTTCGCGCTTCATCTTCGAGCGGCTCTACATTCACCCGCAGGCCGAACTTTCCATCCTCCTGGTGGATGAGCCCGCCATGGAAAAGCTCCACATCGAGCTCATGGACGAACCCGGCGCCACGGACGTCCTGTCTGTTCCGATGGATGAGCTGACTCCAGGTACTCCCGGCAAGCCGGCTCCACAGGGCATGCTGGGCGACATCGCCATCTGCCCGCAGGTAGCCGAGGTTCAAGCGCGCAACGCCGGTCATTCAACGCAGGATGAAATGCTCCTGCTCTGCACGCACGGAATCCTTCACCTCCTCGGTTTCGACCACGCGGAGCCGGAGGAAAAGGAAGAGATGTTCGGCCTGCAGCGTGAGCTGCTGTCCGCGTTCCTCGGCAAGGACGCCCCCATGGAGACCATGCTGTGACCTCGCTCATCCTGGTCGGGATGGCGTTGGTATTCCTCAGTTTCGTCGCCCTGCTGACCGCGGCTGAAGCTGCCTTCACCTTCCTGCCGCGGCACGACGCGGAGCAAGCCATCGTCAAGAGCAGGGGAAATTCGCTTCGCAGTATCCTCGCCCAGCCCGTTGCGCACATTCGCGCACTGCGGTTCTGGCGTGTCTGGTTCGAGATGGCGGCAGCAGTGGCCGTCGCCGTCGTCATGCACAGCCTCCTAGAGAACGTTTGGCTTGCCGGATTGGCGGCTACAGGCATCATGGCCGTCATTGGATTCGTTCTGGTGGGCGTCTCGCCCCGTCAACTCGGACGCGCCCACTCGGGCGGGGTGGTTCGCTACTCGGCACCACTCATCAGGTTCCTGTGCTGGATCCTGGGTCCCATCCCTGGTTGGCTCGTGGCGATCGGCAGTACGGTAGCGCCCGGCGCGCCCAGCGGCGACGAAGCATTCTTCAGCGAGGAAGAATTCCGTGAACTCGTGGACAGGGCCACGGAATCCGACATGATCGAGGACAGCGAGGCCGAACTGATCCAATCGGTCTTCGACTTCGGCGACACCTTGGTGCGCTCGGTGATGGTTCCTCGAACGGACATTGTGAGCATCGAGTCCGGATCCAGCCTGGAGCAGGCCATGGCCTTGTTCCTCCGTTCCGGGTACTCAAGGATCCCCGTCATCGGCGAGAACGCGGACCAGATCCGCGGCATTCTCTATTTGAAGGACGTCGCTGCCGCATTGCACCGCCCCGAACAACCATCAGTACGCCAAGACGTTGACGCCATAGCCCGCGAGGCACGCTTCGTTCCCGAATCGAAGCCTGTCAGCGACCTCCTGAGCGAGCTTCAGCAAGAGTCCACGCACGTCGCCGTCGTCATTGACGAATACGGCGGCACGGCCGGACTGGTGACGCTGGAGGACCTGATTGAGGAAATCGTCGGGGAGATCGTCGATGAGTACGATTCGAACGATGCCGAGGTCACTGACCTTGGTGACGGCACGTACCGCGTCAGTTCGCGGATGAGCATCGACGACCTCGGCGAACTTTTCCACATTGACCTCGACGACGACGAAGTGGACACCGTAGGCGGCCTCCTGGCCAAGACCCTGGGCAAGGTGCCCATCGTCGGCAGCGCGGTGCACGTGGATGGGATCTCCTTGAAAGCCGATAGGCTGGAAGGCCGGCGAAACCGGGTCAGCCATATCATTGCGGCAGCCATTCCAAAAGAAGACACTGACCTTGAAGACCTTCTCGACGAGGCCGACACAACGCAACAGGGAGTTCCACGTGAGCAAGCACAATAAGAAGTTCGACGCCGATCAGGACTTCGGCGGCTTCCACGCAGGATTCTCGGTTCTTGTGGGGCGTCCCAACGCCGGCAAGTCCACCCTCACCAACGCTTTGGTCGGCCAGAAGGTGGCCATCACCTCGGCAAAACCGCAGACCACCAGGCACACGATCCGCGGCATTGTCCATCGGGACGACGCGCAGCTGATCCTCGTCGACACTCCGGGCCTCCACCGCCCGCGCACCCTCCTTGGCAAGAGGCTCAACGATCTCGTCGCGGACACCCTCTCCGAAGTGGACGCCATTGGCTTTTGCTTGCCCGCCAACGAGAAGATCGGACCGGGCGACAAGTACATCGCAGCCCAGCTCGCCGCGGTGGGACGCAAGCCCATCATCGCCCTGGTCACCAAGACCGACCTTGTTGACCGCCAGGCCCTGACCGAGCAACTCCTGGCTGTAGCCGCGTTGGGCCGCGAAGTCCTCGGCGAGCAAGGCTGGGCCGATATCGTTCCGGTTTCAGCGACCGACGGTTTCCAGGTCAATACGGTCGCCGACGTCCTCATCGGCCACATGCCGCCTTCTCCGCCGCTCTACCCGGACGGTGAACTCACCGATGAACCGGAGGCCGTCATGGTCGCCGAACTTATCCGGGAAGCAGCACTGGAAGGCGTCCGCGACGAGCTTCCGCACTCCCTGGCCGTGGTGGTGGAGGAAATCCTGCCCCGCGAGGGCCGCTCCGAAGACAACCCGCTCCTCGACGTGCGGGTCAATTTGTACGTTGAGCGCCCGTCCCAGAAGGCCATCATCATCGGCAAGGCCGGAAGCCGGCTGCGCGAAGTCGGAACGAACGCCCGCAAGGGCATTGAGGCCCTCCTGGGAACCAAGATCTACCTCGACCTGCACGTGAAAGTGGCCAAGGACTGGCAGCGCGACCCGAAGCAACTCGTGAAGCTGGGGTTCTAACCGCTGGGGAATTTCCCAGTTTGGGCCCGTAAAATGGTCCGAATCCCATTTTCCGAGGAAAGGTTGAGCGAGTCGTGCGACGTCGCGATGCACGCGTACAAGAGCCCGGCACCCTTGGTGCCCGCGGCGCTGCACGCCACGGGGAAGCTCCCGGCACCCCCCGCCACATGAATGCTCCGAAGGGCCTCCCGCTCTGGCTCAAGGTCACTGCCGTGACGGTGTCAGTGCTGTTGGTTGCCGGTATCGCTTTCGCCGCCTACTGGGTCATCCGCTTGCAATCGAACATCAGCAAAGCACCGTTGTCGGCGGGCGCCACGAGAACCGAAGCCGCGGCCAACGATGCAACGGACCGCCTGCAGATCCTCATCCTCGGGTCCGACACGAGGGACGGCAAGAACTCGCAATACGGTTCAACGCAGGATTCCACCGGTTACGGCCAGTCAGACGTCATGATGCTGCTGGACATTTCAGCGGACAACAAGAGAGTGAGCCTCACGAGCTTTCCCCGTGACCTCCTGGTGAATGTCCCGTCATGCACTGATCCCAAGACCAATACCGTGTATCAACCCCACTCGAACGTCATGATCAACTCGGCCATGGCAGAAGCCGGGATCGGTTGCGCCGTGGACACAGTCAACAAGCTCACGGGACTGCAAATCGACCACTTCATGATGGCTGACTTCAACGCAGTCAAGGAGCTGTCCAACGCCGTAGGCGGAGTCAACGTGTGCGTGAGCGACGCCGTCTACGACCCCGATTCCGGACTCCGGCTCCCCAAGGGAACATCGAGCGTCCAAGGGGAACAAGCCCTGGCCTTCCTCCGTACCCGCCACGGTTTTGGCGATGGAAGCGACCTCGGCCGTATCCAGGCGCAGCAGGGTTTCCTCTCCTCGCTGACCCGGAAGATCAAGTCTGATGGCACGCTGGGCAATCCGCAGAGCCTGCTGTCCATTGCCGATGCCGTGACAAAGAACCTGACCGTGGACGAAGGCCTGGCGTCCGTCCAGTCGCTCCTGACCATCGGGAGCCGCCTCAAGGACGTTGACTTGTCCAAGGTCGCGTTCGTGTCGGTTCCCACCCAGCCCGCCGCCGTCGATCCCAACAGGCTCGAATTGGTTCAACCGCAGGCCACCCAGCTGTTCGCAGCCATGCGCGCGAACCTCGACCTGACCACCCCGGGGGCTACGGCCGCTCCCTCGGCCAGTCCCTCGCCTGCGGCCTCGGGGGCACCGTCCGGCAGCGCGGCGCCAGCGCCGAGCGCTCCGCCTGTTCCCGCCTATGACAAGGCCCTTCAGACAGTGACCGTTGCCGACGGAACAGGCATCGCATCCCGCGGCCAGGAGATCGCAGCCGCCCTGGTTGGCGGCGGATTCACGAAAGCCGCACACTTCCTCGCGGCTGCCGTTCCCAAGACCGTTGTGTATTACGGGGCAGGCTATGCCGACGTTGCGCCGGATGTCGCGAATCTCCTGGGGATCCCGGCCTCGCAAGTCGAACCATCCAACGGCATCGTGGGAGTCCAGGTCTATATCGGCAGTGACTTCGATTCGGGAACCAAGTACGGAGTTGCCTCCGTACCGGCCGACGTCGTCAAGCAGACCGCAGGCGACGTGAAATGCCAGGCGGTCAACCCGGCACTCGTCGCGAGGTAGCTGCTGCTGCCTACCAGATGCTGACGCGGTCCTCAGGCGACAGCCACATTCCATCCCCGGCTTCCACCGCGAACGCCTCATGGAACGAATCCAGGTTCTTGGCGATGGCATTCGTTCGGAACTCGTTGGGGGAGTGCGGGTCCGTAGCGACGCGCCGGATGGCCTCCTCGGGACGGATGACTTGGCGCCAGCCGGCAGCCCAGGACATGAAGAAGCGCTGCTGTCCGGTGAGGCCTTCAAGGACCGGCGGCTCAGCACCGTCAAGGCTCAAGAGGTAGGCCTTGTAGGCAATGGTCAGGCCGCCGAGATCGCCGATGTTTTCGCCGAGCGTGAGCTTCCCGTTGACCTTGTGCTCAGGGGCGGCGTAGGGGGCAAGGGCGTCGAATTGGGCTACGAGCTTTGCCGCCAGTCCTTCGAAGGCCTTTCGGTCCTCCTCGCTCCACCAATTCCGCAGCGCTCCGCTTCCATCGAACTGGGAGCCCTGGTCGTCGAAGCCGTGGCCGATTTCGTGACCGATGATGGCGCCGATGCCTCCATAGTTGACCGCGTCGTCAGCTTCCGCCGTGAAGAAGGGTGGCTGCAGGATCGCGGCGGGGAAGACAATCTCATTCAGCATCGGGTGGTAGTACGCGTTGACGGTCTGCGGGGTCATGAGCCACTTGTCGAGATCGACCGGCTTGCCGACCTCATCGAGGTGACGGTCGACGTCGGCGTTGTGTGCCCGCTCGACGTTGCCCAAAAGGTCGCTCGGGTCAATCTCGACGGCGGAATAGTCGATCCACTTGTCCGGAAAACCGATCTTGGGCCGGAAGGCCTCAAGTTTTTTCAGCGCTTCCGCCTTGGTGTCTTCGCCCATCCAGTCGAGGGCCGTGATGCTCTCGCGGTAGGCCTCGATCAGCTTGGCAACCAGCGTCTGCATCCTGGCCTTGTAGCCTTCGGGGAAGTGGCGTTCCACGTAGATCTGGCCTACCGCCTCCCCAAGGGCGGCTTCGACGACGGCGACGCCCCGCTTCCACCGGTCCTTGTTCTGTGGAGTGCCGCTCAGGGTGGTGCCGTAGAAATCGAAGTTTGCGTCCACGAACGCCGACGAAAGATAAGGGGCGGCGGCATTGAGCACGCGCAGGGCCAGCCACTCCTGCCACGTGGCAAGGGACTCGGACTCGACAAGGGCGGACGCACCGGTGAAGAAGTCCGGGGTGCTGACCACCAGCTCGGTGTACTTGTCCGCTTCAATGCGGGCCGAATCGAACCATGCGTCAAGGTGTGGAAACAGTTCGCGGCCCTCTTCCGCGGTCTTGAGGTTGTAGGTCTTCTGCGGATCGCGCAGGGTGACGTTGTCCCAGTGGTGCGAAGCAAGGGCCTTCTCAAGGGCGACGACGCGCGCCGCGGCAGTGTCGGCGTCGGGAATGCCCGCCAGGCCGAAGAGTTTGGCGACGTATTTCGCATAGGCGCTGACGATGCCTTCGAACTTCTCGTCCCGGTAATACGATTCGTCGGGAAGGCCCAGGCCGCCCTGGCCGATGTACAACAGGATCCGGTCCGGGTTCCCGGCGTCGGGAGCGGGATAGATCGAGAAGAGGCCGGAAACATCCGAGCGGAACAGGCGCCCCGTCAGGGCCACCACTTCGGCCGGCGACGCCGTGGCACAGACCTCCGCGAGCCGGGCGCGGATAGGCTCCATGCCCTTGGCCTCGGTGGCTTCCTCATCCATGAAGCTGTTGTAGAGCCCGCCTACTTTGCGCTCGATGCCGCTGGCGTCTTCGCCCTTTGCTGCAGCTTCCTCGATGATCGCTTTGACTGCTAGTTCCGCGCCGTCGCGGAGCGCGGTGAAGGTTCCCTCGAGCGGTCGGTCGTCCGGGATGACCGTCGACTTCAGCCACGCCCCGTTGACGTGCTGGTAAAGGTCGTCCTGCGGCCTGACGCTTTCATCGATGTTGGACAGTGTGATCCCCGACTGTGGCACAAGAACTCCTTCGGACGACGAGCGGAACCGGCTCACTACCGTTCACGCGTCTGCATAGTGGACGTTGCTTCTGGTATTGCATTGTCATCATACGCACCCGTGTTACTGTGAAATGGTGCGTGCAGGAATGCTTCTCCTTAGCTGCCGCGGCGGGGCCTCGTAGGCGATCATTCGCTAGGCCAACCCTCGCTGCGGAGTTAGCTATGCCCGGCCAATCTTCCATCAAAGATTAAGAGAAAAGGCCCCAAGTCATGCGCAACGCACAAAAGCCCTCCGGAATGCCCATTCATCGGTACCTGCCTTTCCAGGAACAGATCAATGTCGAGCTGCCGGACCGCACCTGGCCGGACAAGGTCATCACCAAGGCTCCCCGCTGGTGCGCAGTGGACCTCCGTGACGGCAACCAGGCACTGATCGACCCCATGAGCCCGGCCCGCAAGCTGAAAATGTTCCAACTGCTGGTCAAGATGGGCTACAAGGAAATCGAAGTCGGCTTCCCGTCCGCTTCGCAGACAGACTTCGACTTCGTGCGGCAGCTCATCGAAGGCGGCCACATCCCGGATGACGTTTCCATCCAGGTC
Source organism: Arthrobacter sp. 01T428 (assembly GCF_056398685.1). Taxonomy (NCBI): domain Bacteria; kingdom Bacillati; phylum Actinomycetota; class Actinomycetes; order Micrococcales; family Micrococcaceae; genus Arthrobacter; species Arthrobacter sp. 01T428. Next base: position 9,830 of record NZ_JBFTPW010000009.1, on the reverse strand, counting down.
CTGACCCAGGCGCGCGAGCACCTGATCGAACGCACCTACGAATCCCTCGTCGGCGCCAAGCAGGCCATCGTCCACCTGTACAACTCCACGTCGGTCCTGCAACGGCGCGTCGTGTTCAACCAGGACGAGGACGGGATCCTGGACATCGCCCTCCAGGGTGCCCGCTTGTGCAAGAAATACGAGGAAACCCTCACGGACACACACATCACGTACGAGTACTCGCCGGAGTCCTTCACCGGAACCGAGCTCGAGTACGCAGCACGTGTTTGCAACGCGATCGCCGACGTTTTCGAAGCGTCCGCGGACAAGCAGGTCATCATCAACCTGCCCGCCACCGTGGAAATGGCCACGCCCAATGTCTACGCCGACTCCATCGAATGGATGCACCGGAATCTGCACCCGCGTGAAGGCATCATCATCTCCCTCCACCCGCACAACGATCGCGGCACGGGTGTTGCCGCCGCTGAGTTGGGCTACCTGGCCGGCGCCGACCGCATCGAAGGCTGCTTGTTCGGCAACGGCGAGCGTACCGGCAACGTGGACCTGGTCACCCTAGGCCTGAACATGTTCGTCCAAGGCGTGGATCCGATGATCGATTTCTCGGACATTGACGAAGTCCGCCGGACGGTCGAGTACTGCAACCAGTTGCCCGTTCCCGAGCGTTCCCCGTACGGTGGCGACCTGGTGTTCACGGCATTCTCCGGTTCGCACCAGGACGCCATCAAGAAGGGCTTCGAAGCCCTCGAGAAGGACGCCGCCGCCGCTGGCAAGGCCGTGGATGACTTCACCTGGCAGGTTCCGTACCTGCCGATCGATCCCAAGGACCTGGGCCGTAGCTACGAGGCCGTCATCCGCGTCAACTCGCAGTCCGGCAAGGGCGGGGTGGCGTACCTGCTCAAGAACGAGCACAGCCTCGACCTGCCGCGTCGCGCACAAATCGAATTCTCCGGCGTCATCCAGCACCGCACCGACACTGTGGGCGGCGAGGTCAGCGGTGCCCAGTTGTGGGCCATGTTCCAGGACGAGTACCTGCCGGCCAGCACGGCCGATGGCCAGTGGGGACGCTACTCGCTGGGTTCCATCCGCACCGAGACCGATGAGTCCGGCGAATTGACCCTGCATGCGGCCCTGCGCATTGACGGCACGATGGTCCAGCGGACCGGCACGGGCAACGGCCCGATCGCGGCCATGCTGGACATCCTGCGTCAAGACGGCGTGGACGTCCGCGTCCTGGACTACTCCGAACATGCCCTTTCCGAAGGTGGCAGCGCCACTGCCGCAGCATACGTTGAATGCGCCGTGGGCGAGCGGGTCCTCTGGGGAGTCGGTATCGATCCCAACACGAGCACCGCGGCACTCAAGGCAGTCATCTCTGCCGTCAACCGGGCCATCAGGTCCGTCCGGGCATAGCCATTTGCCGTGCGGCGTCGTCAACACGGCGCCGCACGGCTTCGCCGGCCCCGAGAAGGTCCGGTGTGGTGCGAAGATTAACTGTGGCCAATCCTTCGTCGTTTGCAGCGCGGTCCTATCGGGACGATGCCGTAGTGCTGCGCACCCACAAGTTGGGCGAAGCGGACCGCATCATCACTTTGCTGACAAAGCACCACGGACAAGTAAGGGCAGTTGCCAAGGGCGTACGGCGGACCAGCAGTCGGTTCGGTGCCCGGCTGGAGCCGTTCATGGTTGCCGACCTGCAACTCGTTTCCGGCCGCACTCTTGACATCGTCACCCAGGCTGTCGCGAAGGGCGCCTATGGGAGCTCGATCGCTGCCGACTACTCCCGGTACACCGTTGCCGCCGCCATGACGGAAACGGCAGAAAAGCTGACCGACGCCGACGCCGATTCGGGAACCGCCCAGTACAACCTGCTTGTCGGGGCACTTGCCGCGTTGAGCCGTTCCGACCACCCGCCGGAGCTCATTCTGGACTCCTACTTGCTCCGCGCTTTGGCGACCGGCGGCTGGGCGCCCAGTTTCACGGATTGCGCCCGCTGCGGGGCGAGGGGTCCGCACACAGCCTTCTCCGCTCCCTTGGGCGGAATGATCTGCAACGATTGCCGGCCGCCAGGCTCGCCGGCACCCGCTCCCGAGACCGTCGTCTTGCTGGGTGCGCTGCTGACGGGGGACTGGGCTACGGCGGATGTGTCCGAATCCTTGCATCGCCGCGAGGCCGCCGGATTGGTGGCGAGTTACCTCCAATGGCACCTTGAACGAGCATTGAAGTCCCTCAAACATGTGGAGCGAAGCTGAAAGTGGCACTGGGAAAAAAGAAGACGGCAACGGCGCGGACCACCCCGGTGAGGGCCCCCTACCACCACCCTTCGGGCGCCAGGCCGCCGGCCATACCTGCAGAACTGATACCGCGGCACGTGGCCATTGTCATGGACGGCAACGGCCGCTGGGCGAACCAACGTGGACTCCCGCGCATTGAGGGTCACAAAGCCGGGGAGCCGGCCCTGCTGGATGTGATGGCGGGCGCGATCGAACTGGGCATCAAGTACGTCAGCGTCTACGCTTTCTCCACCGAAAACTGGCGCCGTTCTCCTGAAGAAGTGCGCTTCCTCATGGGATTTAACAAGGATGTGCTACGTCGGCAGCGCAATCAGCTTGATGAATGGGGCGTGCGGATCCGCTGGGCGGGACGGCGGCCCAGGCTCTGGGGCTCGGTCATCAAGGAGCTGGAAGAAGCCGAGGAGTACACGCGCGGCAACGACACGTGCACCCTGACCATGTGTGTGAACTACGGCGGCCGCGCTGAAATCGCCGACGCCGTAGCCGCGATTGCCCAGGATGTCGCTGATGGCCGCCTCAAGCCCGGCTCCGTCACCGAGAAGACCATCCAGAAGTACCTCGATGAGCCGGATCTTCCGGATGTGGACCTGTTCCTGCGAAGCTCCGGCGAGCAGCGCCTCTCGAACTTCCTCTTGTGGCAATCCGCCTATGCGGAATTCGTCTTCATGGACACCCTGTGGCCCGACGTCGACCGCAGGACTTTGTGGGACGCCGTCGAGATCTATGCCAAAAGGGACCGCCGCTACGGAGGCGCGGTCGACGCTGCGGCACCCCGCTGAACGCGGCACCGACTCAGCGCGAGCGCGCCGTAAACCGTTCAGTCCGGATAGGATGCCAACCAGATGGCCACGTCCCGGTAGGCCTGCTGCCGGACGGTACGCCGTGACAGGAATACATCGTGAAGGGCACCTGGATAGCGGAAAACCGCCGTCCGGCGCCCGAGGCCCAGCGCCCGGCGGGCAGTCTGCTCGACGTCGATCACGGCGTCGACGCGCATGAGCTCCGCGGTCCACTCGGCCTGGATCCGAGTCCGGCCGGAAAGCAGCACGAGCACCGGAGCGTCGATATTGAGTTTGCGTTCGACGGCGGCGTGCCCGGCCAGGACTGCCTTTGTCCACCCTGCACGGATCGGGAAGGAAGCCCGGGGCCTCCATTCCGGATCCAGGGTCCATTCGCCGTGGGCCAGATTGCTGACGCTTTCCCAGTAGGCCGGCATCTCAGGGAAACGGAAGGGCCGTTTGGGATCGGTACGCGCAAACGGTTCCACCAGACGCATCGCCATGCTGCGGATCAGGCTGCTGCCCTGGAGTTCCAGCCACGGCGAATTCAACGTCAGGGTGGCAATACGGCCAGGATTCCGGTCAGCCCACAGCGCCGCGATCAGTCCGCCCAGAGAGTGGGCCAGGAGGTGGACGGTGGGTACCTCCGCGCTACCCGTCAGTTCGGCAACATCCTGCTGGATGGCACGAAGGGCGGCGTCAAGGTCTTCGTCATAGACCGAGAGATCGGTGGTGTAGCCGGGAGTCTGGCCCGGCCGCAGGCTCCGCCCGAACTTGCGCAGGTCAAGGGCATAGAAATGGAAACCCGAGGCGCCGAGGAACTCGGCCAGTTCTGTCTGCATGAAGTAGTCTGCCCAGCCGTGGAGGTACAGCACCACCCTCGGCGGCCCGTGGGTGACGGGCACGTCGCGCCGGCGCCGTCGTCGAGTGAATGCCGTCAAGGCATCCAAGAGTCCGTGCGGCGCCGTCTGCGTGGCGAGCGGGCGGACGTGCCGGACGAGGGTGGCGCAGACCGGACCCTCCTCGTCCGGTGGAAGTTCCAGCTCCAAGGCCTCGAAACCACCGCCCAGGAAGTCATGTTGCCAGACCGGCACCCCCAGTTCAGTGGTCATGGCGTTTCCCCCGCTTGTCCAAGTTCGTAGCCTGCCGGAGGTTCCGTCCGCGGCTCGTTGGTGATGTACCCGTGAATCCAACGCGCTAGCCTGTCGTAGGCATCGGCGCGCACCGGGCCGGCCGACAGGAAGACATCATGGAGGCCGCCGTCCACCCGTTCCAGGGTGACGGTCCGGCCAAGGGTCATGGCTCGGACGGCCATGGTGTTGACGTCCAGCACGGCGTCCGAATGCCGCATGGACTCCTGCCAGACCATGCCGTTGGCGCTCGCTCCGGAAATCAAGACCAGGATCGGGATGTCTATTCTCAGCCCCCGGGCTACCCTCGTGTGGCCGCTGAGGACCGCGCTGAGCCAACCGGCGCGCATGGGGAAAGCCAAAGGCGGGCGGTATTTATCGTCGAGGAGCCACTCGCCTTCGGCCGAGCTGCTGATGCTGCGGTAATAGAAGCCGCGTTCGGGCAAGCGCAGGATGGTCGTGGGCCGGAAGCGTGCCAGCGGCTTCACCATGGTCTGGGCGGCGCGGCGAACCACGGAACTTCCGTGCATTTCAAGCCACGGGCTATTGAGGACGAGGTACTGGACGGAGCCGGGGTGGCTGCTGACCCACAAAGCGGCCACGAGGCCTCCGGTGGAATGCCCCATCAGGGTCAACGAGCCGGGCTCCTGCCCATGCCCATCCGAAGAGCGGATCATATCGATGGCTTTGCTGATTTCGGCGTCGTAATCGTTCAGGTGCTCAACGTAACCGCCAGGCCTGTCCGCTTGCAGGCTGCGGCCATGGTTGTGCATGTCCAACGCGTAGAAATGGAAGCCTTGTCCCGTCCAGAACTCCGCCAAGGCGACGTTGAAAAAGTAGTCGCTCCATCCGTGCAGGAACAGGACCGAACGGTTGGCGGACGGGGGAAAGCCACCCGGGCTGTCCGCGCCCTGGCGCGGGACATGCCGGACCAGCGTTGCGCGCCGGACGACGCCATCAGGTCCGGCCGCCTCGAAGGCGCAACTCTCGAAGTCCGCACCGAGGATATCGGTCTGCCACTCCATGGGAACAGCTTAGACACTCGCCGCGGCATCGCGCCCGGCTGCACGTCCGGAGAACAGGCAGCCGCCAAGGAACGTCCCTTCCAATGCCCGGTAGCCATGGATTCCTCCTCCGCCGAAACCGGCGGCCTCACCCGCCGCATACATGCCGGGGACAGGAACTCCGGAATCGTCAAGCACGCGCGAACGGAGGTCCGTTTGAAGTCCGCCGAGGCTCTTACGGGTCAGGACGGAGAGCCGGACAGCCAGGAGCGGGCCGTGCTCCGGGTCGGTGAGCCGGTGCGGAGGCGCCACTCGCATGATCTTGTCGGTGGCGAAACGCCGCGCCGCGCGGATCGCAGCGAGCTGCGGGTCCTTGCCCAGTCCGCTTGCCACTTGCACGTCCCGATCGTGGATGACTGAATCGAGCTGGGCGGGATCTATCAGCGCTGAACCCGTGAGCGCGTTCATTTTCGCGGCGAGCTCGGTGGCCGTCGCGGCGTGCAGGAAGTCCACGCCACGGTCCAGGAAGAGGCGCAATGGTGAATCGCTGCCTGGGTTGAGCCTGGAAACAAGGAGCCTGATGTCCTTGTCAGTCAGGTCCGGGTTCTGTTCGGAACCTGACAGGGCGAACTCCTTCAGCGCGACGGTGCGGTTGCACACGAACCATGAATGTCCGTGTCCGCCCGCAAGGATGTGCCGGAGGGCGCCCAGAGAATCGAAGCCTGGAAACAGCGGGGCGGGCAACTGCCGGCCCCTCGCGTCAATCCACAGCGCCGACGGACCGGGGAGTATGCGGATACCGTGCGAAGGCCACACTGGGGAGTGGTTGTGGATACCTTCGGGGTAGTGCCACATGCGGTCGCCATTGATGAGCCTGCCGCCTGCGGCTGCGGCGGCGGCCAGAAACGCGCCGTCAACGGAGGCGGGTACACCGCTCAGCATATGTTCCGGCGCACCGCCGTCGGGCCATTGCCTCCGCACTAAAGTGTGGTTCCCGCCGATGCCGCCGGTCGTCACGATGATGGCTCCGGCGGTCGCCTCAAAGCGCCCGACGACGGTCCGGGACGATGCTTCGCCGCGTCCGGCGCCGGACGCCCCAAGGATCTCGCCGCCGACCCCGGTGACGCCGCCCGCCGTCGTCGTCATTTCCGTGGCGCGATGCCGGAAGTGGAGGGATATCCTTCCGCGGGCCACGCCTTCGTTCACTTTTGCCAGGAAAGGCTGCACGACGCCGGGTCCCGTGCCCCAGGTGACGTGGAACCGCGGGACCGTGTTGCCGTGGCCTTGGGGACCGTAGCCGCCGCGCTCAGCCCACTGCACCAACGGAAAGAGCCGCACGCCGAGCGATCTCAGCCAGCGGCGTTTCTCGCCGGCGGCAAAATCCACGTAGGCCTCCGCCCACAACCTGGCCCACGAGTCCTCCGGCCGGTCAAAGGCCGCGGACGCCAGCCAGTCGCCCAAGGCGAGTTCGGCACTGTCCTTGACGCCCAGCCTCCGCTGCTCGGGAGAGTTGACCAGGAACAAGCCACCGAAGGACCAGTGAGCCTGGCCGCCGACGGACGCGGACGGTTCCTGGTCCAGGACGGCAACCCGTTTGCCGTCGGCGTAGGCTTGGGCAGCGGCGACCAGTCCCGACAATCCTGCGCCAATAACGATGACATCGGCTTCGATGATTGCCTGGGAGTGAACTCCATCACGTGGATTGCTCGGCATTCGTACATGCTACCGCCCGGTAACCCGCTTGGTTTGGTGCGCGACCCGTAAACCGGAAAACTAGGAGCATGCGCGTTTACCCCACATTCTTCAAGCTGGCCTTCTCCTGGATGGATGCCGAAAGAGCCCACAAGATCGGCTTCCAGGCGATCCGCTTCGCACACCGCTCAGGCGCAGGACGCGTTTTGGCCAAAATGACGGCCCCGCACCCCTCATTGCGCACGGAGGCTTTCGGGCTGACGTTCCCGTCGCCCTTTGGCCTTGCGGCCGGCTTCGACAAAGAAGGCCACGGAATCGAGGCCCTCGCTGAACTGGGGTTCGGCCACGTCGAAGTGGGAACAATCACCGGCCAGGCGCAGCCCGGCAATGAGAAGCCACGGCTTTTCCGTTTGATCGAGGACAAGGCCGTCATCAACCGCATGGGCTTCAACAACGACGGCGCGGCGGCCGTGGCCCCGCGGCTCAAGGCCGCTCGGGCGGCATTGCAGCGGACGCATTCAGGGGTTCGGCCCGTGATCGGAGTCAATATCGGCAAGACCAAGGTTGTCGAGCTCGACGACGCAGTCGAGGACTATCTGGTCAGTGCCCGCAGCCTGGCACCCGCCGCCGACTACCTCGTAGTCAATGTCAGCTCGCCCAACACTCCGGGCCTGCGCCTGCTCCAGAACGTCGAAACGCTTCGCCCGCTCCTTCGCGCCGTCGGCGACGCCGCAGACGAATCCGCCGGCCGCCACGTGCCGCTGCTCGTCAAGATCGCACCGGACCTGAGTGACGAAGACATTGACGACGTCGCCCGCCTCGCCTTGGACCTCAAGCTCGACGGGATCATTGCCACAAACACCACCATCGGCCGGGAAGGCCTGGTAACCGACCCGGGCAAAGTGGATGCGTGCGGTGCCGGCGGACTCTCCGGCGCACCGCTCAAGGCGCGTTCGCTTGAGGTTCTGCGCCGGCTGAAGGCCGCGGTGGGGGAGGGCCTCGTGCTCATCGCGGTCGGCGGAGTGCAGTCCGCGGCCGACGTCCAGGAGCGGCTTGACGCCGGAGCAACCCTCGTGCAGGGTTACACGGCATTCCTTTACGAAGGTCCATTCTGGGCCGCCGGTATCAACAGGGCCTTGGCCAAACGGCGCAGTTAAGCGTCGCCGCCAGGCAGGGTCAAGCAGAAGGACCCTGGAACAGCTGTTCCAGGGTCCTTCTGCTTCGTCGGACGCTTGTCCTCGGGGATCGGGGGCCTTAAGCGGGGTACTGGCCTCGCTGTACCTGCGGCTTCGGCAGGCGCAAGCGACGGAATTGCAGGGAACGCATGCTGCCGTACCAGACGGTGCCCCGCTCGACGTCGCCGAACTTCTGCGTCAAGCCCTTGCGCAACTTGCGGGAAAGGATGAAGACATCCGCGAAGACCGCGAGGAACATGACCCAGAAGCCGATCAGGATATAGCTCAGGGCGTCGCTTCCTGAAGGAATGATGAAGGAGACGACCACGAAAAGCAGCGCACCGAACATCAGGTACTCACCCAGGCTGAAACGGGCGTCGACATAGTCGCGCGCAAAACGCTTCTGGGGTCCCTTGTCCCGCAGCGGCAGGTACTTTTCGTCCCCGGTGTCCAGGGCCTGGCGCATTTTCTGGCGCTGATCCTGCACGGCAATGCGCTCGGCTTCCTTCGAAGCCTTGCGGTCCGTCGGGACGAGGGGGCGCTTACGGGCCGCTTCCTGTTCCTTGCGCTTGGGCGTGGGAGCGCCCTTGCCAACGCCTTTCACGGCAGCGTCGGCGGCAAGCTGGTCTACTTGGTCTTGAGCGCTCGGCTCATCCTTTTTACGTCCAAACACCACTACAGAATACCCCGCAGGAACCGCGCCAAAGTCGCCGTGACGTGCCGCCCCCCGAAAGGGCCCGCCACGCCGCCCGGTCCGGTTCCCCGGCACCACTCGCGGAGGTAGTCTTTTCGCCATGACTTCAATGAATGCGGAGATCCCGCAGACCTTTTCCAGCGGCTCCGGCACAATCAATGTTGATGCGCTCAAGTCCTCGATCGATGCTTCCTTCGACGAGACCATGACCCGTTTGAAAGCCCTGGTCGCTATCCCTGGGATCGCCTGGCCCAGCTTTGACCCGGCGGAGCTGGAGCGGAGTGCCGAGGCTGTTGCTGCGTTGGTCCGCGAGTCGGGCTTCCAGGACGTCCAGATCCTGCGCTGCGACAAGGCCGACGGGAATCCCGGTGGACCTGCCATAGTTGCGCGCCGCGTCGCCGCGCCGGGCAAAGCAACGATCCTGCTTTACGCGCACCACGACGTGCAGCCGCCGGGCGATGTGACCTTGTGGGACAGCGAGCCCTTCGTCGCAGAGGAACGCGATGGCCGCCTTTATGGCCGTGGCGCAGCCGACGACAAAGCGGGAATCATGGCCCACCTGGCGTCTTACGCCGCCGTAACCCAGGTGCTGGGGGACGATTTCGGCCTTGGGGTCACCTTGTTCTTCGAGGGCGAAGAAGAAGCGGGCTCGCCGACGTTCCGCACTTTCCTCGAAACCCACCGCGAGCTCCTCGAGGCGAACGTCATTGTTGTGGCGGATTCAAGCAACTGGAAAGTCGGTGTTCCCGCGCTGACAACGAGTCTCCGCGGCTTGGTGGACGGCACCTTCGAAGTGCGGGTGCTGGATCACGCCGTGCACTCCGGCATGTTCGGTGGTCCCGTACTGGATGCGCCGACCCTTCTGTCCCGACTCATCGCGACCCTGCACGACGACGAGGGCAACGTGGCCATCGAGGGCCTGGTCTGCAATTCCCTGTTGAATAAGCGTGTTGATGCGGTTCAAGAGGGGTGTGAGTGGTGCGAGGATGGCGTATTTTTTGGGTGCCGGCGGGGCGGTCTGTCGAGTCGAAGCGATTGCCGGTCTTGGGCGGTTGGGACGGCCTG